>CAYOAF010000240.1:0-6570 GCA_964401855.1 uncultured Dehalococcoidia bacterium
AGGTTTTGATGAAGTTTGATGGCCTCCACCACCTGGTTCCCGATGGAAAATACGGGGTTCAAGGAAGTCATCGGGTCCTGGACGATCAGGGCAATCTTCTTGCCCCGGACAGCGGTCATCTCGGCTTCCGTAAACTGGAGCAGGTCTTCTCCATCAAGAGTTATCGTCCCGCTCACTATGCGCCCCGGAGGGATAGGGATAAGACGCATCAGCGACAGCATCGTGACGGACTTGCCGCAGCCCGACTCGCCCACGATACCCAGGGTCTCTCCCTGGCGCAAGCTGAAGCTGACCCCGTCCACCGCCTTCACCGTACCCCAGCGGGTCCGGAAGTAGGTGCGGAGGTCTTGAACATCCAGAACAACCTTGCCGTTAGCTTTGGCGCTGGCCGCCATACTCAATCCCTGCTCCTCGTTTTCGAATCTCCAAGCCGGCCGCCCCTGGCCCGGCCAACTCCCAACACTACCCCACTCTCAGCTTTCCAACCACGGACCCCCCGGCACTCTGCCAGGCCGTGCAATCCGGGGGGTGAAGAGGGCATCAGCCCCCGGAACGGTTACTCCATCTGTCGAAGCTTGGGGTCCAGGGTGTCCCTCAGCCAGTCGCCGAAGAGGTTCAGCGACATCACGGTCAACATGATGGCCACGCCCGGGAAGGTGGAAATCCACCAGAATCCAGCCCCCAGCTTGTCCCTGCCATCGGCTACCATGGAGCCCCAGGCCGGTGTGGGCGGTGGAACGCCCGCGCCCAGGAAGCTCAAGGTGGATTCCAGGAGGATCACGATACCCACCTGGAGGGTGGCCACTACGATCAAGGTATTGATGGTGCCCGGGAAGATGTGAATGAACAGGATGCGCAATGTGGAGGCCCCAGAAACCCTGGCCAGGGCCACATAATCCATGTTCTTTAGCTGCAAGACCTCCGCCCGTATCTGCCGGGCGAAGCGCGGCCAGATCCAGATGGCCAATACCCCCACGATGAGCAGGAAGGACTGGCCCAGGGATATGACCAGGACCAGGGCGATCAGGATGAGAGGAATCGACAGCTTGATGTCGACCAGGCGCATGGACAACTCATCGATCCAGCCCCCGTACCAACCCGCCGCCAGGCCCAAAGCCACCCCGACGGTGCCGCCAACTCCCAGGGTGACCACCGCCACGATCAGGGAGATTTGGGCGCCAAAGATGACGCGGGACAGGACATCCCGGCCCAAGTGGTCGGTGCCCAGCAGGAACTCGTTGGAGCCTCCCTCCCTGATGACCACGGCCACTTTGTCACCCAAGAGTACGTCGCTTTGAATCTTTTGAGCTTCTCGAAGACTGACCTGCTCGTTGCTTCGACCCAGCGCAACCCTCTCCACCACCGTCTTGTTGGTGGTCTCTTCTCCAGACCAAAATGGAGGCAGCATTCTCAGCCGCAGGTCCCCCCTCTCAGGGTCATGGGGGGCGATCCAGGAGGCAGTGATGCCAGCAAATACCACTATGGACAAAAGTGCCACGGGAATTATCGGCAAGCGCCGCATGGTCCGCCACTTACCGGCGACCCGGGCGCCGAACGTTGGCGAGGCTTCAGCGATCTGGCCGGTACTGGTTGCCACTTTGTCCTCCTATTCCACTATCCGTAGCGAATTCTGGGATCGATATAGGCGTACAGCACGTCCACCGTCAAAGCGGCCGTTACATACATGAGGGTGAAGACGATGACCACCCCCTGCAAGAGAGGATAATCGGCTCCGAAGAGAGCCTCAATTGCCAGCTTGCCCAGGCCGGGCCAGGCAAACACGGTCTCAACAACCAGGGAGCCGGTCACCAGGGCCCCCAGGGTGACGCCGGCAAACGTCAAGGGCGGGATCAGGGCATTGCGCAAGGCGTGTTTGAAAATAACCATTTTAGGGGATACGCCCTTGGCGCGGGCCAGCTTGATGTACTCAGAGTCCAACACGTCCAGCATGGCCGACCGGATGAGCCGCAGGTTGGCAGCCACGTAAAACCAACCAAGGGTAACGCCAGGGAGGATTATGCTGTTCCATTCTTGCCGCCCGTAAGGTGGGACCCACTCCAACTCTACGGCGAAGAAGAACATCAGCATTATGCCCAGCCAGAAAGGAGGGGCTGACTGACCGATCAGAGAGATCACTTTACCGAGTACGTCCATAGGGCTCCCCCGCTTCACCGCTGAGAGAATCCCCAGGGGAACCCCTATTATTACCGAGAAGGCAAAGGCGGCAAAACCGAGCTGAAGGGTGTTGGGTAGGCGGTCCAGTATGACCTCCATGACCGGCTCCCCTTCCCTTATCGACTCTCCGAAGTCTCCTCTTAGCGCTTTCTTCAGGAATATGCCGTATTGCTCATAGTAAGGCTTATCCAGCCCCAGCAGCGCCCCCATCCGGTCCCAGTCCTCCTGGGTAGAGTAATCGTCCAGGTAGATGTGTCTGGGGTCCCCGGAAACCCGGCTCATGATGAAGATGATCAAGGACACAACAAGAAGGGTGATTAGGGCGATGATAAAGCGTCGGATTAGAAACCTTTGCATGCTGTTACACCGTCAGACCGCGTGATTCTTGACTCGGGTTTGCCACCACCAGCTCATCAAATCCCTGGCCAGGCTGAAAACCATCGCCGTCCCACTAGCCACCACCGTAGAGCCAACTGCGGTGTAGGTGAACGGGGAGACGCTTGGCATCGCGCAGCATTCGGTTTCCTGGCGCGCTCCGAATTCGTAGCCCCCCCAGGCCCCGCCTATACCAGCCGCCGCCACCAGGGCAGCCGCCACCAGCAGCAGCAAGAGATGGTCACCCTCCAAGCGCAGCCAGGCTAGAAATCCGCCCAGCCCCGCCCCCAGGCCGGCCCCAACCATCAGGGACCACAGCATGGTGTCGAGGGACCGGGAACTGGAGAACACGAAGAGACTCCAGGCTACACCTATTCCCGCCACGCTGAAAGCCCCACCCAGGCCGAGACTGAGGGCGGTGCGCCCCGAGAAGACCATCAGGGATTGTACCTTATCCATTGCCTACTCGCCAACACTCAACGACACTAACGCCCTCGGTTGTTAGCTAATACGAAGGAAGCACCTTTTCCTATGCCGTCCCGGTGTTTCCCGTTCGGCTGGGGAACCGTCCATCGCTGGCCGCGTCCACGTCGGTGGGTCCGGTCATCTTCGAACCGACCGGCTTGTCGCATAGCGTTGGAGGGGATACCTCCCCATTCATAAAACCAGGTGAAGCAATAGTAACTATCCAAAGCTAGGCTGTCAACAGACATTGGCCGGAGGAGAGATTATGACACACTTTCGCAGATATGTGAAACCTTTTCCGCATGAGAAATGGGGCAGTTCCTGTGGCAGTTTCAATCAGGCCAACGGAGCGGAGGCGAGCAATGGCGTCAAGCCGGGTTGAGCCGCTGGAACCGGCAGCCGTATTCTGGGGGTAGATTCGCCCATTCCCGCACCGGCTCCAGGGCCAGGCAAACAAGCAGACCCCCGGGTAGCCCCGGGGGGTCTGCATCGTTACAGCTTCGCTAAACTGGGACTGTCAGCGGGAGCTGACGGCCTCTACTGGCGAGGTTTGGCCCATTCCAGACCGTTGATCTGCCGGAGGTCGCCGCGCTTGATGTGGTCGTCCCACGGCTCAAGCTTGGGACCGACGGCCCACATGTTGTCGAACACGTAGAGGCCCGTTTGACCGAACACGTTGTCGAACATGAAGCGAGCAATGTCGTCCTCGACGGCCTCGCGCTCCTCCTTGGCTACTTTACGCTGACCCTCGGCGACCTTCTCTTCCAGCCAGGGGTGCATCGCCCCGTAATTGAAGACGGATTTGTAGGTGTAGTTGCCCAGCCCGTGGATCGGCGCCAGCCGGATAGCCACGGAGTGACAGGTAGCCCCCTTGTAGGTCCGGCCGACCAGGGTTGGCCGGAGGCCGGAGTAGGGGATTCTCTGGAAATTTACGTCCAAGCCGAGTTCGTCCCACATCTGGGCGATGGCCTCGCAGGCTTCCAGCTCGGAGGGGGCGTTGCGGATGGCGGTGGTCAGGGTGATGGAGAACCCATCGGGGTAGCCCGCCTCGGCTAGAAGCTGCTTGGCCCGGTCCGGGTCGAAGTCCCACACCATGTCGTCAGGCAGCCGGCTTTCATCCGGGCCTGCCCAGTCGCGCAGGCCCAGAGGGTGGCCGAAACCGCGCAGCAGGGTGTCCACCAGGAGCTGGCGGTCGATGGCGATGGACATGGCCAAACGCACCTTGCGGGCTGTGTCCCACTCTGCGGAGGTAACGTCTGAGTTGCTGGACACCCAGGGAAGCTCGGGGTCGTAGGCCTCCGCCGGTTCAGGGGTCCCGTAGTACTGGCCGTAGAAGTTGATGCTGGCCTGGCCCGCATTCGGTATCTGCATCAGCCTGGACCCCGGCACTGCCTCTACCAGAGGTAGGGAGTCCAGGGCCATGGCGAAGGTATCCAGGTGGCCCGTCTGGAAGCCGGCCACCCGGGCGGACTCCTCGGGGATCTCCCAAACCCACAACTCGGAAAAGTAAGGTGTCTTGCGCCAGTGGTCCTCGACGGCCTTCAGCCGCCAGAACTCCCCGGTGCGGGACTCATCGATCTCCCAGGGGCCGGTGGCGGCCGTGTTGCGGTTGGCCTCCTCCTCGCCAACTTCATCGTGCTGCTTCTTGCTGGTTACGTAGGCCATGGAAGCCCTGGGGGTGGCGATCAACTCATTCACGATGATGTCGGAGAACGGCTCGCCGGTGTCCAGCCTAATGGTGTAATCATCGGGAGTCTCGATGGTGCTATCCTCGCCGAACCACACCATCTTGGCGTTCTGGGCCCTGGTGTGCTTTTCACTTTGGGAGACCATTTCGTGGGACCAGATCACGTCTTCGGCGGTCATCTCCCCGTAACCCTTGTGAAACTGGACCCCCTTGTGGAGGTTGAAGGTCCAGGTAGTGAAATCCTCGGAGATGCTCCAACTGTCCGCCAGCATAGGTTCGATGGCCCCGTCGGTTTCGTTGTACATTCCCATGGATTCTATGAGGCCAATAGCGGAATTGACGAAGACCTGGGGCTGGCCCACCAGTTTTGGATGCGACATGAAAGGCCCCATATCTTTGAGCCCCAGGTTGATGGTGCCCGCGGGCTTCGCCGGTGGTGCGGCGGAGGTGGGGATAGGCGTCGATGTGGGCACCGGAGTGAGGGTTGGGGCCGGAGCCCTGGTCGCCCCAGGGGCCGAAGTGGCCGCCGGAGCGGTGGTGGCCGCGGGCGCCGAAGTGGCGGCTGGAGCGGCGGTGGCCGCAGGAGCCGAAGTGGCCGCTGGGGCCGTAGTGGGCCGGGGTGTTGCGGTGGCTGCCGACCCGCAGGCTGCTATGAATAGCAACAGCAGAACGGTGGAGGTGAGCGCCATTGCCCTGGAAAACCGTGGCCAGCCTTGAGACATTTTCGAACCTCTCTGTTTAGGAATGATAAAAGTCGCAGCCGTTAGGCTCCGGAGGACGGCCACCGGCTGGGCGCGGGGACGTTGCCTGTTTTGCCCAGGGTTGACCGCCGATTGCCCATCCAGCCCTATCGATCGAACGTCTTGTCGCGGGCCAGGAACTAAACGACACCCTTGGCCCACATCATCATGCGACAAAATAGTATTTCCAGTGCAATACTAACGAGCTAGCTGTGGATTGTCAACTACCCGGCTTTCTACCGATATTGTTTACCTGTATATATCATTGATACTGTTGCTCATTTGCCCTGGATGCGGCAGCTGGCCGTCAGCAAGATGGGTCCGTCTCCGGGGCAAGGTTTCCGACCCTTCACCGGCTCCCGGGCCAGGCAAACAAGCAGACCCCCCGGGTCGCTCCGGGGGGTCTGCATCGTTACAGCCTCGCCAAACTGGGACTGTCAGCAGGCGCTGGCAGCCTCTACTTGCGGGGCTCGGCCCATTCCATGCCGTTCTGTTGCCGGAGGTCGCCACGCTTGATGTGGTCATCCCATGGCTCGAGCTTGGGGCCCACGGCCCAGATGTTGTCGAACACGTACAGGCCGGTTTGACCGAATACGTTGTCGTACATGAACCGGGCGATCTCCGCCTCGAGCTTCTCCCGGTCATCCTTGGCTGTGGCCCGTTGGGCCTCGGCGACCTTCTCTTCCAGGAAGGGGTGCATGGTCCCGTAATTAAAGACGGAATCGTACTTGTAGTTGCCCAGCCCGTGGACCGGCGCCAGCCGGATGGAAACGGAGTGGCAACTGGCTCCCTTGTAGGTCCGGCCGACCAGGGTTGGCCGGAACGCTGAGTAGGGGATCCGCTGGAATTCTACGTCGAGGCCGATATCGTCCCACATCTGGGCGATGGCCTCGCAGGCCTCCAGCTCTGAGGGGGCGTTGCGGATGGCGGTGGTCAAGGTGATGGAGAAGCCGTCGGGGTAGCCCGCCTCGGCGAGAAGCTCTTGGGCTCGGTCTGGATCGAAGTCCCACCCCATGTCGGCCGGCAACCGCGCCTCGTCCTTGCCTGCCCAGTCCCTCAAGACCAAGGGGCGGCCGAAACCGCGCAGCAGGGTGTCCACCAGGAGCTGGCGGTCGATGGCGATGGACA
>CAYOAF010000241.1:0-6611 GCA_964401855.1 uncultured Dehalococcoidia bacterium
CACCGTCGTCTTGCCGGCGTCGATGTGGGCGATGAACCCGATATTTCGAATTTTATCTATTGAAAGAGTGTTGTTGCTCATGATATTTGCCACCTGGGTTACGTCCCAGGGTGATCTATCCTCGATAATGGACGAAGGCCCGATTGGCTTCGGCCATCCGGTGTAACTCATCTTTGCGGCGAACCGCCGCCCCTTCACCCCTGGAAGCCTCCAGCAGTTCTTGGGCCAGGCCGTCCCGCATCGGCATCCCTTTGCGAGCCCTGGCCCCCCGTATCAGCCACCGCATGGCCAGGGCCTCGCTGCGGCCGAGGCGGAGTTCGGTTGGCACCTGGTAGGTGGCCCCGCCCACGCGTTTGGGCTTCACCTCAACCAGGGGAGTGGCGTTTTTAACTGCCAGCTGGAACACCTCAAGGGGCTCCCGGCTAGACTGATCCCGAATAATGTCGAATGCCCTATAGATAATGCGTTGGGCCGTCGTTTTCTTGCCCCGCTGCATGACCCTGTTGATGAACCGGGCCAATTCCTGGTTGTTGTATTGCGGATCCGGTGGCACTAGCCGCCGCTCTGCGCGTCTTCGCCTAGACATAAACCATCACATCTTAGCTCAGTCCTGGTGGGGAACCGAGGAAATTGAAGACCATGGAAACCCGGCTAGCTGACGGCGGTGTGAGGCTTATCCGCACCGTACTTGCTGCGTCCCCGGCTACGGTTCTGCACACCTTCACAGTCCAGGGCGCTGCGGACCACGTGATAGCGGACACCCGGCAGGTCCTTCACTCGGCCCCCTCGGACCAGGACCACCGAGTGCTCTTGAAGGTTGTGGCCGACACCACCGATGTACGCGGTAACCTCCACCCCGTTGGTCAGCCGTACCCGGGCTATTTTGCGAAGCGCCGAGTTGGGTTTCTTGGGAGTCATCGTCCGCACCTGAATGCAGACACCCCGCCTCTGAGGGCATCCGGGGCCCCACTTTACACGGTTGCGCAAGGAGTTCTGCACCCAATGCATCGCCGGAGCCTTGGTCTTCTTACGGACAGGCTTGCGGCCCTTCCTGATAAGTTGGTTGACAGTGGGCACAGAACAACTCCGCTAGTCAAATAGACAGCAATAGAGAAGTTTAGCAAGCACACCGCACAATGTCAACCTGAAATGCGCTATGCCAGAGACGAATCGCCGGCGTTGCGAGAGTGCCTCGTTGCCTTCTGAATCCCCTGCCATTTCCGGCGGCGCAGCCACCGCCCGGCCCGCCTCGCCTCGCCTCGCCGGGACCGGGCTGCCCTAGGCTTGGGCACGCCTGTTTCGCTTGACAACCTTGGGGCGCCGGGCTACAGTATGTCCCAGCCTGGCGGAACTCCGGTTCGCAGCCTACGGCCGCCGGCACACGTTAACAATTGAATGGCCCACTCGAGGCACCGTTACGGTTTAATAGGGAAGGCGGTGAAAAGCCGCCGCGGTTGCGCCACTGTATGCGGAGGGTAGGCCGACGATAACCACTGCTGGTCCGCCCCGTGCGGACGGCGGAAAAGGGTCGGCCAATCGATCTCCGTGAGTCAGGAGACCTGCCCGGGATGGGGGAGCTCAACTCTGCGCCAAACAGAAAGGTTCCTACTGGGAATACTATGTTCTGGTATTGCCCTTGAAACCGGTACAAGCTTCATGCGACCCCTGGCCAGAGCTGAGCCAGGGGTTTTTGATTTTGCCAGAGGTTCTTGATTCTGAATGGAGCCTGCAGAGACGGATGGAATATGCCGATGGAGCCATCAGACTTGTCCACGGCGAGGGTCGTTGGTGAGCTTGTATAGCCGGGGTGACCGCCGCTGGTGGCCTGTATGACCACGGGTGGCGGTGCTGTGTCCATAACGGTGGTGGCGGTCGGCCCCGGCGACGCCGGCTTCCTGACCTTGCGGGGTAAGGAGGCGCTGCGGGAGGCTGACCTGGTGGCGGGGTTCACCACGGTGCTGGATGTGGTGCGACCTTGGTTGGATCACGCCGAGGTGTGCCCGATGAGCTACCGGGACCAGGAAGATGTTCTGGAATACGCCGCGGGTCAGGCTCGCAAAGGCCGGCGTTGTGTTGTTTGCTGTTGGGGTGATTTGAACGTGTCGGCCCGGGAATTGCTGGAGCGGGTCAGGGCGCGTGTCGACAGCATGGAGCTGGTGCCGGGCATCAGCTCGGTGCAGGTAGCCTGCGCCCGGTCGGGCACTTCCCTAGAGGACGCGCTGTTCATCACCCTCCACAAGCGCGGGGACACCGGCGGCGACCTGGACGAGTTGGAGCATTACCTGCGCGAGGGCCGCCGTCACGTGATCCTGATACCCAGGCCCTGGGACTTGATGCCCGCTACCATCTCTCAACAGCTTCTGAAGTCCGGCATCCCGGGCCAACGCTCGTTGACCATCTACCAACGCCTCACCCTGGACGGGGAACAGGGATGGAACGGCACGCTGGCCGAGTGCGCCGTTCTGGCAGAGGAGTTCAGCGATCTTACGATCATGGTGTTCTCGCGGCCTTCTATTGAACCGGGCAACGGGGCCGGCGATGGACCGCGGGGAGCGTGACCCGTGGCGGAACCAAAGATGATTCTGTTCGTCACCACCGCCGATACGGACCTGCTCACCGCCGACCGCGCGCTGGCCGGCCTCTCCCTCCCCGGCTTTCCCCAGGTGCGGGCCTATAACCCTGCCGCCCTCGACACTCCCGAGGCCCGGGACGACCTGCTCCGCGCCGCGGGTCAGGCCGGCGTGGTGCTGCTGCGCTTGCTGGGCGGGAAACGGGCCATGCCCGAAACCTTCGAGTCCCTGGTCCAGGTCTGCCGGTCCCGAAGAGTGCCCCTGATCGCCTGCCCCGGGCACGAGGAATGGGATGAGGACCTGGTGTCCGCCTGTTCGGCGCCGGCGGCAAAGGTGGAGACCGTTTTTTCTTACCTGATGCGCGGCGGCGTCACCAACATCCGGCACCTCTTTCTTTTCCTGAGCGATACCTACATGGGGACCGGCTTCGGCGCTGAGGCCCCGGCGCCCCTGCCCTGGGAGGGGATCTATCATCCGGACGTAGCCGGGGACATCGATGTTGACACCTTTGTGCGGCAGCGCTTTCAGCCGGGACGGCCCGGCGTGGCCGTTTTGTTTTACCGGGCCCACTGGATGAGCGGCAACCTGCAGGGGGTGGATGCCCTGATCCGCCGGCTAGAGACGCTGGGTGCCAACGTGCTGCCGGTGTTCTCCTACAGCCTGAAGCACAATCCCGAGGGCGACGGACCCGCACACCGGACCTTTTCCGAGTTCCTGGCTCGCCCCGACGGCTCGGCTCGGGTCGACTGCATCATCAATACCATGGGCATGGCGATGGGGGAACTGAGCAAGGACGGGCCCACCATCGCCTCTGGCTGGGCGGCGGAACACCTGGAGCGGCTGAATGTGCCCATCATCCAGGGCATTGTCAGCACCGGGACCGAGGAAGCGTGGCTGGAAAATTCCCTGGGGTTGGGACCCATCGACACGGCGATGAGCGTGGCCCTGCCGGAGTTCGACGGGCGCATCATCTCGGTGCCCATATCCTTCAAAGAGGAGAGCGGCGCTCCCCAGGCCAGCCGAATGGCCGCCCGGCTGCAACGGTACATGCCCCGGGAGGACCGGGTGGACCATGTGGCCCGCCTGGCGATCAAGTGGGCCGGCCTCCGCCGGAAACCCAACTCAGAAAAGCGGGTTGCCATCATGCTGAGCAACTACCCCACCAAGGACGCCCGCATCGGCAACGCCGTGGGCCTGGATACCCCGGCCTCGGTGGTCCGGCTGCTCCACGCGCTCAAAGGGGCGGGGTACCACGTGACCGGGATACCTGAAAACGGCGACGCCCTGGTGCACAGCATCGTCGAGCGTTGCAGCAATGACCAGGACTCCCTGACCGAAGAGCAGCTCCGGCTGGCCGTGGGCCACGTGGACGCCCGTCAGTACGGGCAATGGTTTCAGGACTTCCCGGATCCGGTCAAGGAGGCACTCCCGGAGACCTGGGGCGAGCCGCCGGGGCAAGTATACCGCACCAATGGCCGCCTGGCCGTGGCCGGCATCGACCTGGGCAACGTTTTTGTCGGCCTCCAACCGCCCCGGGGGTTCGGGCACAACCCCATAGCCATCTACCACAGCCCCGATCTTCCTCCTACTCACCACTACATCGCCTACTACCGGTGGGTCCGGGACGTGTTCCGTGCCGACGCCATGGTCCACGTCGGCAAGCACGGCACCCTGGAGTGGCTGCCCGGCAAGGGCATCGGCCTCTCCGCCGCCTGCTACCCCGAGCTGGCCCTCCAAGACATGCCTCTCTTCTACCCGTTCATTATCAACAACCCCGGCGAGGGCGCCCAGGCCAAACGGCGGGCCCACGCCACCATCGTCGACCACCTGATCCCGGCGATGACCACCGCCGACAGCTACGGCGACATCGCCCGGCTGGAGCAGCTGTTGGACGAGCACTACCAGTGCACGACCCTGGACCCGGCCAAGCTTCCCCTATTGGAAGCCCAGATTTGGGAGTTGATCGAACAGGCGGAGCTACACCGGGACCTGGAGGTGAACTCCCGACCCGATGACTTCGCCCAGTTCATTACGGAGATCGACGGCTATATCTGCGAGCTGAAGGATGCCCAGATCAAGGACGGCCTCCATACCCTGGGTGAGGCGCCCCAGGGCCAGCAGCTTGTCGGGCTGCTCAGCGCCTTGAGCCGCCTGGACAGCAGTGGAGTGCCCAGTCTGAGAAGGTCGTTGGCCGAGGCGCTGGGTCTGGACTACGAAGGCCTCCTGTCCGATCTGGGCATTCCCCTTGAGGGAGAGACACCTCCGGTCTTGGCCCGACTGGAGCAGGGCGGTCCGGTGCGGACCAACGGCGACGTGGTGGAGCGTTTGGAACTGCTCGGCCGGAGGGCCTATGGCGATCTCCTGGACCGGGACTTCGCGCCGGAGCAGGTCCCGCAGGTCGTCAACGCACTTCTGGACAAGCCCGACCCCCAGACAGAGATGGTATTGACCCACGCGGCCAGGACCATCTACCCGGCCCTGCTGCGGACCACCGACGAGATCGACAACCTGCTCCGGGGGCTGGAAGGTCAATTCGTTCCTGCCGGGCCCAGCGGGGCGCCCACCCGCGGCATGGCCAACATTTTGCCCACGGGCCGGAACTTCTACTCGGTGGACCCCAGGACCATCCCCTCCCCCGCCGCCTGGGAGACGGGAAAGAGGCTGGCTGAAGCCCTGCTGGAGAAGTATCTCAAAGAAGAAGGCTCTTACCCGGAGATGGTGGGGCTGGTGGTCTGGGGAACGTCGGCCATGCGGACCCACGGGGACGATATCGCCCAGATACTTCACCTTCTGGGGGTCCGGCCCATATGGCAGCCGGAGAGCCGCCGGGTCATGGGGTTGGAGCCAATCCCGCTGGCCGAGTTGAGGCATCCCCGCATCGACGTCACCGTGCGCATCAGCGGCTTTTTCCGGGACGCCTTCCCCAACCTGATCAACCTGCTGGACCAGGCGGTGGAGATGGTGGCCGCCCTGGACGAGCCGTCCGAAGACAACCTGGTGGTCAAACACCTGCGGGAAGACCTGGCTAAAAGCGGGGACGGCGGACCCCCGGGCACGCCCCAGGAGGGTGAAGCCGGCCCCTCCGGCCGGGCCGCCTCCCTCTACCGGATTTTTGGCGGCAAGCCGGGGACCTATGGGGCGGGCATCTTGCCCCTCCTGGACGAGCGAAACTGGGAGACAGCCCAGGACCTGGCCGAGGTGTACACCGCGTGGGGGGGGTACGCCTATACCCAGGTGGAACACGGGGTGAACGCCCGGCAGGAGTTCCGGCGGCGGTTTGGCCAGATAGTGGTGGCCGCCAAGAACCAGGACAACCGGGAGCACGATATCTTCGACAGCGACGACTATATGCAGTACCACGGCGGCATGATCGCCACGGTCCGCGCTTTGACCGGCCGCAACCCCCGCCAGTTCTTCGGTGACAACGCCGACCCTTCCCGCGCCCAGGTCAGGGACCTGGAGGATGAGGCCAGGCGGGTGTTTCGGAGCCGGGTGGTGAACCCCAAGTGGATCGGCTCCATGAAGCGCCATGGCTACAAGGGCGCCTTCGAATTGGCCGCCACCGTGGACTACATGTTCGGCTACGACGCCACCGCCGGGGTGGTGGCCGATTGGATGTACGAGGACGTAACGGAAAGCTACGTCCTGGACCCGGAGACCCGCCGGTTTTTCCAGGAGAGCAACCCCTGGGCGCTGAAGGGAATTGCGGAGAGGCTCCTGGAAGCGATCGAGCGGGGCCTTTGGGAAGAGCCGCCGCCGGACATGCGGGCAAAACTACAGGAGTTGTACCTGCAGCTGGAAGCCGATTTGGAGGCCCGGCAAGAGGGACGGTCCGATCCATGATGAAGATGATGCAGGCCAACCAGTGACCGAAGTGAATAGCCAGCAGCCATCAGAGCCCCGTTTCCCCTTCACCGCCATAGTCGGGCAGACCGCGATGAAGCGGGCCCTGTTGCTCAACGCCGTCAACCCCAAGATCGGTGGGGTGCTGGTCCGCGGCAAGAAGGGGACCGCCAAGTCCACGGCGGTGCGCTCCCTGGC
>CAYOAF010000242.1:0-2662 GCA_964401855.1 uncultured Dehalococcoidia bacterium
GTACAAAATTCTGGACAAGTCCAGGTCGCTCTACGTCCAGGGCACCCTTTCGATGGTGGAGGCCCTAGAAAAGTTGGGGCTCCGGCAGTGGCTCATCAACACCTGGCCCAACCGCATGGATATGGACCTGGCCGACCCCAAAATGTTGGAGTGGCACGTCGACGAGCACTCCAAGACTCCCCTGGAAGTGGCTGTAGCCCTTCAGCACATCGTGCAGACGGCCGACGTGTCGGGGGGGCTCTCCAAGATTCAGGCCCCCACGCTGCTCATGACCGGCGACAAGAGCGCCAACTCTCCCATCGACGACCAGCTTTTCATCAAAAACCAACTCCCGGACTGCCGGGGGCTGGTCGTCTTTCCCAACGTGGCCGCCGGCATCCAGCTACTGATGCCCGACCGGTGCGTGGAGGAAACGCTCCGGTTCATCGACAGCCTAGGCTAGTGTACTGTCTCGTAAATAGCTTCACCGGTGAAGAGGTATATACAAGACAGTCCGCTAGCTTGGCAGAGGGTTCCGCCGGTCGCTCACTGGACAAGCTGTTCCGGGTCGTGGCCGGCCGCCGCCAGGATGATTACGGCATAGCCCAGCACGGTAACAACGGCGTCACCCGCCACGTAGCCGGCGAGCAGTGCTTCCACGTTGCCCCTCAGGTGGGCAGCCATCATTAACCCCGCGACCACCGCCGCGGCAGTGAATGCGGCACGTATCGCACCGGCCCACAGGCCCACCAGGGCCCCGGTCGCCATGCTGCCGAGTATCGCCAAGTCCAACCAGTTCATTCCCGACCTTTCCCAAAGAAGCCGCGCGGCGGTGTTCCCCACCGCGCCGGTACCCCGCCAGCATGCCACGGAAAGTATTACCGCTGTGTTATGAGGGGCGTTTCATTCCGGCGCGGCGCGGGAGGTGCGCGCCGTCCGCCATCGGTTATACTGGATGCTGGCCGCATGGGATTCGCCTTTTGGCAATCAGACGCCGCCGGCTGCTATGAAGCCAGCCTCGCGTTTGCGTCGGCCACGCACGGTTCTGGAGGTGACCAGATGGCCCAGGAAATAGGCCGGATCTCCCGGCCCGCCGCCGAGCAATATCAGGGGCGCAGGAAGCTGCTGCTGGTGCCCCTGGTGTATGGGCCGCCCACCGGGGAGCCGGAGGGCGTGACCGTTCTGCAAGAATACTGGGACCAGGTGCAGGCCCAGGTGACGTCGCTGGAGTCGGCGCTGGGCGGCCTGCGCCACATATACCACGAGAGCGTACCCGCCGGCGGGCAAGAAGGACTGGACCACCTGGAAAGAGTGGACGAACGGAGCCACCGGTTCGTCAAAGCCAAGTGCGAGTCCGGCGCCACGCTGGAAGCCACCGAGGATGGGGGCTTGCTGGCCGAAATCCTGGACCTCCAGAGGTGCCTGATGCTGCCGCTCATCAGCGGAAAGGTGGCGCAACAGCTCCAGTACTGGTTTACCGAGAGCAGCCGGGGCCGCTACGAGCACATCTCGAAGCAGATTGACGCTACCCTGGGGGACAATGAGACCGGCCTGCTCCTGGTCAGCGAGCGGCACCAGATCCAGTTTCCGGCGGATATCGAGGTGTTTTACGTTTCCCCACCGGCGCTTGACGAGTTTCGCCGGTGGCTGCAGGAGTGGATAACCCGGCAACAGAGGCCCCTCGAAGTGGCCTCCGAGGAAGAACCTGAGGAGCCCCCCGCGGAGCCCGAGGCAGAGGAATAGCCCCGGTCAGGAGCAGCTCCGGCAGTTCTAAAGGGGTTCACCCCCGCGCCCTTCGACAAGGGTGAACGGATTATCCTGATGATCGTCTTTCCGGCGAAGGCCGGAATCCAGGGAGTCGTTGGCTGGGTCCCGGCCTTCGCCGGGATGACGAACTGGGTATCAAGCCATTCACGAGACACCAGACCAGGCCCGCTAGCCCGGAGGGGACCAGGCTCCCGTCAGGTAGTCGTACAGGTTGGCAACGTTCCTCCGCATAACCCCGGGGGCCATGCCTTCCTGCTCCACGTCCATGGGATACCGACTGGTCATCTTGGTGAGGCCGGCCACCGCCTCATCCTTGGTCATTCCTCGGTCGATGGCGTCCTTGACATATTCTTTCCACTCCAGGACGAAGGAGCCTTGCTCGTCCAGGTAGTCTTTGCTGCAGAGGTCCCCGTGGCCGGGCACGAATATCTCCTCGTCCAGCGTCCGCAGTGATTCCAGGGCCGCCAGCCACAGGTCTGGGTCCGCTTCCTGCAGCCAGGTGTGCACCTTGTGGAAAACGTTGTCGCTGGTGAAAACCACCCCTTCCCCTTTGACCAGGATAGCTGCCTGATAGAGAGTGTGGCCGGGCATGTGGATCATCTGGAAGGTGTGGTCTCCCACGTGGAGGGTCATGCCGTCGCGGAAGGTAATGACGGGGGCGTTGGCTTCGTAGCCTTCCAGTAGCTCGGGCTCCTCGGGCCCCATGGCGGCCACCCGGGCCGCATGCTCCTTCATGTCGGTTGCGAGCATGCGGGTCCTCACCCCTTCGTGGGCAACGACGGGTGCATCGAAGAAGGCGTTGCCCGTCCAGTGGTCGCCGTGGGGCTCGGTGTTGATGATGTAGCGAAGCCGCCCCCGTTTTTCCAGTTCCGCCTTCAGCCTCTTGGCGTCGCTGGGCTTCTGAGGGCTGTCGATC
>CAYOAF010000243.1:0-28330 GCA_964401855.1 uncultured Dehalococcoidia bacterium
TGCGGACGGCCCTGGACCTTTGGCAGGAGAGGCTCCGCCTGATCCCGTCCCGCCAGTTGCAGTACGTCCTGGCCGACGCTCTCGCCGCCCACTCTCCGCCCACGGTGAAAGGACATGGGCGAAGGAGGCTGCAAATCAATCGGTTGCGGCAGGTTGATGTGAATCCGCCGACGTTTCTCTTTACGGTGGACAACCCGCAACTGGTACACTTCTCGTATCAACGCTACCTAGAGAACCAGTTGAGGACCACTTTCGGCTTCGATCACACTCATTTGAGGCTGGTGTTCAAGAAATGATGCAAAAGCCGTTGCCCCCGCTGGTGTTCGGCTTGGTGGTGCTACCCCTGCTGACCATTTCCGTGGTCGCGGTGTTGCTGACCATGGGAGACGCGCCAGTGGCGGCCCAATACGCTTCGGTGGTGGCCCTCTCCTATCTTCTTGGCTCCATTCCATGGGGCTACTTGCTGCTGTTCTTGCGGCGCGGGGTAGACATTCGCGAGTACGGCAGCGGCCGCACCGGCATGACCAACGTACTGCGCACCGGAGGCGGCAAGCTGGCCATCGCGGTCCTGGGCCTTGACCTAGGCAAAGGGATATTGGCGGTGCAGCTGGCCCGCGTGGTGATCGGACTCACGCAAGCCGAGGTAGCAGCCGGTTTGTTCGTGCTGGTGGGTCACAACTGGCCCGTGTTCCTTCAATTCCGCGGCGGCAGGGGCATCCTGACCGGTTTGGGGGGCCTGTCGATCATGGCTCCCATCCCGGCGGCCATCGCGGCAGTCGCCTTCGTCTTCACCACCCTGTTCAGCCGGTATGTGTCCCTGGGCTCCATAATTGGAGTGGTCATCGCGTTTCTCTCCGTGCTGACGCTGGCGCTGGCGGGGATGTACTCCAATATCTATACCCTTTACGCGTTCCTGGGCGGAGCCATTATCATCTGGCAGCATCGTGACAACATCCGGCGTATACGCCAGGGCAACGAGCGCCGCCTGGGCCAACCAGCCGACAGGCGCATCTAACCGTCGAGCATTCCCTTCGCCCTGAGTCCTTCTCCACGGACGATAGGGAGAGGAAAGGCAGCCAGGCTGGGGTGAGGGCATGGGACGAGGGAGCAATCAAGCGGTGGACCAGAAGATAGCCGTAGTCGGCGCCACCACCTGGGGCACCACCCTGGGCATTATCCTGGCGCGGAAAAACATCCCGGCGAGCCTGTGGGCCCGCACACCGGCTGAGGCGGCTGAGCTTGACTCCCAACGCCGGAACGCCCGCTTCCTCCCGGATGTCGTCTTCCCCGAGGCTTTCAGCGTAACCAGCCACATTGAGAAGGCGATAACCCCGGCCGGGTTGATCATCATCGCCGTGCCGTCCGAGCGTCTGCGGCACAATATCCGAATCATACGGGATGGGATCGCCCCTGGAACGATTATCCTGAGCGCGACCAAAGGCCTGGAGCTTCCTGCGGGCCAGAGAATGAGCCAGGTCCTAAAAGAGGAGCTTCCGCCTCATCTGCATTCAGGTATCTGCGTGCTGTCCGGCCCCAACCTGGCTAAGGAGATCATCCTGGGGAAGCCTGCGTCCACCGTGATCGCCGGAGAGGACACGGCCAAGGTCGAGCAGGCCCAAGCCATCCTGATGTCCCGCTATTTCCGGGTCTACACCAGCCGGGACGTCATCGGGGTAGAACTCGGTGGAGCGTTGAAGAACATCATCGCCTTGGGGGCCGGCATGGTCGACGGTATGGAGGTGGGTGAAAACGCCAAGTCGGCCTTCATCACCCGGGGGCTGGCTGAGATCACCCGCCTGGGGCTTGCCGCCGGCGCCGAGCCCCTCACCCTCGCCGGGCTGGCCGGACTCGGCGACCTGATCGCCACCTGCTCCAGCCCGCTGAGCCGCAACCGCTACGTGGGGGATCAGCTGGCCCGGGGCAAGAGGTGGCCGGAGATTCAACGGGCCATGGATAACGTGGCCGAAGGGGTCAACTCCACCGGTGCGGCGCTGGCCATGGCCAGCCATTTGGGCGTCGAGATGCCCATTGCCCTGGCCATCAACCGGATCCTCTTCGAGGGATTGTCACCCCAAGAAGCCGCCATCGAGCTGATGGAGCGCCCGCCCCGCTCTGAGTGGTAGGCTGCTCCTCTTCGCCTAGCGCAGTTCGCCCTGCCGGAGAGACGGTACCCGCTCCAGCAACCACCGGGCCGCCTCTACTCGATGGCACGGCTGGCCCGCCCGCTCGAAGCACAGCAGCGTCAGCTTCCCCACTCCGGGCAACCCGTCGACCCACTCCCGGAATTGAGCCAGGTTGTGATAACCGTCGTCCAATCCCAGGCGGAACTCCTGGGCGAAAGTGGTAAAATCGATCAATCCGCTCCTGTAGGCCAGAGGCAGCTCCTGCCGCGGGTACAGGAATGGAAGGGTTTCCCACTGGACCCGTTTGCCCCGGGGATGCTGCCGCGATACCCGGTAGCGTCGGCCCTCCCAGTCTTCAGGGGCGTAAAAGCTGGCCGTGTATAGCATAGCGGCTAATGTTCTTCGGTATTGCCAAGATGGACCGGGAGGACGGGCTCCGGACGGCGGCGGCGGAACGCCTGGCGTCCCATGAACAGCAGAGCGCCCACGACAATGATGCTGATGTAGCTGATGGCCCGGTCCACCAGCACCAGCGCCACGGCGGCGCTGCTCGACAGGCTGGATAGGCGCACAGCCAGGCTGGGGACCCCCGACTCCACCGCGCCCACCCCTCCGGGGGTTGGGATCAGGGTCAACAAAGAGTTGGCCAGGGTCAGGAAAACGACCACGGCCAAGCTGAAGTCCAGGTCCAGGGCCTGGGCCACCAGGTAGAGACGCCCCACCTCGGCCAGCCAGCCCAGCAGGCCCCAAAGGGTAACCGGAAGGAACCTCTGAAAGCTGCCCAGGGTGCCGTCCCGGAAACGGCGGTAGTGTTTGGCCAGCCGGTCCGGCAGCGTCCTCAAGGTCCATTCCCTGGCCCAGGTGATCGCCGCCAGTATCGCGGCCAGCAGGGCTACCGGGACGACGGCCAGACCCAGCATCAGCCAGGCGGCTCCGCCGTTCCCTCTGACCAGGAACGGCGCCGCCGCCGCCAGCATCAACACGACCATGACGGCGTCCAGCGTTCGCTCTGCCAGGACGGTGCCGATGGTGCGGGAAAAGGATGCGCCCTGCTCGTCCCGGTACAGGTAGGCGCGGTAAGCGTCGCCCAGGCGCAACCACCCCACCGCGTTGGCGAACCAGCCAAGCAGCAAAAGCTGGCCGCAGTAGAGCACGCCGGGGACCGGCGCGTCCGGGTCCTGACTGTTGAGGAGAAGGAGCCTCCACCGGGCCCCACGAAAAATAAAGGTGGTGTAGTGAACGAGAACGGCCAATGCCAGGTACCAGGGATTGCTGCCCTTCACCTGTGTCCAGGTGGACCCCAGGTCCACGTCGAAGCGGGTGGCGACGAAAACGAGAAAGGCGCCGGCCATCGCCAGGGAGACCAGAGTGGGGAGGGAGAAAAACCGGCGCTTGAGATCGGCCGGCTTGCCGGGGTTGCCGCCGGACCGGAACATTACCCCTCGAGTGAGCCAGCCGGGCAGGACCGGGCCATTTCTAGCGCAGCTCCTTCGGCAGGGTGAAGGTGACCCCTTCCTGGGGGCCATCGAGCAGGTTCACCCGCTCCGGGGCCAGCGCCCGGATAACGCTTTCCACCAGCACCTCAGGGGTCGAGGCTCCCGAGGTGATGCCCACCCTTTCCCTCCCTTCCAGCCAGGCCGCGTTCATCTCCTCCGGCCCGTTGATCAGGTAGGATGGGACGCCCCGGGTTTCGGCAACTTCCCTCAGCCGGTTGCAGTTGGAACTGTTCTGGGCGCCGATAACCAGGACGATCTCCACCATATCCGCCATCTTGGTTACCGCCATCTGCCGGTTGGTTGTCGCGTAGCAAATGTCGTTGCGCACCACGGTGTCAGCAAACCGGTGCCGGATGGCAGCGATGGCTTGGGCGGTGTCTCTGACCGAAAGCGTGGTCTGAGTCAATACGGCCACCCGCTCAGCTGGAGACCAATCGAGGGACCGGTCATCGGATTCATCGTTGATCAAGGTCATCTCCACCTGGCCCATGGTTCCCTGCACTTCCTGATGGCCCCGATGCCCCACCAGCAGCACCTTCCTCCCCTCCCGCCGGTACTTTTTGGCCTCGTTGTGCACCCGGGTCACCAGAGGGCACACGGCATCGATCACCCGCAGGCCGCGCTTTTTGGCTTGGGTGAAATCCTCGGGCGGGGAGCCGTGGGCGGAGAACACCACCAGGGAGCCGGGAGGTATCTCATCGACAGTCTCAACGGTGATCGCCCCTTTCTGCTCCAGATCGGCGACCACGTGGGGGTTGTGGACGATCTGATGTTTGACGTACACGGGCGCGCCGTACTTCCGTAGGCAGATCTCCACAATGTCTATCGACCGCACCACCCCGGCGCAGAACCCCCGGGGAGAACTGAGGGTCACTTCCACTGGGTCATTACTCCTGAGCGGTCGGCAACCCCCAACCACTCTATGGAAACGGGGGCGCCGGCTTTCTTGACGGCTGATAACTGAATGCTGAATGCTGACCGCTGATAGCTACTAGATCGTATCCGCC
This sequence comes from uncultured Dehalococcoidia bacterium, assembly GCA_964401855.1. Classification (GTDB taxonomy): domain Bacteria; phylum Chloroflexota; class Dehalococcoidia; order Lucifugimonadales; family UBA3495; genus CAJWBT01. Next base: position 4,627 of record CAYOAF010000243.1, read on the forward strand.
ATCAAATGCAAATATTTGTACCCGGAGCCGGTGTTCAGCAGGATGATCGTCTCATCGGCCTGCAGGAACCCCTCGTGGACCAGGCGCTTGAGCCCCACCAGAGTGGCCGCCCCTTCAGGACAGGCGACAACCCCCTCGGCGGAGCCGAGTTCTCCCATGGCCTCCACCATCTCCCGGTCCCCCACCGCCAGCGCGGTGCCGCCCGTCTCCCGGACCGCCTGAAGGATAAGGTAATCGGCGAAGGGGTGGGGCACCCGGAGACCGTCGGCCAACGTCTCGGCATCGGGCCAGGGCTCGGAGGCGGGCTTTCCTTCCTGAAATGCCTTGACGATGGGCTGGCAGCCCGAAGCCTGCACCGCGACGAACTTGGGTGGCCGGCCTTCCACCCAGCCCAGCTCCAACAGCTCCTGAAACGCCTTGTACATGCCGATAATGCCGGTGCCGCCTCCGGTGGGGTAGACGATGGCGCCGGGCAGCTTCCAGCCCAGTTGCAGGGCGATTTCCAGGCCCATCGTCTTTTTGCCCTCGGCCCGGTAGGGCTCCTTCAACGTGGAAAGGTCGAAGAGCCCCTGCTCCCCGGCCACCGCCACCGCCAGCCGGCCGGCGTCTCCGATCAGCCCGTCCACCAGGTTCATCTCGGACCCGGTGAGAAGGCACTCCTTCTTGTTGGCGTCGGGGACATCCTGGGGCATGAACACCTTCAGTTCCATTCCGCCCCGGGCGCAGTAGGCCGCGGCGGCCCCAGCGGCATTGCCGGCGGAAGGCATGGTTAACCCGGCGGCGCCCAACTCGCCGGCCCGGGAGATGGCTGCCGAAATACCCCGGGCTTTGAAAGTGCCCGTGGGGTTAAGCCCCTCCTCTTTGATAAACAGGCGCGTCAACCCCAGCCGTTTCCCCAGGTTTGTTGCCTCCAGCAAGGGGGTTCCCCCTTCGCCCAGGGTGACCACGTTCGCCGGGTCCTCCACCGGCAGCAGCTCGGCGAAGCGCCACATCCCGCCGGTCCGGCGCTCGACGGCGTCCCGGTCCACCTCCCGCCCCAATTTGGGAAGGTCATAGCGGGCAAACAGCACCTTGCTGCAGCAGGGGCTAACCGTGCTCAGGGCGCCGGCGGGGTACGTCTTACCGCATTGAGTGCATTCCAGGTGGGCCAAATAGCTGTACACGGGGCTGCAACCTCCAAATCCCGGACAGGCCATCGGCCTGGGCTCGGTAGCGGTTATCGCCAGAATATCATACTCTATGTTGGAGCCCTATGGTACGGGGGTGAATCCGGTACAGGCCGTTGAGACCCGGCTTTTTCGGCCAATCCGCCTATGCTATAATCCCTTTCGCCGCCCACCCCAACATGGAGAGACACCGTGCCCACTTACCAACACCTGTCGCTGGAGAAGGACCCGGACGCGCACATCGCCAAACTTACCATCAACCGTCCGGACCGGCGCAACGCCATGAACGACCAGACGACTGATGAGATGGCCGACGCCATCGAAAACGTAGAGGCCGACGACTCCATGCGAGTCCTCATTCTCACCGGGGCCGGCAATGTGTTCTGCGCGGGCGGCGACCTGAAAGCCCTGCACGGAGGCAACGAGCTCGGGACCTGGGCCGCGGACAGCCCGGAAGAGATCCGCCGCAGTTTCCGGCGGGCCCAGCGCCTGATGCTGGGTTTGCAGCGAATGGAAAAGCCGGTCATCGGCATGATCAACGGCGCCGCCGTTGGAGCGGGCTTCGACCTGGCCGCCGTCTGCGACATTCGGATAGGCTGCCCCCGGTCGCGTTTTATGGTAGGCTACGTGCGGCTGGGCCTGTTTCCCGGCTTCGGCGGCACCTGGCTTTACACCCGGACGCTGGGCAGTTTGGGTAAGGCGGCGGAGCTGTTGTTCACCGGGGATTTCTTGGAAGCTGATGAGGCGTACCGCGTGGGGTTCCTCAACCGGGTGGTGCCGGAAGATGACCTGGAGAGCGCGACCATGGAGATGGCCCGCAAGATCGGAGACGGCCCGCCCATCGCCCTCCGGCTGGCCAAGCTGATGCTGTACAAGGGCCTGGACTTCGACCTGGAGACGGCCATGAAGATGGCGGCGGCGGCGGAGACAATTACCTTGAGGTCGAAGGACCACGAAGAGGGCATAGCGGCCTTTCGAGCTTCCCGGAAACCGGTTTACGAGGGTCGATGATGTTATCGGTGGTCGACGAACTCAAAATTTTCACCGGCAACGCGCACCGGGAGTTGGCCCAGGACGTTTGCCGGTACCTGGATATACCCCTGGGCCAGGCAGAGGTGTTCAAATTCGCCAACGACAACACCTTCGCCCGTATCAAAGAAAACATCCGCCAGCGGGACGTTTTTATTATTCAGCCCACCTGCTATCCGGTCAACGACAACCTGATGGAACTTCTCATAATGATAGACGCATGCAAACGTGCGTCGGCGGGGCGGATCACCGCGGTGGTCCCCTATTACGGCTACGGCCGCACCGATAAGAAGGACCAGCCGAGAGTGCCGATATCCGCCCGCCTGGTCGCCGACCTGTTATCGGCAGCCGGCGCCGAGCGGCTGCTGACCGTCGACCTCCACGCCGGGCAGATACAGGGTTTTTTCAACATCCCGGTTGATGAGTTGACTGCGCTGCCCATCCTGACCGACTACTTCCTGACCAAGGAGATCTCCGACTTGGTGGTGGTGGCGGTGGACATTGGCATCAGCAAGAGGGCCAGGGATGTGGCGGAGCGGCTCCGCGCTCCCCTGGCCATCATTGAGAAACGCCGGATGAGCAACGACGACCAGGCTGAGGTCCTGAACGTCATCGGCGATGTGCGGGGCAAGGTGGCCCTCACCTTCGACGACGAAATCGATACCGGAGGGTCCATTGCCAGGGCCGCCCGAGCCCTGGCGGATAGTGGCGTCAGGGAAGTATACTGCTGCGTCACCCATCCGGTGCTGTCTCGCAACGCAGCGGATCTCATGGCCCAGAGCGACTTCACCGAAGTTGTGGTCTCGGACACCATCCCTCTGTCCGCGGAGAAGCGCAACGGCAAGATCACCGTGTTGTCGGTGGCTCCCCTGTTGGGCGAGGCGATCCATCGTATTCACAAGGGGCTGTCGGTTGGGGAAATGTTTAACTGACTCCAGGAGGTAGGTTTCGGCGTGTACGATTTGCTGATTAAAGGTGGCACCGTAATTGATCCCTCACAGGGCATCCACGACGTCAATGATGTTGCGGTAGAGAACGGCAAGATCACCCGGATTGCCCCCAGCATCGCGATCGAGGCAGCCAGCCGCATCATTGAGGTTCGCGGGAAGCTGGTCACACCCGGCCTGATCGACATGCACACCCACGTCTACGATGGGGTGAACGACAACGGCCTGGCGCCCGACCTCGGGGGGGTCCGCGCCGGCGTCACCACCATGGTGGACGCGGGAAGCGCCGGTTGCGACAATTTCGGCGGGTTTCCCAAGCACATCATCCCCAACAACCACACCGAAGTTATTTGCTTTTTGCATATCTGCCGCACCGGCCTGACCACATCTCCCGACATCTTCAGCCCGGCGAGCATCAACCTGGAGAAGACGGTCCAGATAGCTTCGGAGAACCGCGCCGTTATTTCCGGCATCAAGGCGCGGATGGTGTCCCCTGCGCTGGAGATCATGGGAATGGAGATGCCCCGCCTGGCCAAACAGGCCGCCAAGGAAGCCGGCATCAAGCTCATGGTCCACATCGGGGACGTGGAAAAGCGCTACGACGCCAACGTCATCCGCCAGCTGCTGCCGATAATGGAGGAGGGGGATATCGTTACCCACTTCTTCACCGCTAACCCGGGCGGCGTGCTGGGCGCAGACGGCAAGCTGGTCCCCGAGGCCAAAGAGGCCAACGACCGGGGTGTGTGGCTGGATACGGCCCACGGCCGGATGAACTTCAGCTTCGACGTGGGCGAGCGGATTCTGGACCAGGGGCTGGCGCCTCACTGTATCAGCACCGACCTGACCCAGCCCGGCCGGCTGCTCACCGTCCACAGCATGACCGAGATGATGAGCCGGTTCCTGGCTATGGGGTTCACCATGGACCAGGTGGTCACCATGTCCACCTTGAACCCCGCCAAAGCGATCGGCGAGGAAAACCGCCTGGGCACCATGGGCGTTGGCCGGCAGGCCGATATCTCGATACTGGAAGTCAAGGACGGCGACTGGGTGGTTTACGACGTGGTCGGCGGCTCCCGGCGGCTGGACAAGGCGTTGGTTCCGGTGATGACCGTCAAGAGGGGTGAGGTGTTCGAAGCCGGCTGGGGCCCCCGCCCCTGGGGTTGGGAGCCGGACGCATCTTAGAGACATTCCCATTCATTGCCGACCGCCTCGGATTGGGGGGAGGCCATGGAGATGCACCAATCAGGGGCAAGGTATTCCTCGCCCCTGCTTTTGTCAGAGCTTTGGGTGCGCGGCGTCGAAGCCACGGCATTGGGCCCGGGTTATTTTGTCGGCCCAGGTAATTTTTTCAGCCGAAAGGGCCGCGCCAGCCCCTGCAGCTTGGCGGACAGGCGGAACCTGGGCCGGATACTGTGGGCGATGAGGGGCGCGACCTGCCGGTTGCCTGCCACTAGGGGAGCCACCCAACGCCTCAACTCCTTCATGCTCGGGGGCCGGGTCTCCCAGGCGGGCACCAGGGATTCCAGGGGATGCCAGTGCCTCTCGCCAGGCAGTCGCGCCATCACCGTCCCCTGGGCCTCCACGACCGCCAACACCCCGGCCGCCACGTCCCAGAGGTGCGGCGCGCCTTGAATCGAGTATTGCAGCACGCCTGAGGCGGTCATCGCCAACTCGTAGGCGGAGCTGCCGGTGGTCCGCGGTTCTCCTCCGTTGCGGCGGACACCTCCGGTGAATCTTGAGGTGTGAGGGAAAGAGCCCGGCAGACCGGCGAGCCGGTTTCTCCCCGGCTCATCTGACTGGTAGACCGTCACCGGTTCCTCATCGGCGAAGCAGCCGCCGCCCCGGCGGCAGTGCATGACGAACCCACCGCCCGGATTGGGCCAGGGTATGTAGAGCGCACCAGCCAGGGGCCGGCCCCGGTGCAGTATGCCGATGGACGATGCGTAAACCGGAAGCCCGTTGAGGAAGTTGGTGGTCCCATCCAGGGGGTCCAGGACCCAGAGGTAGTCCGGGCAGGCCGTGTCGGACGCTTCGGAGTCCTCCTCCCCGAGGATGCCGTGCTCTGGGAACTGCCGTGCTATCTCCCCGGCAAGGTACTCCTGGCAGGCCGTGTCAGCGGAAGTCACCGGGTCCCGGTGGTCCTTGTCTTTGTACTCGATGGAGATCCGGTGTCCGAAGTGGGCCGCGAGGATTTCCCCGGCCCCCCTGGCCAACCGCACCGCGAAGGTCTCTATCTCTTGCGCCAGCGCGTCATCGGGGACCACTACTGCTGCTTCTCTCTTGCTTCAGCCAAGGGGGAAGATTCTCCGGGAAGAGTTGGAGGCCTCTCCTGGGCATCCTTCTTGAGGGGATTACGGGCCGGCGGCTGCCTGCAACTCCTCCAGGTGCCCGGTCCAGTGACGGGCGATGGCGCGCATCCGGTCTCTGCCGTTAGGGGCTGAACCGTCGGCCCGGTACATCAGCACCGCGTCGGGGTCGGGCAGGCCCCGCATTGCCTCGAGTAGTTCTTGATGTGACTGCTTGAGTTGAGCGACGATGTCGGCGAGGGTTGTCCAGGCGGCCTTGCCAACGGCGTCCTCATTGAGAGCGTCAGAGGTGGCCCTGTGGCGGAGTGCGGGCCCGCCCCGGCCCACGGCCAAGGCCGCTTCAGTGGTGGCCCGGTGCCAGAAGAGCATGTGGACTGCCACCTCCCACACCCCCCAGCGATCGACGCGGGCCGCCGACTGGGCCCCGGGACCCTCGAAGTACTGTAGTGTCTTCTGCACGGCCTGGTCCGCCTGGTCTATTTGCTGATCAAAAGTCTCGGACGCAGCCATATAGGCACTCTCCTCCTCGCAGTCTGCCAGCGAATCTTCCCTTTGACGTCAGCGGCAGAACCAGTTTCGCGGGGTCTTTGCCGGGGTATTCAATGGGTAGTGCTGCCCCGGAACGGCGCCGCCGGGCCGGGGACAACCCAGTATAACATGGGCCGGGTGGCGTTGCCGTGGCGCCATGTCTTGCCCGGCCGGAGGGTGTGGCAGCCTGCCCGGAGGGGCCGGGGCCGCCGAGGCTTCCGCGAAACATGGAGCAACGTAATTCGTTATGAATACCGAGTGATTCAGCGGGAACTACCCTGCAGGTTCGAATTGAATGAATGTCTTGGCAAATATTTCGCCGTAAAATGTTTTGCCAGCAGTGAGTGAAGGGTCCACAATTGATTACCGGCAGTCAACTCCCACAACCTCTAAGTACCTTGTCCTTCCGCCTCTTCCGGGACCCACGCGAGTGAGGAGCTTCAACCTTTGTTGGCTTGAGGCGAAGTGGTTTCAAGGGGGGCCGGGGACTACCAGCGGGTGCCATGCAGCAAATTGCTACGAAGGGCCAGCTTGTGTATGTCGTCGACGATGACACCTCCATCGCGCGATTGGTGCCTCTCAACCTGACGGCCCGGGGTTACCGGGTTAAACAATTCCACAACGGGTCCGACGCCATGTCCAGCTTCCGCGGCGACTGGCCTGATCTGATGGTCTTGGACATGTTGATGCCGGGCCCCGACGGGCTGGAAGTAACGAAATCGGTCCGCCGGTTCTCCAGCGTGCCCATCTTGATGCTGAGCGTCGTGGACGAGCCCTCCGCAAAGCTGGCTGCACTGGACCTGGGGGCTGACGACTACCTCACCAAGCTGTTTCGGGTGGAGGAGCTGCTGGCCCGGATACGAGCCCTCCTGCGGCAGGCCGCCCCGAAGCCGGCGGATTCACCTTTTTCCGCCAATTTTTATCGCCCTGGGGACTTACAGGTCGACCTGGAGGATATACGGGTAACCAGCCATCAAAACCCGGTGCGGCTGACGCCCCATGAATGGGCCATGCTGCGGGTGTTTGTCAAGTACGCGGGACGGGTGGTCTCTCCCCGCGGGCTCCTTCAGGAAGCCTGGGGGCCGGACCCCAGCCAGCCTCGTTACATTCTCCTGGAGAGGGGGCTTGGCTACCGCCTGGTGTCAGCCGACTGGGGCTGGCCGGAAATGGCCCATAGTACCCGGTCTTGGAGTGAGCCGATAGGATCATCTCTTCGCCCTGGGTGTAGCACTCCCCCCAACCGTGGATTCCTTCATCAGTGTCCACTTTGACGAAGCAAAGATTCTTTCCTACGCCAGGATGGACCAGAAAGGTGTTGACATCAGTGACTTTCAAGCGCTTTCTCCTTGTTAGTAAGCCTTCAACTTGACATCTCTCAGATCAGACGCTATCCACGCGATTTAATGATACATCCGTAATGGGTTGAACGGTATCACCCGCACCTAAGGCAGTCAATTCCTGTCAGCTGGGATGGACCCAGTCAACTGGGCAGGATCGGGGTTAGATCAAGTGAGAGGTCCGGCCATACGGACAAGCCCTGAGCAAACCGATAGTCTTCGCCGGGAGCGGCCCACTTGAGGGCCGCACTTCAACAATATCAGCGGTACTCCCGAATGCAGTCCGACCGAATCCACGTTGGGATTGCACTTGAATGGTGGCTAGGACCGGCCTGCCAGCTTGTCCACCAGGACACTTATCCGAGGGAGTTCCTCCAAGGCCAGGAGCATCTCTGCTGTCTCTCTAGCAACGTCCGCTCCCAGGACCGGTTCTACGTTGGCCAGGTACTTGGCTTTGACTTCTTGCAAGCCCACGGGGCGTCTGGCGTCACCTGTGGACACTTCAACGGGCTGAACCACTTCCTCGGCCGGCCAACGGGCCGCCAGGACCCCGTAGGGCCCGGAATCAGTGTCTTCGGTGACGTCGCACTTCCGCAGCAAGTCTTGAAGCTCCTGCCGCTGAAAACTTTCTTCGGAAAAGGACCACTTGGTGACCCGACCATCCAAAAGGGCGCAGGCTACAGGAAACTGGTAGCTGAACTTGCCTGAAACGTCACCCGTGGGCGCCACCCGAAAGTAGGGCTCAAGGTGGGGAACTCGGATTTTCAGAGTAGACAGCCTCGATATTGGCAGAGGGGCTCGTCCCAGAAGCCTGAGCGCAGCGTCGATGGCTCCTTGGGCGATGGAACCGCAAGGATATTTCTTCAAAGACCAGGTGCTGACGATGTGCCCCGTGCCCAACTCCTTGAGGGCGGTCCGGTAGTCCACCCTGTCCATGTCCCCGGCGGCCACCACACTGTAGAAGAAACCCAGGGAAGCATCCAAAGCGTTGGTATTGGCGGTAAAATCGTCCTTGGCCAATTCGGCGGCCATGACACCGGCCTGGGAGGCAATGCCAGCGTGCAGGGGTTTGGCGTGGGTGCCAAAGTTGCCGATTATGCCTCCGGATTGGGAGGCGGCGATACCCCAGGCGTAGCGCAGACGGGTGGAGTTCAGACCCATGATCTTTGCCGACGCCGTGGCAGAGGTGAGGGGGCCGAAGACGCTGGTCATGTGCAGGCCATGATACTGGTCGGCTTTGCGTTGGACCACCTGGCCCAGGGAGACCCCTACCTCGTAGGCGGACACGTAGGCTTCCAAAAGCATCCTTCCGCTGCACTCCAGGTACTCTCCCGTAGCCAAGGCAGCGGGCAAAATCACCACGCTGGGGTGGCCGAAGCTACCGGTGTCGTCGAAATCCAAGGAATGGCCCAGAGTGCCGTTGACCAGGGCAGCCAACCAGGTGGTAGTCTTACAGGGTCGGCCCAGGACGCTGGCCTCGGCGGCAGGATAGCGGGCCAGGCGGCTCCCGAGAATTCGCTCCGGCGCCTCGCCGATGCCGGCAAAGGCTACCCCCACCAGGTCCAGGATGGCCACCTTGGCGGCCGTTGCCTCTGACGGAGAGACCGCGCTGAGCTTCACGTCTGCCACATATTGGGCCAGGGTTTCCCCCAGTTCCATGGGTTCGCCTCCATCCACTAGCGCCGCCCGGACTCAAGGGAGTGAACCGGGTTCTCCCAGACAAACTTTATGAGCCCAAGCATCGCGCTATCTTCGTCCAGGGTCATGGTAGTATCACCGGTGAATGCCGTCAATTATCCCGTCAGGCTCGTGAGCAAGGAAATGCAGCGATAGCAGGACTGTGAGGATAAGCCAGGGCTCACCCCGAGCTAAGCCCGCCTCACGGCCCGTCGGCGGATACCGCTTGCCACCGGGTAACGGTCGCCGTTAGAGCGGTTGCCAGCACGATGCCACCGGCTAGCAGAAACGTGGCTTTCACCTCGAAGGCGTCTGCGAGGGCTCCGGCGAGGGCTGGTGTAATTCCGGAGACAACTACAGCTGAGCCGAACACCAGGGAGACGGCAGTGGCCTGGATTCCCCCTTCGGTCAGGTCCATCACCGCAGCGAGGTGAATGGACATTAGCGGGAAAGCGAAGGCTCCCATGATCAACACCACCAGCGCGATGACCCATCCCACAGGAGCCAGGTACAGGCCTAGGATGGAGAGCGCGAGTATCGTGAGGCTCGGTGCTAGGACCGCCTTACGGCCCAGGCGATCAGACGCGTAGCCCATTAAGGGTTGTGACAGGATGCCGCCCACGTTGGCGAGGGACAAATAGAGACCCACGACGACGCTGGAGACACCTGCGTCTTCTCTGAGATAGACAGGTAAGAACGTCAGAACGACGGCCTGCCCTGCAGTGTATCCTCCCGCAAAGAAAAGCACTAGGATCACCTGCCCGCTGCGGAGAAGCTGCCGAAAGGCCTTCAAGTAGGTTTTCAGGCTGGTCGCGGCGGCCTCACCCGTTGGGATGGGGCGGAGAACAGACCATACCAGGAGTCCGCACAGGAGGGCGAGGATTACGCTCCATTGCGAAACTGACCGCCATCCTAGAGAGAGGATCAGCACGCCCGCCAGCGTTGGTCCGATAGTTTCCCCCAAGCTGCCACCCGTGCCGTGGAGAGAGATCGCAAGGCCGCGCCGAGCAGCGAAGTGGCGGGATAGGGAGGAGATCGCGGCCGGGTGCCAGAAGGCGATGGCCGCAGTCATGAAAGCGGAAGCGACCACGGCCACCCAATAATTCGGCGCCAGCCCCAGCAACATCGCGGAGATTCCAGTTAGAGCAATGGAAAGGCCCAAGATCTCGGCACGCCACCGGCTGAACCTGTCCGCGGTGTAACCAGCAGGTAGATTGAAAAGCCCGCCGGCGGCGTTGCGCACAGTTGAGAGGGTACCCACCTGAGTATTGCTCAACATAAGCCCGGTTTTTATCTCAGGCAGGAGGACGAAGAAGGCCGAGTTGAATATGTGTTTGATGCCATGTCCCGCTACGGTTGCCAGCAACAAAGTGAGCCGTTGCCTGTCGGTAACGCCCCCCAGCGGGGTTACGGTCGGTGTTTCTTGCATCTATCGCCTTTCGTCCTGCGCCTCGGTTTAATGTGAACCATATCAGGAAAACAGGGCTGGGGCCAAATTGGGAAATGGCCCTGGTGCCCTCCCATTATAGTTGCAGCCAGATAGTCACCGCCATTTGCGGATAGAGTGGGTTGTCAGGGCAGTGTCGCAAAACGTGAGTGGCGCGTGAACCATTCAGGTGTTAGTATCCGTCTGTGCTGATTCGATTACGATTTAGTGAGCAGACGATCAGCGAGATGTAGAGGTTACGATGAGCGAGTACTTACCCAGCCCTTGGTCGTGGGTGGCAGAGCAAGTTGAACTGTATGAAGGAAGCGGAGGCACCGACGGCTTTATTTTGAGGGACACCGGTCTACCGGTCATAATCGTGACCAACCGAGGCTGGAAGACGGGTGCTATCCGAAAGACCCCGTTGATGAGGGCCGTGGATGGCACGAGCTATATCCTGGTGGCCTCCCAGGGTGGCGCGCCGAAGAATCCGTCTTGGTACCGCAACTTGAAGGCGGAGCCGAATGTCGAAATCCGTGACAAGACCAAAGTCTGTTCGATGCGGGTCCGAGAGGTAGAGGATTCGGCCGAGAGAAAACGGCTGTGGGACATCGCAGTGGAAGCATATCCCCCTTATCAGAAGTACCAAGACAAGACTGATCGAGTCATCCCGGTTTTCATAGCAGAAGCCAGAGAATGATGCGGCACTTATAGGCCCAGAGACCTCAGCCCAAATATTTCCGGCGTAGACTGTCAGCGATTTGTGGAAACAGATGAGGATAATATGACCCGAGAAAGTGGAGATATCTGGAGCCCTAGCTTGTCTGTCAGTCGAGTTCAGCAAATCTTGGCGGCAGCTGCGCTGATACTTAGTACCTAATATCAAGAATTGCCGCTTGGATCGTCCGTTCACCCTGAGCCTGTCGAAGGGCGGCGAACCTTGCCCCGGGAGATTTTGAATTGACCTCTAGGGGCAAAGGCTCGTTCCCGTGCCTTTGCCGAGTATGCTCACGGGTGCTAGAAGGATACGCTGGGGGACAAAATGGGTCAATTCGCACGTTCGACGGACCGGCATTCTTCGTATTCCTTTTCCTGGTGGTGCCCGTTTGATATCTCAATATGTTCCTGGGAGGGGAAGGGTCCGGTGATGAATTCCAGCCATTCTCCGGCTATCGCCTCGTGGGAGGAAGGTAGTCAAGGTTTTCGTTTTCTTGTTGCCGGGGCAGTTGCCGCCTGATTGCCGCCGGCGGTATGATAGCTTCCTGGCCGCGGCCGAACAAAGCCTTCCCCGGTGGAGATTACCCGGGCGGTTCCCTTCGAGAGTACCCTTCGTCGATTTGGTGTCACGTGACTAAGCCGGCTCATGTGCTGTTCAAACCGGCTGTTTGGCTAACGGACAGGTTGCAGGTCAATCGCAGCGTGGTCGACTCCCTTGCCGAGGACCGGCGCGACGATCGCCTCAATCTGGCGTTGCGGTACTTCACTTGGAAGAAGTTGTTCAACGTCATTCGGGTTGAAACCCAGCTGCGCTTGGGGCGCGCCAAGGCTTGGGGGGCGCCCTTCGAGTGGGAAATAGACACGACCAACATCTGCCAGTTGAAGTGCCCCTTATGCCACATCGGCTTGGGGACCACCCGCCGGGACAAAGGGACCATGCATTTCGACCTTTTCGCCAAGACCATTGACCAGATTAAGAGCTATTGTGTATGGCTGACCCTCTACAGCTGGGGTGAACCCTTCCTAAACCGGCGAATTCATGAGTTCGTAGCCTATGCTCACAAAAACAAAATTGCTACAATCATCAGCAGCAATCTCAACAAGCGGTTGAGCTTGGAGATGGCGGAAAACATCATCAAGTCGGAGTTGGACGTGATGATCATCTCCCTGGATGGACTCACTCAGGAAGTCTACGAGACTTACCGCGTTGGCGGGCGGCTGGACCGGGTCCTGGACAACATCAAGCTCCTGGTGCAAAAGAAAAAGGAGCTAGGCTACGCCACCCCTAAACTGGAATGGCAGTTCATCGTCATGCGCCAGAACGAGTTCCAAATGGACGACGCCCGGCGCTTGGCCGTCGAACTTGGGGTAGACTCCCTGGTGTTCAAGAAAGTGGACTTTCCTCATGGAGAAAAAGCCCCGGAGACGGCGGAGCGATGGCTTCCGCGCGAGCATCCGGAGTACCTCCGCGATGACCCGTTTTCCAAGCCGTACCAGGAAGATGGGGAGAGGTGCTGGCGGCTGTGGCGCACCGCCGTAGTTAACTGGGACGGCGGCTTTGCTCCGTGCTGTTATTTGACCGACAAAGCCGAAGATTTCGGCGACGTCGGCACCACTCCAATTGAACAGATTTGGAACAACGAGCAGTACTCCACGGCCCAGGGCCTGTTCAAAGACGGATATATTCCAGAGAAGTGGATCGGCTGCGTGTCGTGCGGCGTGTATTTGGGGAGCCGGGCCGCACGGAGAAGAGGACCGGTGGCGCTGCAACCGGAGCCGGCCTATGCAGGTTCCACGGGATTGACGGGCCGGGGTGGCTCAGGCGAAAGGCCTCCAGCGCCAGTTGGCCGCCGCTTTCCCTTCGCGACCGTCAGGATAGAAAAATCTGATGAAGAGTGAGCGGGTGGTCTCGCGCCATGGGGCCGGACCTGGGTCTGGGAGAGCTGAAACCTGCGGGCTGTATTAGGTATTCACCCACCGGAGAGGGTGTAACTCATGGCCCGTGGGGAGGGCTCGCGGTAAATATTAACGGCGACACCATGCAGGTCACCGCTCATCAGGGTCGACGCTGGGTCGACAGGAGGCCGGGCGGTTGGCAGGCCAAGCTGGGGGTAGAGCAGCGTGATGCTTCCCGGGCGCCTAAACCACCTCAAGCGGGACTCGCTTCGAACGTGGCTTCGCCACCTCCTCGAGTTGCTCATTGTTGGCGGCGCCTACTTCCTCTACATGTACACCAGAGCGCTGGTGTTCGACGACATCGAAGCCTCTGCCCTGGCCAATGCCAGCACGATCATTGCGCTGGAAAAATCCCTGGGATTCTTCTGGGAACCGGGCTGGCAGGCGTGGGCCGTCACCAGCGCCAAAGCCGTGGTGGTGTTCTTCAACTGGGCCTACATCTTCACCTTTTGGCCGATCATCCTGACCGTCTCCGTCATTCTCTATATTGGCAACCGGCCCCGCTACATGTACTATCGCAACGTCGTGCTGCTCAGCTTCCTCCTGGCTCTGCTGGGATTCATGCTGTTCCCCTTGGCCCCGCCCCGCATGGTGGCCGGGCAATTCGTGGACACCATCAAGGCCTTCGGGCCGGCCTTCTATGCCAGCAGGGAATTGGCCTCCTACTACAATCCCTACGCGGCCATGCCCAGCCTGCACTTTAGCTGGACCATTATGTTCGGCATCATGTTCCTGCAATCGGGCAACAGGTGGGTGAAGGTTTTCGGGGCCCTCTACCCCTTGTTGACCCTGCTGGCTATTACCATTACCGCCAACCACTACCTTGTTGACGCCATCGGTGGCGGCATCTTGATAGCGGGCTCCTTCGCCGCATTGGAGATGGGGGTCCGGCGACGGTTCTTCCTCCCGAAGTTGCGGAAGCGTTTTCTGGCTTCATTCGGCAAACACCGACTTTCCATCGCCGGCGCCTCCGGGCCAGCAAGGCACCCTGTCTAGCTAGTCCACGCTGAATGGAAGGCGACGGCGAACGGGGTCATCACCCAGCGGACCTCTCCAGAAACCAGGCCGGCCCGTTCATACGGTCCCGCACCCGCAATGTCACGGCGTTGTCAAACCTGTGGGTCTGGAAAGGCCACTTCCTGGAACTTGCCCTGATCATCGGGGCCTACGCCGTATATCTGCTCACCCGCGGCCTGGTATTCTCCGACCTGGACAGCAAGGGGTTGGAGAACGCTGGCCGGGTTATCTCCCTGGAAAAGTCTCTGGGCTTCTTCTGGGAGCCGGGATGGCAGTCCTGGATTCTGGACAACGCCAGAGGGATTGCTGTGTTCCTCAACTGGGTCTATATCGTCACCTATTGGCCGGTAATCATGGCTATGGGGTTGGTGCTGTATACCACCAACCGGCCCCGGTACCACTACTATCGCACCGTCGTGATGATCACCCTGGTGATCGCGCTGATGATATTCATGCTGTTCCCGGTTGCCTCGCCCTTCAACATGACCGCCTACTTTGTGAACACTATCCAGGAATTGGGCCCTTCAATCTACGGGGGGCCTGAGATGGCTGCCTTTTACAACTCCAACGCGGCCATGCCCAGCCTCCACTTCAGCTGGACGGTTATCCTGGGTGTTGTCGTTGTCCGAAGTTTCAAGGGCCGGGTCAGATTTCTTGGAATGGTCTATCCGGTGTTGACCTTTTTCGCCATCACCATCACGGCCAACCATTTTATCGTGGACGCCATGGCCGGCGGGCTTCTCTCGGCAATCGCGTTTGCGGTTATGGGATTGGGGATTTGGCGCAGGCTGCTCTCCGTTGGGAGTGTTTGGCCGGACCGCGGCGGACCGTCGGGCGGGGAGGCGGCCGGTTTTGGCGGTGCCGGGGCGGAAGGCAGCAATGAGGGGCCGGAAATGGACCGGCCCGGTCCCGGCCTCCAGTGATAAACGGCTACCCGATGACCTTTTGGTCCTTCAACTGCTGAATGCGGGCGGCATCGTAGCCCAACTCCCCCAACACCTCTTCGGTGTGCTGGCCCAGGAGAGGAGCCGGGCGGCGCAATCCGCCGGGGTTTTCCGAGAGACGGACCGGCACGTTGAACATTTCCACCTTCCCTGCCATGGGGTGCTTCTGAAAGGCCATGATCTCGTTGTCCCTAATCTGGGGGTGCTCAAACACCTCATCCCGCTCCAGCACCGGCGCCGCCGGTAGGTCATGCCGCTCCAGGATGCTCAGCCACTCTTCCCTCGGCTTTGTGGCGAGAATGCCTTCGATAAGATCGCGAAGTTCTCCGCTCCGTTGCGCCCGTTTCAGGTTGTCGGCGAAGGCCGGGTCGTCAATCAGGTGCTCCAACTCCAGAGCACGGCAGAGGGCGGCGAATTGCTGGTTGTTGAGCACGACCATAATCAAGAACTTGCCATCCTGGCACCGATACGGGGAATAGAGGGCTTGACTGGAGTAGTCCACGGAACCCCCAGCTGGATCTTCCTGCTCGACCCGCACCATGTCCACCGACTGCATGGCCAGGGCCATGTGCAGCAGCGACGTCTCCACCCGCTGGCCGCGGCCCGTCCTCTGCCGCACCAGCAGGGCCAGGGCAACGCCGTAGGCCATCGCCATCGGCGCGGAGGCGTCTGAGACCCAGATACCGCTGGAGATCGGTACGCCCTCCGGGGTCCGCCGCTTGCCGAGGATTCCAGCGATGGACTGGAACAGTAGGTCATACCCGCGGCGCTGGGCGTAGGGTCCCCGGTCGCCGAAGGCGGAGACACCCACATAAATCAGCCGGGGATTGCGTCGGCCCAGCGTCTCGTAGTCGTACCCCAGCCGTTGGTCCACGCCGGGGCGAAAGTTATGGATGAAGACATCGGCCCGGTCCAGCAACCGGTAGACGATTTCCCGGCCCCTTGGGCAGGAGATGTCCACCGCCATGCCCCGCTTGTTCCGGTTCACCACCAGGAAGGACCGGCTTTCTCCCTGGGCCGTGGGCGGCTGGGTGAACAAGCGGCGGGCGTCGTCACCCCAAAGGGGCTCGATCTTGATCACATCGGCGCCCTGGTCAGCCAGGTACATACCGATCCCCGGTGCGGCCCAGACCTGGGCCACCTCCACTACATTGACCCCTTCCAGGGCCAGGCGCCCCATTCCAGTCTCATCATCCAGCGTCATTGCCCGAGGCCTCCTCTGCCTGGTGCATGGATTGCCGGCGCCGGGCTCAGCATTCCTGCGGGTTCAGCGCCTTGAGCGTCCTGGCGGGATGCCTTCCGCGCCGGCACCCAGTCTACCAGCTTGCCCCTACTTTTCCCATCCGCCGACCCTTGACGGGTCCTTCGGAGCCAGGCCCCCGCACCCCCTGAAGCTGGGCTTTGCCTCAAATCTGCTGTTGCTCCGATAATAACCCCGGGGGTGCCCTTCCCCAGGGGACGAGATTACGGCGTGTGCTGCTCTGCCGACGGCGGAGCAGCACACGCCTCTCTTCCTATCTCTTCCGCAGAGACCCTGGTGAAACATTCCAACCTATTTCCGTGGGCTGTGGCGCCCCGATGCAATCGGGGCGTGATAGATTCTGGGGAGCGAAGCTACATCGTCATTCCGAGGAGTCCTTCCGCGGAAGGACGATGAGGAATCTGGAGCGGTCAGGGAAAAGACCGCGGCCGGCCTGGGCCGCGGACCCGCGAAAACTGGATGTCAGGTTGCGAAAGTCGGCGGATAGCCATAGAATTGGAAAGCTCGTTTTGATGGAGGAATTGATTGAGCATGGCATCTCCGGCTCCAGAGAAGGAACGAAGGCCCCGGAGCAGCGCCTTCATCTTGACCAACCTGTCCATCGGCCACGGTATCACCCACTGGTACGTGGCCAGCATGTTGTTCATGCTGCCCCGCATTCAAGAGACCCTGGGGCTCAGCAATTTCCAATTCGCGTCTCTGAACACCATCCGGCAGGTCTCCGCCGGCTCCGCCACCATCCCCACCGGCGTTCTCGTCGACATGGCGAAAAACCAGTGGGGGTTGATTCTGACCGGGTGCATGATCGTGGCTGGAATAGCATCTGGCCTCTTCTCTCTCAGCCCCAGCTACCTGTACCTTGCCGTCGTGATTGTGCTTCTTCCTCTCCCGGGCACCATTTGGCACATGCCGGCCATCGCCGCCATATCCCAGCGCATGCCGGACAGGCGGGGGATGGGGCTGTCCATCCACGGTATCGGGTCTCAGTTGGGGACCAGCCTCGGCCCCTACGGCACCGGCCACTTGATGGCCCTGATGGCGGGGTGGTCGGCGATGGAGGCCTGGAGGAGCGTAACGCTCATCTACGTTGGGCCGGCCATCGTCATGGCGGTGGTGGTGTGGTGGTCGCTTCGAGACCTGGGCAGCAGCGGCGTCTCTCCCAACCAGCAGACACCCCTCAGGGAGCGGGTCCGGGGTGTTGGGGGGCTGCTGCGCAACCGGACGATGCTGACACTGATGGTGGTCATCATGCTGCGCAACATGGGGTTCAACTCCCTGACCATCTGGGTGCCCAAGTACCTGCAGGATTCGGTCGAAGACGGCGGCCTGGGGATGTCAACGGTCAGTGCCGGTTTGAACTATTCGTTGCTTACGGCCCTGGGGGTGGTCTCCTCCCCGTTCCTAGGCGCTCTCTCCGACCGCTACGGCAGGAAGAAAGTGCTGCTTCCTTCCCTCAGCCTGGCCGCCGGGCTGGCCCTGGCTATCGGGCAGGCGGGCGACGGGTTGCTGCTGACCCTGACGATTCTGGCCACCGGGCTGTTCACCTACTCACTAGGCCAGATACTGCAGGCCTCGGTCTTGGACCAGGTTGGAAAGGGCACCGAAGGCGCCACCATGGGGCTGGTGATAGGCCTGAACAACGTGTTCAGCGCCCTGTCTCCGCTCGCCGCAGCACTCGTCGTCAACGCCTACGGTCTCAGCTCGGTCTTTTACTACAACGCCTGCTTGTGGGCCGCCGCGGTGGTGGTGCTCTCGTTCATTAGCCTGAAGCCGCCTCCCCGGCTAGCCGCCAGCCCCACGGTCGCTGGGTCTCCGTCCGCCTCTAGTTGATCCCCACGGCCATCGAGTCGGGGCCCATCAGGTGCTTCACGTAGGTATCGCGGAATCCGGCGCCGCCATATACGGTTTCGAAGAAGGTTCTCCCGGATTCGATCTCGTTCTGCGGCCAGCCGGTGCGCGGCCCGGCTGGTGGGTCCGGCCGGTCGCCGGTACCCTGGGTTTCTTCAGCCGCCGGCAGGGGTGGAGTAGCCGCGGAAGAAGTGCCGCACCAGGACCTTGAGACGACCCCAGTGGTCTTGCAGCGCCTCCCGTTCCTCCGGTGCGAGCTGATCGTACGTCTTGCTGAATTGGGGGAAATACCACACGGAGAAGGCCCAGAACCCGGCGGGCTGGACCGGGCCGGCGGGACCCTCCGCGATGATGCCGGTGGCGCCCCGCAGCTCCCACGAAGCCAACACCTCTCCCCGGTCGGCGATGGCCACGGCCTCGACCCAAGAGGCTTCACGCTGGGGGCCCCGGTACGGCCGCATCAAGTCCAGCAGCCCGCGCAAACGCTGGGCGTCGTCTGCCGCTGGACCGGCAAACCGGTGGGTGCGGCGGCTGTCCCACCCGATTCCCAGGGCCGGAAGCACCAGTCCGCCATCGGAAGCGATGGCCAGCGTCGAGGCGGCCGAGGACCAGTCTTGCGCCTTGGACCGGGCGATGGCCTCGTGGGTATCACCCGTTTCCTGAGGAGCGGTAAGCAGACCCAGCCGGCCGGGCGTCACCGGCGAGAGGGCCAGGCCTTCCAGCAACCAGTTCAGGGTGTGCTGTTTGGCCGGGTTGCCGGTGCCCAGCAGGATGGTCGTTCGGCCCTGGGAGGTGGATTGACCGGCCATGATGGTCCGTTGGCTCATGCTTCGTTCACCAGACTACCGCTGCTGTCCGCCCACCCACAGGTTTTCCCGAACGGGTGCATTGGCCTGGAGCTTGGTCCGCCGCGCCCTACAAGATGCGGGCCACGGCGCGGGCGGCCGCGCCGTCACCGCCCTGGAGCTTGATGGGCAGGGCCCAAAGCTCGAAGGTATGCCCCACCAGCCGGTCCAGGTTGATCAGGTTCTCGATGAGGGGGATGTTCTCGCCCAGGAGCAGGCGGTGCACCGGGAAATCGTCGATGGTGGACTGAGACGTCGGAGGGAGCTTGTCGATGGGAAAGTCGACGGCAACGGCGTTGACGGAGCACCGGGCCAGGTAGCCGGCGCCCTCGTTGCTGAGGTAGGGGCCCGCGGAATAGAACCGGGGGCCGCCGGACTCCCGCTCGGTCCAGCCGGTGAACAGGACGGCGATCTGGTCTCGCAGGGCTTCCTCTTCCCCACCGGCCTCCTGTAGGTTGGCGACCGAGATGGGGGCGCCCCGGCGCGCCAGCTTCCTGAGGTCCAGAAGGAGGGCCGGCCCCATGTACCGCTCCAGGGGCATGTCGTCCACGGTGGCGCCGCCCGGGTGAAAGTGGTACGGGGCGTCCACGTGGGTTCCGAAGTGAGTGGCCAGGGTCAGCTTGGTATTGGACCGGGCATGGCTTTCGTGGGTCATCAGCGGTTCCATTTCCACCGAAACCAGGCCGGGCACCGCGGTGATCCGATTGCCGCCCAGGGTAAGGGTCAGGTCGATCAACTCGGACATGCTACCCCCTCAACTTGGCCGCTTGTTGTGCGCGAGTCCCCATGTAGTTGAACCACGGGCAGGTGACCGGCTCTGCCGCTATCCACCTACCGGCACCGTCTAGTCTACTCCAGGATTCAACTCCTGGAGGGCAGCCCGCCTGGCCTCGGCCCGGGCGCTGGCCGGTGTGGACCGGGCCTCAACCGGCAAAGCCTCCTCCCAGTCTGGAATCAGCAGGCGGGTGCTGGTGGCCAAGCTCAAGATTATCAGAACCCCAACAAAGCTGAAACTCATAGACAAAATCAGGATCGCGGTGAAGGAGCCGGTCACGAAGATCACGAAACCCGCCAGAATCGTGGCCACGGCATGGCCCAGCAGGGCGCCGGTTATCTCGATGCCATAGAAGGTGCCCAAGGGTCCGAAGCCGAAGTATTGGCGGTTCACCACGGGATAGGCGGACATCTCGCCGCCGTAGCCGATGCCGAAGAGAACGGCGAAGACGTAGAACACCCAGGGATCGTTGGCCCAGAACAGGACCAGCACGGTGAGACCCTGGACGCCCAGAGCCGCGGCCATCGCCGGCTTGCCGCCGAAACGCTCGGTCATCATGGGGGTGACGAAACGGCTGGCGATGCTGAAGATGTTGATGATGCTGATGATCAAGGCGGCCCCGGTCAAGCTGATCCCCTGCTCGACGGCCAGGGGAATCGAGTATATGAGTATGATCCCGTGGCCGGCACAACCCAGGCTGTGGATAAGCGGCAGGTTCCAGAACTCCTTGGTCTGCCGTATGCGCCGGTTGAACACCTTGAGCCGGAGCCTCTGCATCGCTTTTGTCCAGCCAGCCTCCGGAGGGGCATCATCGACAGCCCCATAGGGCTTGATGCCCAGCTGGGCGGGACGGTTTCGGAAGAAGGGCGCCACCAGGAATATGGCGCCGCCGCCGGTGATACCGATGGTCGAGAAAGTGGCTTGCCACCCGATGCTTTCCAGGAGGTATCCCACGGTGGGCGCGATTGCGGCGGACCCCAGGCCGCCGGCGGCCCACAGTATCCCGACGCCAAGGCCCAGCCGCCGGTGGAACCACCCGTTCAGCGCCTCGATCAGGGGGATCATGGCGAGGGTCTGAGTCAGGGCGAGCATCACGCCGAACACCAGGAAGAATTGCCACAGGGCGACTATGTGCCCCAACAGGACCATGCTGACGGTGAAGAGAACCGCAGCCGCCACCATCATCTTGTGGGCGCCGTACCGGTCGGCGAGCCACCCGCAGATGGGAGAGAAGATGGCCCCGGTGAGATAATAGGTTGCCAGGCCAGCGCCGATGGCCCCGATGCTCCAGCCGAAACCGCCGTCGGGGTCGTTCAACGGCGGCACCATCACTCCGGCCGCCATGCCTACGGACTGGGAGACGATCTGGACCACCGACAGTATGGCCACGATCACCCAGCCGTAATGGACCCCGCCGGGCAGCCTGACCGCCCTGACCTCCGGCTTCGGTTTTGGGATGATGGTCATGGTTCGCGTCCGTCCAAGCGCCGCGGGGCCAACACCCTCGGCCGCCATGCAAAACTTGGGCTAAATAACTAATCGAGAATGTGGCTCGACAAGGTCGCCACGAGCGGTGGAAGAAATCTCCATCCCTTCGTCCTGGGCCTGTCGAAAGACCGTCCGCGCCGGGTCCCGTGGATTTGCCTTGCAGCTCAATGAAGCGGGCAAGCTGTAAGGAAGGCTTTCCCCCACCAGGTATCGCCCGAGCTGCCCCCGCCGGACTCTGCTGGCGTGGCGCTGTCCTGGGCGGTGTTGAGGGCGCCCGCATCGGCACCGGCGCCACGGTTGGAGAAGCCGAAGGGCAACTCCCTATCGTGCCCTTCCACGTTCGCTGAAACCGCCCAGGCGCCGAAGAAGATGATGAGGAAGACCGTCGTCGCCGCCACCACAAGGAACGTGGCGGGGACGGGCATACGCTTCAGTCCGTGCCTCGCATCCATCACGACAAAGAGGCACGCCGCGCGTTTGGCCCGGCCGCGCCGGCCCGCGCTAGGCGGTTTACCGGCTGATGGCGCGCCGCCGGGAAACCCGGATGGGTGCGACGCCCGCGCCGGGGACATTCTTCACTAGGCACTACCCGCACCGCGCCCGGCATGGGGGTCGTGGCCTGGCCCATTGAACTGGTGTGCAGCAAGCTTGCCTTCCGGATGTGGTGGTCCGCCAGCTTATTAACGATCTTAATCCATGATACAGATCCATGATACAGCACCAACGGCCGCCGGCACCAGCAAGCGCGATGCAATTCCTACGTCCCCGGCGTCCCCGGCTACCGGCCATCAACCATCAGCCCGCCCGGCTGACCGCCGACTGCTGACCGCTGATAGCTGATAACCGACCGCTCGTCACTCCGCTTGAGCCTGATATTTGTCGCCCAACGCGATCTCCCAACGGAGGTAGGTCATCATGTCCGCCGGGTTTCGGTCCACGCCGAGAATCACCATGTCCGTCGGCGAGGTCATCACGCCGGTCAATCCGTTTTCCACCGGCAGGCCCGCCTGCCGCCAGGCATGCATCCCGCCCTCCAGCACCGAAACGTCCAGGTAGCCCAACTCCCGAAGGGTGGCGCCGGCCAGGGTAGAGGCCCGGCCGTCGCTGCAGGTGACGCCGATTGCGGCCTCTTTGGAGGGGACAGCGTCGCCAACCTGGAACTCGAGCCAGCCCCGGGGCGCCCAATTGGAACCGGCCACGTGTCCCTGGGCGAAGTCCTGGCTGGTATCGACGAAAATGACCACCGGCGGAGGGGACTCGTGCCACTCCCGAGGGGACAGGAGGTGCACGCTGGACCGGGCTTCGGCCAATCCGTAGGGAGGTTCTTCCGGCATGCCTTTCTCCAGAGCCAGGCCGGCGGCGGTCCAAGCAGCGGTGCCACCCTCCACCGCGTAGGCTTCCTGAAATCCCAACTGGCGATACCAGGAGGCGGCGAAGGTGGCCCGGGCCTTGCCGTCGCAAGCGAACACGACGGTGCTGTTGTGGACCACCGTCAGCTCGTCGGACCTCTGCAGCGCCTGGCCCCCGGGGAACCACTGGAAGCCGGGGATGTGCCCCGCCTCGTACTCCTCGCTGGTCCGAACGTCGATCAGGTAGACGGTCTCATGTCCCCGCCTATCCAGCGCAGCCTGAAGCGCCGGAATGTCGAGGTAGCGAACGCCATCCTCGGCGGCCAGCCGGGCCGCGTAGGCCTCCGCGACGGCCAGACCCTGGGGAGAGGGCTCAGGCAGCTGGATCCGGTTAGCGTCTCGCTCTACCTCATAGCCGGCCAGCACCCAGCCCGAGGTGCCGTTCTTGAGGCCCTGGATGTTGGTGAGCCCCATCCGCTGCAGCACTCTGGTGCCAACGATGCTGCGAGTGCGTCCGGCGCAGTTGACTATCACCGTCGTATCGGGGTCCAGGTCCTTGACGATATCGGTGATTCTCAGGGCCAGCTCCCCACCGGGAACGCTGCGGCCGCCGGGGATGCAGAAGCGCCGGTACTCCTCGGGGGTCCTGGTGTCCAGGATGACCAGCTTGTCGCCCCGTTCGATGCGCTGGTGGAGGTCTGTGGCCTCGATCTCGGGCACCTGGTGCACCACCTCCAACATCTCGCCCAGGTCCTTGCTGGGCACGTTGGTGCCCCATTGGGTGGGGTAGCCCTGCGTAGTCCACCGGTTGATGCCGCCCTCCAGGATGGAAACCCTGGTATAGCCCATCCGCTCCAGGGTGGCGCCGGCCAGTTCAGCCCGGCGCCCGTCGTCGTCACAGAGAACAAGGGAGGCGCCTTGGCACGGGGCGGCCGCCGGCATCCGGGACTCCAGTTGCCGCCGGGGTATCAGGCTGGAGCCCGGAATGTGGGAGCTGTTATACTCGCCGGCCTCCCGGACATCGATCAAAGCGAACGGGGAGTTGCCGTCGAGCAGGCTTCTGAGGGCTGCCGGGGAAGTCCTTTCGG
>CAYOAF010000244.1:0-24109 GCA_964401855.1 uncultured Dehalococcoidia bacterium
GTCATGCCCCTCGCCGCGGGCTTGATCCGGGCGGCCATCTCCCGGACCCGGGAGTTCCAGGCGGACGCCACCGGCGGGCGCACCTCGGGCAACCCCTACGCCCTGGCCAGCGCCTTGGAGAAGCTGGAGATGGGCAGCCGCGCCCGCCCGATGAAGGTGGCTGAAGGGGCCTCCCACCTGTTCATCGTCAACCCCCTCAGCGGCGCGTCGATGGCCAGACTGTTTTCGACTCATCCTCCCACGGCGGAACGGGTGCGCCGGCTGCGGGAAATGCCTCCCAATTACTAGGTCCTCCGCCGGATTCGCTTTGCATTCCGGCCCGCCTCAAAGGGTCACCTCTGGCTGAGTTGGTCTACCCTTAGCGGTCCACCTGAACCGGTTTTAGCCCCCCTTCTTCAACAGAAGAAGGGCGTGACCCGTAGAAGCTGTTTCAAAATGTGGTTCGACAAGCTCGCCACGAACGGGGGAAGGCCTCGGTCCCGTTCGTCCTGAGCCAGTCGAAGGACGGCGAACCTGGCCCCGCGGAATTTTGAAACGACCTTTAGTTTGGTTTCGAAGCGATAGCCGGGGTTTGGCTCAATAAAGGAACGTGCCCGTCGGGCTGAATAGGGTCTTCCCGCCAGCGGCGTAAACCAAGCGGCGATTTGTGCTAGAATCGACCCGGGACAGGAATCTGCTGCTACAGCAAGTCCTTGGGCACCGCTTAGCTGACGGCAAGGATAGCGCCGGTGAAACGGTCCTCTGCTCCGCGGGCACCGGGAATCGGGGCCAGACGCATACCGGCGGCGAATCCCGGAGAGGTGTAAGGTAGAGATGGGCTGCGCATCTATGATAATCCGGTCCGTTGTGAGCCTCGTTCTGGGGGTCGTCATTTTCGTCGGCTTCCTGTTCTGGCTGCTGATGAACAACTTTTCCGACAAGTTATTGAGCGCCGATTTCTATAACGACACCATCACCGGTGAGGATACCTACAACCGGATTTACGACGAGCTGCTGCTGGACGAGGAGCTGAAAGAGACCACCGAGGATTTGCTAGGCGACATCCAGGTGGTGTCTCACGAGGAGATCGTGGGGTTGCTCAAAGAGATCGTCCCGCCGGCATACGTCCAATCTCAAGTTGAAGGCTCAATCCAGCGGACCGTATCCTACTTCAACGATGACCTGGAGACCCTGGAGCTATACGTAGAGCTGGGGCCGCCTCTGGACAATATCAAGCCGACCCTGTTCCGGTACCTTGACGGGCGGATTGACGGGCTGGCGGAAGAGGACCCGGGCATTCCGGAGTGCAATTCCCGACAGGTGGGACAGGTATCCGGCCGCCTTGAGGCGATATGGAGCGAGTTGGCTGGAGGGGTGGTGCCCCAGTCAATTCCATCGTTGACGGCCTTCCCTGAATTGTGCCGGCAGTTGATCTTTGACTCCGCCTTCGATAAGGCCATCGACAACGTCGCCCTGGACGCCCGAGCCAAGGAGGGACTGTGGCTCAACAAGAACGAGATTCGGAGCCAGTTCATCCAGGGCAACACCCGTGGGGTATTGAAACAGGCGGCCCGGTCCCTGGCGGTGCCCCTGATGGACGATGCCCTCGAAGAGATCAGGAAGGAGTTGAACGAAGGGGACCGGCTTGACCTGATTCACCGTATAACCGCCTGGAACGAAGACATAACCGAGGCGGAACTGCGGTCCGAAATCGATGACGGCCGGGGCTGGATGAACCGGGGCCGCAAATTCGGCAAGCCGCTGGCCTTGGTCATGGTGATCGGTGGATCAATCCTTATGGGATTGGTGCACTTCCCCAGTCTGGCCAGCGGGCTGGGCTATCCCGGAGCCGCCTTGGCCTCAACCGGTGTCTTTTTTTTCATAACCGGCAAGATACTGGAGTCCAGGGTGCCCGATTGGTTGCAAGCCCTGGTTGACCAGGGGGCCGGGGAGGTTTCGGGCATTCCGCCGGCGGTTACCGGTCTGGGCGGCGACCTCCTGGTCTCCTTTGGAAAGCAGCTTACGGGCGGCTTCACCGGACCTTCACTGACTCTGATGATTATTGGCGGCCTTCTTGTGGCCGGGTCTTTCTTCGTATTCCGGATGAAACCCTTCATCCCCGGAGTCAAGTAAGGGCGCGGCCCGCCCGTCCTCGGCCCGGGTGAGCCCAGGGAATGGTGGAGATTTACCGCCCTCAAATCAGGCTGCCGTCATTGGGGAAGCAGAGACGGGCCGTAAGAAACCGCCCTGTCCCCTTTTCGAAAAAAAGACAAAGGCTCATCCGCCGGCGGCGCCAGAGGGGCGAGAAATTAGAAAAGGGCTATTGGGTTGACCGGGGAGCCGGTAACGTTCTGCAGGCGTAGCGGCGCCAAGGTCAGCAGGAACTGGTACCTGTCGCGTTGGCGGCAGGCCTCGGCCAGCTGCTCCAGGTTGGCATTGTCGATCAGCCACAATCCCAGGGTTACCAGGCACATGGTGTGCAATGAGGAACCTATCGAGGGGTACTGGCTGGGCCGCACATCGTTGGACGTGTCGGTGCCCAGCATGGCCACACCCCGCTCTTTGAACCAAGGAGCACAGGCTACCTGACAGGCGGTCGACGGTTCGCTATTGGGCGCCGACCCGGTCTCCAGCCGCATGCGATAGTTCCCCGTCCGCACCAGCAGGATGTCCCCTTCCTCTACCTTGACGCCCTGAAGCCGCTCCGCCTCCTCCAGGTCCGTTGGCATGACGTAATCGTTCAGGTCCAGCCAGGACACTCCCCGCGCCCGCGGAATGTCCAGAAGTACGCCGCGGGTCACGACGCCGTCCCCTGCCGGCTCGATGGAATTGACTTGAGCCCCTTCACGGGAGGTGACCAGGCTGGCCGGCTTGCCGTTGTACATCAGCCCCTCCCAAGAATAGTGGGAAAGGGCGTCCACGTGAGTGATAGTCTGACCGTGGAAGACCATGCCGACGTACTCGGCCGCGCCGCGCCGGACCGCCTGGCGCTCCGGCGGGTCGGTGTCGCGGCCCTCGCCGCTGTCCACCATGAACCGCTGCACCGGGTGGGTGACACCGGGCGCCGAGCCGGCAACGATGGGCCGCGAGCAGCTGACCGAGATCCCGTCCCGGACCAGGGCCGCCGCTTGTCTTCGCTTGTTCGGCTCGATCAAATTCAAACAACCCAGCTGATCATCGCCGCCCCAACGCCCCCAGTTACTGAGGGAGGTCATCCACTCCAGAACCTGGGTTTCGGACGGAATTTCTCCTGCCATCGACGCCTCCTCCTACTCGAAAGGTCCGGTTGCTCTCGGGTTCGGCCAGGGCCATTGTACGCCGCTGCCACCGTTTCACCAACCAGGGAGGCCTGACCGATTCTCAATGGGCCCCCATCGAGTAACCCATCCCGGGAACGAGGCCCTGTCACAGGTTCGCGCTGGCGAAGTGGGGGTGGCCCCGAAGGAACTCCCCGGCGGGCATCGTGCGGCCGCCTGCCACCTGCACCGTGTTCAGCCCCAGGATGCCGTCTCCGGTGCTTATTCCCACTGCCGGTTCCGGCAACCCCAGCTTGACCACCCGGCCTGGCGGGGGCGGTGGAGCGCTCGCTTGGTGCAAGGGGGTCACTTCCAGGAGCTTCAGCACCTTGCCTTCCCAGTGGGTGAACAGCCCCGGCCAGGGAGAGTAGGCCCGGCAGCGACGTTCCAGCGCCGTCGCCCGGAGTTCCCAATCGGCCTGTCCGTCGGCGCGCTCCAGCTTGCGGGTGGTGGTGGCCTCGGAATCATCCTGCGGTTGGGCAGTAATCTGGCCCGCCACCCAGGGCGCCAGGCACCGGAGCAGCAGATCTGCGCCCATTTGGAACAGGGAGGAGGTCAGCGTCTCGGTGGTCTCCCGGCCGGACAATGGATACCCTTGTTGGGAGATTATCGGTCCGGTGTCCATCGTCTGGTCCAGTAGCATGAGGGTGATCCCGGTGATTTCCGCGCCCGCGACGATGGCCGTCGCCACGGGTGACGGCCCCCGGTAACGCGGCAGCAAAGACGGGTGGAGGTTGAGACTGCCGTGGACCGGGATTTCAAGGACCTGGGCCGGCAGCAGATTACCGTAAGCCGCTACCACGATCAAGTCAGGCTCGAGGCCGGCCAGTTCCAGCTGCGCTTCCTCCGAGCGAAGGGCTGGCGGCTGGTGAACCGGAAGGCCTCGTTCCAGGGCGTAGCTCTTGACCGCGGGCATTTCCGTAGGGCGGCGCCGGCCTTTCGGACGGTCGGGCTGAGTGTACACCCCGGCTACCTGAACGTCCGGAGCGGTGGTCAGGGCTTGCAAGACGGGGACGGCGAAGGCCGGCGTTCCCATGAAAACTAGGCGCATTGGCCCTCCGGGCATATAGGTTGGTCCTCGGTGCGGCTAATGAAAACCCTCATCACAGGCTTCCTCCCGGTTCCCGTCGACGAGCCTTCTATCAAAATTCTGATATCGTCGAATCCCTCCTAATCATGTAAGGGAACTTAATGCAAAATCGGGACGCATGCGCATATTCCCTTGCGATAAGTCCTAGACCCGCTTGACATTTAACCGTGGGGATTGCTAGAATGCGGCTACCGTTTGGCGGAATCTAGATAAGGAGGTGAGAGTGCATGAAAGTTAGTTTAGCACGCAGGGGCGATGGTAGGCATCTGTCTGGACGCGACGAGGTGATCGTTTCCTAGCACCTCCGGTTGACATACGAGAACCCGTTAGTCGGGCCCAGGCCAATGTCTACCATCGCCCCTACGGAATTTGAATTGCTAAGGGCGAGTTCACCAAAGGATTGGCTGGGCCCGATCCTAATATACAAATGGCGGCGCCACAGGTTTCACCCAGGCCCGGCAAGGCCTAACGGATACCCTCTGTAAACGCCACCCCGGCCAAGCCGGGGTTATCGTTTGTTCGGCGGCCGGTGAGGCGGGTTGCTGAGATTGACATCCGCGCATCCCCCGGCATAAAATTTCCATAGCTTTGTTGCCAGCATACGACGTACCGGAGATTGCATGTTACGAATTCGACTCAGAAGGGTGGGGAAGAAGGGGAAACCGTCATACAGGATTGTGGTGGCCGAGGCCACCGCGCCTCGCGACGGCCGCTATTTGGAATGGATTGGCAACTATGACCCAATGGTTGATCCGCCGACTTTTGCTCTGAAAGAAGAACGGGCAGCCCAATGGCTAAGCAAAGGGGCCCAGCCTTCCGACGCGGTGAGGCGTATCCTAGACAAGGTGGGGATTCTCGACCGGATTCCCCAACAGCTGTCTAGCGCTCCCAAACCTAAAACCGGGACGGTCCAAGGGACAACCAACGTCGCAATTGCGGCGCCGGTTGCCGTGGAGGAAGTAGCAGACGAGGCCCCTGCTGACGAAGCCTCCGTGGACGAAGCCTCCGTGGACGAAGCTCCTGCTGACGAAGCTCCTGCGGATGAAGCCCCCGTAGACGAAGCTTCTGCGGATGAAGCCCCCGCCGATGAAGCTCCTGCTGAGGAGGCCCCCGATAAGGCTTCTGAGAAATGAAAGAGCTGATTGAGTACATCGCCCGTTCGCTCGCCAGCGATCCTGATGCGGTGCAGGTCACCGAGACTGTGGAGGATGGGCGAGTGATACTCCGTCTGGAAGTCGCTCCTGACGACAAGGGCAAGGTTATCGGCCGGCAAGGGCGAGTGGCCCAGGCCATGCGGGTCTTGTTGCGCGTGGCGGCAGTGAAGGACGGCTCTCACGCGGTCCTGGAGATCATTTAGAGGCCGCCCTGCTGGAAACTTTTTGGCCCGAGGCCTGATATTTGGGACACTCCGGGGTAGATTCCGAGCGGGACGGCACTGAGCCCGTAACCGTCGGCCATGTTCTTAGCGTCCATGGGTTGTCGGGGGACGTAAGAGCCAAGATTTTGAGCGACGTTCCCCACCGGTTCGATACTGGACAGGAACTGTACATCCGCGGCGAACCCTACTTTGTCACCTCCTCCACTCACACCTCCTCCACTCAAATCATACTCAAGTTCCGGGGCATTGACACTTCGGATGAAGCCCGGCCTTTGGTTGGCGAGGCCCTGACCGTCCCTTTGGCGTCAGTCCCTTCCCCACCAGAGGGGGAGTACTTCCATTTTCAGCTTCTGGGCCTGAGGGTGCTAACGGAAGAGGGCGAAGACCTGGGCCGGGTCTCCGAGATTCTGGAGACTGGGAGCAACGACGTGTACATTGTCTCCGGTGACGCAGGCCAGCTGCTGATACCGGCGCTGCTCGACGTCATCCGGAAGGTCCAACTAGACGAAGGGCTCATGGTGGTCCGGCTGCCTGACAGCCTTCGGTAGCCGTTTTGACCGGGTAATCCGCCGGTGCTAAAATCGCATCAAGGGCAGTCTGGCCCTCCGGTTGAAGTTCGTGGTCCATTCCCTTCCCGCCGCCTGCGCTGGATGTGGGGGAGCGGCTGGCCCAAGACAGGTCTGGCCCGTTGGGACCGCCGCGGCGGGCCAGGGCATCCCCGCCAATCTGAGGAGGTGTCCGAGATGTCAGGGCACTCTAAATGGTCAACCATCAAACACCAGAAAGGCGTGGCCGATGTCAAACGCGGAGCGACGTTCACTAAGATTAGCCGCGACATCGCCCTGGCGGTCCGGACCGGCGGCGGAGGCGACCCGGACATGAATTTCCGGCTCCGTCTGGCCATCGAGAAGGCCAAGGGCAGCAACATGCCCAACGACAACATCACCCGGGCAATAAAGCGGGCCTCTGGTGAAGGCGGCGAAGCGGTCGAGAACTTGGAAGAGGTGGTCTACGAAGGGTACGGTCCCGGAGGCGGCGCCATCCTGCTCCAGGCCGTGACCACCAACCGCAACCGCACGGCGGCGGACATCCGGTCTGCTTTCAGCCGCGGCGGTGGCAACCTGGGGGAAAGCGGCTGCGTGGCCTGGAACTTTGAGGCCAAAGGGTTGATAACCGTGGAGATAGCGGATGCCGGGAAAGAGGAAGAGTTGAGTCTCCTGGCCATCGACGCCGGCGCCGACGACGTGAAGCTCGAAGACGATCTGCTGGAGGTCTTCACGACCCCGGACCAGCTTTTTCAGGTCCGTCAGGCGATGGAATCTGAAGGTATCGCCACCCAGTCGGCGGAAATCTCTCTGGTCCCCAAAGCCACTATAGCCCTGGGGGACCACGAGGCCGAGCAAACACTGAAGCTGCTGGACGCTTTGGAAGACCTGGACGATGTGCTGAAGGCCTACACCAACGCCGACTTTCCGCCCGAGGTACTGGAAAAATATCAGGAAGCGCCATAATGCCCGGTTTCAGACCGCCGTCGATACCCCCACCCGGCGGGCCTCAAGGCCCTCCGGGGACCTCGAAGTCTTCCCGGCGAGTGGGGACCAGTTGCGAGACCTTTGGAAGACCAGCCGCTCAAACCTGGTCTCACAGGATGCAGGCTGATGCGCGTACTTGGCATTGATCCCGGGACGGTCAGGATGGGGTATGGTCTGGTGGAGGCGGACCCCCAACCGATTGCCGAGAACTATGGTGTAGTGGCCATTCCACGGTCCATGCCCCTGGAAAACCGCCTCTATCAGCTCTACACCCACGTCTTGAACTTGATCAGCGTCCTCCGCCCAACCGCCATCGCGGTCGAAGACCCGTTTGTCGGCAAAGGTGAGCGGCGTTTCGTTGGCCCGGCCATCGCGGTCGGACAGGCTCAAACCGTGGTGCTCATCGGCGCCGCCGGCCAGGGAATCCCGGTGTTCCACTACACCCCCGCCCAGGTCAAGCTTTGTGTTACGGACTATGGCGCTGCCTCCAAGGAGCAGATGCGCCAGACCATCGCCGCTACCCTGAGGCTGCCCGAAGCGCCGGAGCCCGACGCGGCGGATGCGCTTTCCGTGAGCCTGTGCCACCTGGTACAGGCCCAGGCCGCGGCAGCCCTGGGGCGGGCGATATCACCAGGGTCGGAGAGATAGAGGGTGATCGTAAATGTTCGGGGTGTCATTGAAGCCGTTGGTCCCGACTGGGTGCATCTTCAGATAGGCGGAGTGACGCTACAGGTCTTCGTGCCGGCGGCCAACATTGGGGAGCTGGGGCCCGTCGGAGGACAGGCCAGTCTGCATACCCACCTTCGGCTGCGGGATGAACAGCCGGTGTTGTATGGCTTTCCCAATTCGGCGTCCCTGGCGTTGTTCTTGATGCTCACCGGTGTGTCCGGGGTTGGACCCCGGCTGGCGTTGGGCCTGCTCTCGGGATTGGGCGCGCCGCGTCTGCGCGAGGCCATCGCCGCGGGCGACGTCACGGCCCTGGTTTCAGCCCCTGGAGTGGGCCGCCGCACCGCCGGCCGCATTGTCCTGGAGTTGAAGGGAAAGCTGGAAGTGTCCGAAGCGGGTTTCACACCGGCCACCGTCGGTGCTGACTCCGAAGTCATCGCGGCCCTGACAGCCCTTGGCTACTCCCCCAACGAAGCCCGGCGGGCAGTAAGTAATTTGGAACGGACCCCGAATATGACCCTGGAGGACCGGGTTTGGCTGGCTTTGCAGCAGTTTGGGGGGGGCGGCTGAGCAACATTTACCGGGCCGCGTTGGGCTTCGCTTTCTCTTTGACGGCCCCCTAAAACCCTTCCGAAAGAACTCGCGGTCGGGATCTGGGTGAAGGCGACTGGGATATTGGCTATAATTTGGGAGCGGGAGGCTGAATGTTGCTTGTTCCTTCCGATCTGCAGATAGGCTAGAGCAAAGGCCAAGAATGCCTGAATTCCAACTGAAATCCGAGTTCAAGATGACGGGCGACCAGCCGCAAGCGGTGGCCCGGCTGGCCGCCGGGGTGCAGGAAGGCATCTCCCGGCAGACCATGCTGGGCGTCACCGGCAGCGGCAAGACCTTCACCATGGCCAACATCATCCAGGAGGTGCAGCGCCCCACCCTGGTCATGGCCCATAACAAGACCTTGGCCGCCCAGTTGGCTTCTGAGTTCAAGGAGTTCTTCCCTCACAACGCCGTTGAGTACTTCGTCTCCTACTACGATTACTACCAGCCAGAGGCCTATATTCCCCGGTCGGACACCTACATCGAAAAAGACTCCAGTCTCAACGAGGAGTTGGACAAGCTGCGGCTGTCGGCCACCACCTCGCTGCTCACCCGCCGCGACGTTCTGGTCGTTGCTTCGGTATCCTGCATCTATGGCCTCGGCGACCCGGAGTCCTATTTCAGCCTGGTGGCCCGGCTGCGGGTCGGCGACATTCGAAACCGCAGGCAGTTGGTGCGCCAACTGGTCGACATGCAGTACGAGCGCAACGACATGGATCTTTCCCGGGGCAAGTTCCGGATACGCGGCGATACCCTGGAAATCGTCCCCGCATATGAGGAAGCGGCGTTGCGCATCCAGTTCTTCGGCGACGAAGTGGAGCGCATCGTGCAGATGGACCCCCTGACGGGCGAATTGCTGGCCGACCAGGAAGAGATGTTCATCTTCCCGGCGAAGCACTTCGTGACCTCAAAGGAGAAGATGGAACTGGCCCTTGTCGACATCCAGGTGGAACTGGGGGAGCGGCTTCAGGAGCTGCGGGACCAGGGCAAGATACTGGAGGCGGCGCGTCTGGAAAGCCGGACCCATTACGACCTAGAGATGCTGCAAGAGACCGGCTTTTGCTTCGGGGTGGAGAACTACGCCCGCCACCTATCCAGGCGCTCTCCGGGAAGCGCGCCGTGGACGTTGCTGGACTACTTCCCGGAAGACTTCCTGCTGTTCGTCGACGAGTCCCACATGACCTTGCCCCAGGTCAGGGGCATGTACCACGGCGACCGCTCCCGCAAGGAGACTCTGGTGGAGTATGGCTTCCGCCTGCCCTCAGCCCTGGACAACCGGCCCCTGAACTTCGAGGAGTACGCGTCGCACATCAACCAAGTCATCTTCGTGTCGGCCACCCCCGGGCCCTACGAGATGGAGCACAGCACCGCCGTGGTGGAGCAGGTGATCCGGCCCACGGGGCTCTTGGACCCCACCGTGGAGGTGAAGCCCACCGACGGCCAGATCGACGACCTATTGCACCAGATAGTAGAGAGGGTCGACAGGACCGAGCGTTGCCTGGTGACCACGCTGACCAAACGCATGGCCGAGGAGTTGGCAGATTTCCTTTCCGAGATGGGTATCCGCAACCACTACCTGCACTCCGACATCCAAACCCTGGAGCGCATCGAGATACTCCGCGACCTGCGCTTGGGCGTGTACGACGTCATCGTCGGCATCAACCTACTGCGAGAGGGCCTGGACCTGCCCGAGGTGAGCCTGGTGGCCATTCTGGACGCCGACAAGGAGGGGTACCTGCGCTCGGGCACCTCCCTGATCCAGACCATCGGCCGGGCGGCCCGCCATGCCAGCGGCCACGTGATCATGTACGCCGACCGGATCACCGATTCGATGAAACGGGCCATCGACGAGACCTACCGGAGGCGGGGCATCCAGCACGAGCACAACGAGGAGCACGGCATCCAGCCCCAGAGCATCCAGAAAGAGGTCCACGACATCACCGAGGGGATCAAGGCCATCTCCGATAACCGGGCTCGCTATAACGTGGTGCGCCAGGAGATGTCCCGCACCGACATGTTCCGAGTAGTCAAGGACCTGGAGGTTCAAATGAAAGAGGCGGCCCGGAACCTCCAGTTCGAGAAGGCCGCCCAATTCCGCGACGAGATATTCGAACTGCGAAGGCTGCTGGCCCTGGAGGAGAAGACCCTGGTCCCGGCGGAAGGGTAACCCCCCTTTGGTCCCCCCTTCGTAAGGGGGAACGGACCTGAATCCCCTCCTTTGGAAGGAGGGGACATAAGGGAGGTTAAACCTCGTTGGGGCGGAGAACCCTCCTGGGGTCTAGGGTGGAGTAGGGGTGACCCCCCTGTGGCGGGCTTTCTGTCCGGACCAACGCCCGGAACCACTCGGCAACTACCCCTCCGCCACCAGCCGGTGCAGTTGCTCCAGGACCTCCCCGTTCACCTCGACGCTGAAGTTGTCCACGGTGGGGATGGCTTCCCCGGTGGTCCCGTCCACCACGCCTATCTGAACCATGCGCCGGATCAACCGCGTCTCGTGGTCCACCGAGGGGAGCAGGTTCTTTCCCGCCAGGAGTGACAGCGCGGCAACCAGCCCGTAGCCGCCCCAGTTGGAAACGCTGGTGATGACCAGCCGGTCCACCCTGGTCACCGCGGGACTGTTGGGCAAGGTGGCCACGGTGGGTATCACCTCCAGCAGGTTACCCATGCCGATCTCATTGCCGCCGTCACCTATCCCCACGGAAGGAACCCCGGCCTCGAAAAGGTAGTCCACCCGAGCGGTGTATTGCGAGATGTCGATATCCCGCATGTTGAGGTAAGTGTCGTCCTTGGTGCGGCTGCTGCGTTCAATCGAGATCAGGAGGCCGGGTTCAAGCCGGGCTAGGGTCTCGGAGGCCACCCGCTGGCTGGTGGTGACGTCGGCGATCGGGAACTCCACCACCTCGGCCTCGGGGCCGAGCCAATCCCGCAGCACCGGCGCCGTGTGCAGGTCGGTGACATAGGTGACCCAGCGTCCTAGGGCCTGCAAGGCGTTGCCGATGGCCATGGCCCCTGGCGGCCCGTCGGTCTCGGGCTTGTGCGACATCAAGGCGTAGTACCCGGTGGCGATGATCGCGCCCCCCGGGTGGTCCATGATGTAGCTTGCCGCCTGGGAGCAATAGTCCGCCGGAAGGTGGGGGCGCAGCTCCGACACGCCCCGTTTGTCCTGCTGGAGGATGATGTCCTCAATGGTCTCGCTCATTCTCTACCCCCAATGCTGACCGCTGAAAACTGATAGCTGATAGCTACAAAATCGCGTAATCGGCGTCTCTATGGTCCGTGATGAACATCAATCCGGGGCTGTGGGCCAGCAAAAGCGTAGGCTTGCAGCTCAGGGCCACCGCTTGAGGCGTGACGCCGCAGGCCCAAAAGACCGGCACTTCGCCGGGCAGCACGTCGACCCGGTCGCCGAAGTCGGGACGCTCCAGGTCCCGGATACCAATGGCCGCCGGGTCTCCGATGTGGACCGGCGAGCCATGGGTGGCGGGAAACCGGGAAGTGACCTGAACCGCGCGCACGACCTGGGCTTGCTTGACGGGCCGCATGCTGACCACCATGGGCCCCGAAAAGACCCCCGCGGGGGTGGTGGTGATGTTGGTGATGTACATGGACACGTTGCACCCCATCTCCTGGTTGCGCAACGGGATTCCGGCATCGACCATTGCCGCTTCAAAAGAGAAGCTGCAACCCAGCAAGAAAGATACCAGATCGTCCCGCCAGTAAGGCACCAGCGATTCCACTTCTGCCTTCAGCTCGCCGTTTTCGTAAACCCGGTATCCCGGGACATCGGTGCGGATGTCCGCGCCCGGTGCAGTCACCTTCGGCTCGGTCTGGCCGGCCTCGATCACCTCCAGCAGCGGGCAGGGCTTGGGGTTGCGCTGGCAAAAGAGGAGGAAGTCAAAGGCCAGGTCTTGGGGCAGGATAGCCAGATTGCCCTGCACGTGTCCGGGGGCGACTCCTGAAGTTACCCCGCGCCACCGGCCGGAGCGTATCAATTCCCGGACCTCGCGGGCGGTCTTGGGCAGAGTTTCCGTGCTCATTGGTATCCCTCACTGCCGGTCTGTATGCGTTCGATGTTCCAGGCGGACCGGGGCCCGGTGACGGTGTCCCGCTCCGGCCTGCAACGGCCGGGCCCGATAGCTGGGAAGCCGGAAGGTAATCCCTGGGCTGCCCACCGGGATAGCTGCCGCTTGCGGCCGCGCCGGTGGTGCCACTCGCCTGCTGCCCGGCTCGTCGCTGATACAATAGCAGAACGGCGTCGGCCAAGCAAAGGGTAACGCCCGCTTCCGATGAAAACACAATCATGAAATGATGCTTAACTCGCCTCTGGTGTTGAAACTGTTTGACTTGGGTTTCACCCGTGAGGCGCATCCGGGCTGATTGCGGCGTCCGCGTATTCGAGCGATTATTCGAAATGGTATACTTCCCACTGATGTTGAGTCCGATTTCGGAGGCGTCGGGACCGGCTGGTGTATAAAGTCTTCCTGCTGGCAAATCAAAACAACGGGGCGTGCCCCCTGGTCGACACCATCGGCCGGGCTGGGCTTTCCTGCCAGGTGGGGCCGGACCTGGCTTGGGTAGAAGAAGCGGAGGTCCCCTCACAGCCCGAGGTGGTCCTCTTGGACCTGGCATCGGTGGACCCGTATCAGGCCCAAGTGTTCATAGACCGGTGCAAGAAACTCCGGCTGCCGGTGGTGGCGGTGCTGCCAAGAGAAGGCGTGGCCGGGTACGACCCCTCGCTGAACCCCGACGAGCTTGTCTTGCACCCGGTCCCGGACGGCGAGCTATTGGTCAGGGTCAAACAGGCCATCTACCGCGTCAGCGGCCCCACTGGGTCCCAACTCCTGAGGGCCGGCGACTTGACCATCGATCTGGAAGCCTATGAGGTCACGGTCAGAGGGCGCCGGGTGTCGCTGACCTACAAGGAGTTCCAGCTTCTGGTGCTCCTGGCGTCCAACCCCGGCCGGGTGTACTCGCGGGAATTGCTGCTAAGCCAGATATGGGAGTACGACTACCTGGGGGGCACCAGGACCGTCGATGTACACGTGCGCCGGCTGCGCTCCAAGATAGAAAGCCCCGGGCGCTCCTTCATCGAAACCGTCTATCTGGTTGGCTATCGCTTCAAAACGCTTTCCTGAGGAGGCTTGAGGCTGGCCTGGGAGCGGGCCCTTGCCGGACTTCAGCTGGCCTCGGCGCTCACGCTTTCCAGGAAGCGCGCCACTTGGGCGGCCAGCGCCGCGTGCTTCTTGGATCTCAGTTCCGGGTCCTGCTGCATTACCCGAGTTGCCTCATCCCGGGCCGATTCGAGCAACTGCCGGTCAGAGAGGTGAGCCATCCGCAGGTTCGGTAGGCCGCTCTGCCGGGTGCCAAAGAAGTCCCCCGGGCCCCTTATCTCCAGGTCTGCCTCCGCCAACCGGAATCCGTCGTGAATCTGCACCATGGCTGACAGGCGCTCCCTGGCCACCTCCGACTGGCTCTCCGAAACCAGGAAGCAGTAGCTCTTGTGTTCCCCTCGGCCAACGCGGCCCCGGAACTGGTGCAATTGGGACAGGCCGAACCGTTCGGCCCCTTCAATCATCATCACCGAGGCGTTGGCCACGTCGATGCCCACCTCCACCACCGCGGTGGATACCAGGATGTCCAGCTCCCCGTCCCGGAACCGGCGCATAACATGGTCCTTGTCCTTCGACGGCATCCGGCCGTGGAGAAGCCCCAGTTTCAGGCCCGGGAAAATCTCTTGGGACAGCATCTCGTACTCTTCGGTAGCGGCCTTGGCTTCGATGACCTCTGACTCCTCCACCAGCGGGCAGATGATGAAGGCCTGGCGTCCCTCCTCGACCTGCTTGCGGATGAAACCGAAGGCCGCCGGGCGCCGTTCCGGCGCGAGGCATCCGGTCGAGACCTGCTGTCGTCCCGCCGGCAGCTCGTCAAGGGTCGAAATGTCCAGGTCGCCGTAGAGGGTCAGTGTGAGGGTTCGGGGTATGGGCGTGGCCGACATGATCAGGGTGTGGGGTGACCCGGTCCCCCTTTCCCGCAGGGCGGAGCGCTGCATCACGCCGAAGCGGTGCTGCTCGTCGGCGACGGCCAGCGCCAGCTTGGGGAAGGAAACGCCGGACTGGATCAGGGCGTGGGTACCGATCACCAGGTCCAGGGTCCCGGCGGCGGCCATCTTGGTCAGCTCCCTCTTCCGGGCCGGGCGGGTGCTGCCGGTGAGCAGCCCCAACGACAGCGTTCTCCCCAGAGACTCCACGAACACCGACACCAGGTTGTCGGCCCGCTCCGGGCTGCCCATGCCGCTCAATAAGGTGCCAACCGTATGAAAATGCTGCTCTGCCAGCACCTCCGTGGGGACCATGACCGCCCCCTGGTAGCCGGCGGCGGCCGCCGCCAGCAGAGCGGCCAGGGCTACCACGGTCTTGCCGCTGCCCACCTCGCCCTGGAGCAGCCGGTTCATCGGCGGCGTGCCCCGCTCCAGATCGGCGATGATCTCCTTGATGCACCACTCCTGGGCGGTGGTGATCTGGAAGGGCAACGAGGAGTAGAACCCGTCCAGGACCTCTTTTGAGGCCGCGATGGGTATTCCCTGGACATCCTGCTGATGATGCTGCCGGCGGCGCAGCACCGCTAGTTGCAAAGTAAAAAGCTCGTCGAAGGCCAGACGGCGGCGCGCCACCGCCCAGGCACCCTGGTTATCGGGGTAGTGGGCCTGCCGAATGGCGTCCCGCAACGGCATGAACCCGGTCCGGTCCAGCAGGTCTTGGGAGAGCAGTTCGTCGATACCGCCCAGCCATTGCTGCAACACCTGCCACGTGAGGCGGCGCAGGGTGCGTCCCGTAAGCCCCCCAGTCAGCGGGTAGACGGGAACCAGCCGGCCGGTATGTATCGGCGCCTGGCTGGAATCCAGGAGTTCGTGCTCCGGGGACACGAACACAAGCTGGCCCCGGAAAGCCTCCACCTTGCCGCTGACGGCGATCCGGGCGTTGGGTTTCAGGGTGCGGGCCAAGTATCGCTGTCCGAACCAGATGGCCTTGATGGTCCCAGTTTCGTCACTCAGGACCGCTTCGGTATCCTTGCGCCGGCCCAGTTGTCCCGCGATAACCTCCCGCGCATCCCAGACCGTGGCCACCAACGTGTATTCCTGGCCTGGGGACAGCTCCGAGATCCTGGCGAACTTCGAGTAGTCCAGGTGGCGGCGGGGAAACAGGTAGAGCAGATCGCGGACCGTCTGAACATCCAGCCGTTTCAGCCGGCCCGACTGCTTGGTGTCGACGCCCCGCAATTGGTTGACCGGAGCGTCGACGGTCTGGCCTGCCGGCGGGGCACCGGAGCCAACGCCGGGTTTTGCCGCCTTGGCTTGGTCTGGGGTGCGGCCAGGCTGCGGGTCCAACACGGTGCGCCACCGGCCGGCCCAGCGGCGGCGTTCCTCCGGGGTCATTCCGGCGTAGGGGGTATCCGGGAGCTGCCGGACCAGCCCTGACTCCTCCGCTTGGGCAGCCATCGCCTCGGCCCAATACTCGAGAAACCTGTCCAAGCCGCCCAACACCGCGGAGTTGTTGAAATCCTGAGACTCTTCCTTTCGCAGGATTTTACGAAAGGGGTCCATCCAGGAAGGAGGAATTGATTCTGAAGGTGCCATCAGGGGCCCACTGCACCGCCGGCGCGAATCAAGCCCACGCCCAGGGCCCCGGGACCCGCGTAAGTCCCCAGGGTTGGCCCGAAGCGGGTGACTATGATCTCGTTTTGGGGCGCCAAGCTGGACAATCTGCCCCTCAGGTCCTCGGCCCGCTCCCGCTCGGTGCTGTAGATCACCGCCAGATGCCGGAGCGGGGCCAATTGCCCGGCCAGCTCCACCAGGCGGCGAACGGCCCTGTCCCGGTTGCGGAGGCGCTCCATCGGATGCGCCTCGCCGTCCCGTATCGTCAGGATCGGCTTGACCCCCAGGACCGAGCCTAGAAACGCGTGGGCTTTGCCGATGCGTCCGCCTCTCTGGAGGTACTCCAGGGTCTCCAGAAGAAAGAAGCCGGTGGCCAAAGGCAGGTCTTGGCGCACCTGCTCGGCCAATTGCCGGGGTGAGTCGCTATTTTGGGCCTTTTGGGCCGCCGCCAGCGCCACCAGTCCCAGAGGAACGGAGGCGAGTTGAGAGTCGATGATCTCGATTGACCGGCCCGCTTCGTCCCCCAACGAAGCCCGGGCCTGCTCCGCTGAATTCAGCGTGCCGCTGAGCTTGCTGGAAAGGTGAATGGATATGATTTGATGGCCCTGGGCAAGCAGGCCTTGGTACACGGATTGGAAGTCCGCCGCCGATGGCTGGGCCGTAGTGGGCAGCCGGGGGTTCGTTTCTAACTGGTGATAGAACTGGTCGGGCAAGATGTCCACGCCGTCCCGGTAAATAACGTCGTTGGCGATGACGTAACAGGGAACGACGGTGATGTTCCATTGCTGGGCCAGCTCTGGCGGCAGGTCGGCCGCGCTGTCGGCCACTATTCGTATCGCCATCTTCTCCCCCTCTTAGCTTACAGGCGAAATCCCGTTCTCCGTGCCTCTGCGTCTCCGTGGCCGATAGCGCCCTATTCAACCGAGGCCAGGTAGTGGTAGTGGGGCTGGCCGCCGTAAATCAGGTCCACTTGAATGCCCGGAGTTTCCTCCTCCAGCTGGCGGCGCAAATCCCCGGCCAACGCTGGCGAGGCATCCTCACCCTGAAACAAGGTGATGATCTGTTCTTCGGAGTGGACTATCCGGTCCAACGCGGCCTTGAGTGCCGTCTCGGCGGATTCGCCCGAGGTGGCCAGCTCACCCTCCAGCAGGCCGATGTACTGGCCGGCCTCCACCAGCTTCCCTTCGACGGTGGCGGCCCGTACCGCCTGGGTCACCTCTATGGTGACCACGGCCTCCAGGGCACGGCCCATCGCCTCCAGGTTACGTTCCAAGGGCTCCTCCGGGTTGAATGCCAGGATCGCGGCGACTCCCTGGGGCACGCTGCGGGAAGAGACCACGTGAAGACCTGGGTTGGCGGCTGCCGACTGTTCCGCCGTCGCCACCACGTTGGAGTTGTTGGGTAGGACTATGGTGTCCCCGGCACCGGCTGCGCCGGCGGCATGCAGGATTTCCTGCACACTGGGGTTCATGGTCTGGCCGCCGCTGACGACCGCGGCGCAACCGGCGTCCTGGAAGAGACGGGCCAGACCCTCACCCTGGGACACAGCCACCACGGCGATGCTGCCCGGCGCCGGCTCCTTCGAGCGATGCCCGGCGACAAACTCCGCGTTCTGCTGCTTTATGTTTTCGATCCAGATCTGGTGTAAGTCGCCCAGGGACACGCCGTAGCTGAGAGGAGGTCCGGGGTCGGAGGCATGGACATGCACCCTGGCGTAACGGTCGTCCCCCACCACCA
Source organism: uncultured Dehalococcoidia bacterium (assembly GCA_964401855.1). Taxonomy (GTDB): domain Bacteria; phylum Chloroflexota; class Dehalococcoidia; order Lucifugimonadales; family UBA3495; genus CAJWBT01. The sequence continues at coordinate 17,924 of CAYOAF010000244.1, forward strand.
CTGCCGAGTCGGAGACTTCCCTCCCCAAACCCTCTCGAATCTGCTCCAGGGGAAGTCCCTCCCCCTCGATAAGGAATTGGATGCAGTAGCCCCACTGTGCGTCCAGCGTGGCGTCCAGGTAATCGCTGTCGATTCTGGTGTCGACGCCGGTGATCGGAACGGGCTCAACGCAAGCCTCGGCGAGGGCCTGGTCAACAAGGCCGCGGTCGTTGTTTGCCAGGAAGCACATCACACCTCCGATGATCACCGCGATGCCCATGCCGCCGGCATCCACCACGCCGGCTTCCTTGAGCACCGGTAGCTGGGAGGGGGTGCGGTATAGGGCCGCGACGGCGGCTTGAAATGCGGCGCCCCAGAGGGCCAAGGTGTCCGCGTTCTCACCCCGGTCCAGTTCTTCCTGCACGGCGATGGCGGTGGACCGGATGACGGTGAGCATCGTCCCTTCCACGGGCTGGCCCACCGACCGGTAGGCTGCGTCCGCGGCCAGATTCAAGGCCCAGGCCAAGCCGGACCCGTCGCAGACCGCTTCCCCCACGAGCGCTTCGGCGAACCCCCGGTAGAACTGGGACAGAATGACACCGCTGTTGCCCCTAGCCCCCCAGAACGCGCCGTCAGCCAGGCCCGCCGTTACATCGGCCACCGAAGCATCGGAGCCATCGGAGCACTTCTCCATTGCCGAGCGCATGGTCAACAGCATGTTGGTGCCAGTGTCGCCGTCGGGTACCGGAAAAACGTTCAGGGCGTTTATGGCGTCCCGGTAGTGCTCCAGGCAGCGGATCGCCGCGCTGAAAGCCTGCCTGAAGTCGTTGCCCCGCAGAACCGTCATGGGCTAGGATCACCTGTCTGTTCGTGGATCAGAATACCGCAGCGTATTATACCCTACCGGTTACACGGTCCTGTCATGGGGTGGCACGCAACAGAAACGCCCGAATGCCCGACCTGGAGAGGTGTGCCTGCCGGTTTTCACCCGTCCTGCCGCTGGAGTGGTGCGGCGAAAAGCCCCGCTCACGCCGGGTGCCGGCGGGTTGGCGCCCATCGCCGCCGCCTTGCCGCGTTGTACGGGAGAGGCCGGGCCGGGCACCGGCCCGGCAGGTCGCGACAGGCGGACCCGGCAAAAACCTTCGCCACCGGGTCGGCAATTTCCGCCGGGAACCGCAAGGAGGCGCTTGGCGGGCCACAATTCTTCTTGACAGTGTGAGTGCTCTGTCTTAACATGCAAGGTCGGGGGTAAAAATGGAATACGCAGTCTTCAAAACTGGCGGCAAACAATACCGGGTCAAGCCCGGCGACACACTAGATGTTGAACGGCTTCCCTTGGACGTGGAAGGGGTAGCCGAATTCGGCGAGGTCCTCGCGGTTTCCGACGGCGGCGAGGTAACCTTCGGGTCTCCATTCGTTCCAGGAGCCAGAGTACTGGCCCAGGTCCAGTCACATTACAGAGACCGGAAGATCATCGTCTTCAAGTACAAGGCGAAGATTCGCTACCGGCGCAAGAAGAGCCATCGTCAGGGCTATACCCGCCTGTTGATTCAGGATATCCAACTTGAAACGGCAGCCGCTCCGGCGCGCCGGAGACGAACCAGGAAGAAACCTGCGGCGGCGGCAGCCGAGGAAAAAGGTGACGCGTAATGGCTCATAAGAAAGCCGGCGGCAGTAGCTCAAACGGCCGTGACAGCAACGCCAAGCGTCTGGGGGTCAAACGGTACGGTGGCGAGCGGGTGACCAGCGGGTCCATCTTGATCCGGCAGCGGGGCACCCGAATCCACCCTGGGACCAACGTTGGGCTGGGCCGCGATTTCACCCTCTTCGCCATGTTGGACGGCCAGGTGAAGTTCGAGTGGGCGGCCAAAGGCAAACGGCGGGTCAGTGTTTACCCGTTCCAGGTATCCACCCCGGCAGCTACCTGAGGGCACGCCTCCGGGTTGGTCCGAGGCGCTTTTTCGAGCGATAGCAAATCAAGATGAATGGGTAACCGATCGTTATGAAAGCCGACATCCATCCCAAGTTCTTTAAGTCCGTGGTAACCTGCTCCTGTGGCAACGTGTTCAATACCGGGGGTACCAAACCGACCCTCAGGATCGAAGTCTGCAGCAAGTGCCATCCGTTCTACACCGGCGAGCAGCGGATCGTGGACACCCAGGGCCGCATTGAGCGGCTGCGCCGCCGCTTTAACTTGGAGTAACTCGAGCGTTTGGGAGCGGAGGCCGGAGGCCCGCAACTCCCTTTCGCAGATGACGCCTTCGAGGGTGCGGCCGTTGCGAGTGGCTCGGGATTTCTTGGGATCGAAGGGTCCGGGGATTCCAGTCACGCCGCAGGTGCGGGCCAGGCCAAGCGGCTGCATATTCCTCCAATACTCCAGCGGGCCTACGCTATGTAGGACCCGCTGCCCATGGACAGGCAAGGAGGAGGCGGTGCCCGAAGAACCCAGGTTCTCCTACGGCGGCCAGGCCGTTATTGAAGGCGTGATGATCCGAGGCCGGAGCCACTTCAGCCTCGCGGTACGGCGCCCAGACGGCACCATCCACCACCGGTCCCAGCGGCTAAATGAACTCTTTACCGGGCGCGCAAGGCGGGTACCTCTGCTGCGGGGCGTGGTGGCCCTGCTCGAGACACTGGTGCTCGGGACCAAGGCCCTGCATCTATCGGCCAACATTGCGATGCAAAACCAAGAGTCCGGCGACGGAGATGAGATTCCCGGCTGGATGCTGGGTGCGACGTTGGCGGTAGCTCTCACGTTTGGAGTCGGGGTCTTCTTCCTGCTGCCCTTGCTGGTCGTATGGCTGATGGACCCTGTGATCTCTTCGGGCCTTCTCAGCGAAATCGTTGAGGGAGTGCTCCGTCTGGCCTTTCTGCTGGTCTATATCTGGGGGATCAGCTTCCTCCATGACGTCAAACGGGTGTTCGCTTACCATGGGGCCGAGCACATGGCAGTACACGCCTATGAAGCCGGCCTGACCCTCGATGTGGCCAACGTGCGGAGGTTCGGGACTCCCCATCCCCGCTGCGGCACCGCCTTCCTGCTGACCGTAATGCTCGTTTCCATAATCGTGTTTGCTTTGTTGATGGCCCCATCAATGGAGTGGCGGATTACTTCTAGGATCGTGCTGATCCCGGTGATCGCCTCAGTGAGCTACGAGATCATCCGGTTTAGCGGTTCCCACCAAAACCTGTGGGTCGGGCAACTGTTGGCCCGCCCGGGCCTGCTCCTCCAGCGCCTGACCACCCGGGCGCCGGACGACAGCCAGGTAGAAGTTGCCATCTGCGCCATGGAAACCGCTGTGGCCGCCGACGCCGGGCGGGAGTACACTCCGGCCTTCGGACAGGGGCCGGCCGGCTCCGGAGCCGTGAGTGGGACCATCCACGGGCCAGCCGCCCAAATCGCGGTGGACGAGAATACAGGCTGAACCGCAAAAGCTGGTTATTGGATAGGCGGCTTAGGGGTCGCTGTCCAGGCCCAGGAGCCGTCGAACGCCGTCGCCGGGCTGGAGAAAGTGAAAGCCAGCCTGTTTCGACACGTAGCGGTCCACCTCCGAGTCCCCTATATGGTAGTATTCCTCAACCTGAAACCGTGCCTTCAGTTCGGCCAGTTTTTGCTTCAATACGGTGAATGCCACTACGATACCATGCTCTTGCCAGAGCCGCTCCTGGTTGCCGATGGTGCGGTCGGAACAGCTGCCGATCAGGTAACCGGCGCCCTGGGCCCATCGCACCATGTCCATGGTAACGGCGCCTGGCGGGTCGCCCACCTCCAGAGTGCCGTCGATGTCAAAACTGATGAGTTTCGCCAAATAAATGCCTCGCTCTAGGTTGGATACCGCCACATTTTGGAGGACTGGTAGGTACAACGGGAGCCGCTACAGGTCTTCCCACTCATCCCGGCCGATGTGGGCTTGGCGGAGTATTCTCGCGAGGAGATCTCTTCCGATATCCCCTCGGTGCAGATTGGGTAACCAGATAGTAATGTCTTGCCTGATCATAAACTGATGTCTGCCGCCCGAATAGGGCCCTTCAAACTCCGCCAGCCGCAAATAGCGAATCAGGTCCTGTAGCCTGATTGGCCCAAAACGAGGCATCAGGCAACTTCATTTATCGTCAGCTTGATTCCGTCGACCACTGGTAATGGGAGATTCTTGTAAACGCGGAGTAGTATCCACTCTTCTAGCACCTCTTCCAACTGATCACGGCATCCCTCAAGGGTCGAAGCGTTGGCATAAACTCCGTTGCACACTGAAATCTCGCCGTAGAATGAGCCGTCATCATCCAAGATTTCATATTTCGCGTGGCGCAAGGTGGTTTGAATATACTTCATTAACATCGCTGTTTGCCTTAGCCTAGACCCTCTCCTCTCGAACGCCTCGTTGCAATATGAATGTGGTGCCAGCGTGCGGCAGATGCGCTCAGAGATCTCCTCCATGGCCAGGATGAACCAAGCACCAAGTCCACCGCGCTGACTATATCAACAGTATCACATACACTGAAGCCCGGACCCTACCAGGTGTATCTGATCGGAAACGAAGCGCCACGCTTGTGATACTCGTCAGGCACCAGGTCATACCAGAGTTCCTTGGTCAGAACCAGACCACGATAAAGGTATGCCACGAATGCCCAGGGTTGAATGGAACCTTGTGTTCTTTTGCTCCTCATGCCCTGAGCCATTCCTCGTAGAATCTCCCTACACTAACCTTGTAGCGGTGCTTGCTGAAAACGACATCGGATATCGATTTCAGGAAATCCAGCGAAACCATACAGTTGGTTACGAGGTCTACCGCATCCTTTTCCTCGTCCGAGCTAAGCTTTTACCACGCGACCCTCGTTCATCTGCCCAATATCGCTTGTGGCGCGCCGCCCCATAACGGCGCACACCCGTCCCTTTGGTACAAAGGAATGGCCGTGGCTGTGATCCTACGCCGGATACCGCCACACTTGACCCTGCGGCGCTTCCCCGGACAGCTTGAACTGGGGTAGGAAGAACCCGTCCTCCCCTTCCATGAATACCACCTCCACCCGGTTGCCGATGGCCACGTTCTCCTCTTTTTCCGGGCTCAGGTACTCGTCCAACAGGTTTGCCGTGATCCGGAGTCCGTCTCCGGGGTTGGGCTCCCCGCTCTGCTCGTCCAGCTCCACCAGCACGATGGGAAAGGGCGCCCAGTCTCGGAAGCCCGGCATCACGGTATGGGCCACGATTTGGTAGCTGTAGATGGTCCCCTTGCCGCTCACCTGGTGCCATTCCCATGTCAGAGAGGTGCACCAAGGACACCCGGGGCCCGGTTCGCCCCGCAGCAAGCCGCAGTCCAGACACCGTTTCACCACCAGGCGATGCTCCCTGGCCGCGTCGAAGTACCCCTTGTACTCAGTGTCATCTTCCGATATGCTGATCCGCTGCCCGCGATACTCGTAAACCGGCATAGACCTACCTCCGCATTATGAGGGCGCTGCCGACGGCCGGCGTGGCCCAACCCATATTCATGCTAATCTCGGCGTCCTTCACCTGGCGGCACTTCCCCTCGGAGTAGTCGTAGGTATGTACCCCGTCTTGACTCTGGGGACAGTAGTCATCCACCGTTCCCCGGAGCTGCCGCACGTTCTCGATGACCATGTTCATCCCGTGGGTGTAGCCCTCGCACAGGTGGCCGCCGCTGGTATTGTTGGGCCGCTTACCGCCCAGGTTGATGATGCCGCTGGTGACGTAATCCCCACCCTCTCCCTTTTTGCACCAGCCGTAGTCCTCGAACTGAAGCAGGGCGGTGTAGGTGAAGGCGTCGTAGCAGCCGGTTAAGTCGACGTTGTCGTGGGTGATCCCGGCCAGCTTGAAGATCCTGGGGCCAACGTAGTAGCCTGCCACCCTGCTGATGGGGCCGTGCTGGTAGTGGAAGTCGCCCCCCGGCTTGGTTCCCCGGCCTTGAACGGCCATGATGTGAACGGGCCGTTTGCGGAGATCCTTGGCCCGGTCCGCCGCCGTGACGATGATGCAGGTGGCGTTGTCGGTTTCCAGGCAGCAGTCCAGCAGGTGGGCGCAGGGCCGGATGATCCAGCGGGAGTTGAGCACGTCTTCAACCGACACCCGCTGCTTCATGATCGCCTTGGGGTTGTTGCTGGCGTGGTTGCTGTGAGCTGCCTTGATGTGGGCCAGTTGCTCGCCGGTAGTGCCGTACTCCATCATGTGCCGGACGAAGGTGAAGCTGAAGC
>CAYOAF010000245.1:0-7321 GCA_964401855.1 uncultured Dehalococcoidia bacterium
GGATGGTGCCGTGGAATACCCGGCCGATGGCCACCTGGCCCAGGTAGCTGTCATAATCCAGGGCTGCCACCAGCATCTGGAGAGGCGAGTCCGGGTCTCCTACAGGAGGCGGGACGTATTCCAGAATGGCGTCGAAGAGGGGCTGCATGTCCTTGGGCTCGGCATTCGGGTCGCTTACCGCGTGACCGTGGCGGGCCGAGGTGTACAGGACGGGGAAATCCAGCTGCTCCGGCTTGGTGGCCAGCTCCAGGAACAGGTCCTGCACCAAGTTGACGATTTCGGCGACCCGGGCCTCTGGCCGGTCGGTCTTGTTGATGACCACCATGGGGGTGACGTCCTGGCTGAGGGCCGTCTTCAGCACGTAGGTGGTCTGGGGCATCGGCCCGTCGACGGCGTCAACCAGCAGCAAGCAGCCGTCGGCCATATTCATGATGCGTTCGACCTCGCCGCTGAAGTCGGCATGGCCCGGGGTGTCGATGATGTTGATCTTGACCCCCTTGTAGGTGATTGAGGCGTTCTTGGCCAGGATGGTAATGCCTCTTTCCCGTTCCAGAGGGTTGGTGTCCATTATCAGCTCGCCAACTTGTTGGTTGGCGCGAAAGACCTGGCTTTGCTTCAACATTGCGTCCACCAGCGTGGTCTTGCCGTGGTCCACGTGGGCGATGATTGCCAGGTTGCGGACGCTGTTGTTGGCGTGGGGTTGCATGTTGCTCCGGGTGGATAAGATTCCCTGTCGTTACGGACTTTGGTCGAACAATCCGGCTTCACTGGCCCGTTATCGCTGCATCTATCATAACATTCCGTTGCCGGCTCCGATGAAGTGGTCCACATGAATAGGTGTAATCACGAATGACGGCGTCGCCGTGTACAATGTGGCTCAACGCGGCACGTTGGTATCCCGCTTGTATTTCCAACTTCCGGAACGGCATGACCGTTGGAGGCCGAGTTCAATGGACGACCTGATCATCCGCGGCGGTGAAATCATCGACGGCACCGGCGCGCCGGCCCGTCCCGGCGACGTCGCCGTTCAAGACGGGCGCATCGTGGCAATCGGAGACAGCGCCGGCCGCGAGGCTCGCCGGGTCATCGCCGCAAGGGGTCAGGTGATAGCGCCGGGCTTTATCGACATCCACACCCATTCTGATTTCACCCTGCCGTTGAACCACCGGGCGGAGAGCAAGATACGCCAGGGAGTGACCACCGAAGTCGTCGGCAACTGTGGTTACTCCACCGCCCCGGTGTTGCCCGGAAAGGCGGCCATGCTGCAAGACTACCTGGCTGCCGGGGCGCCCTGGCTGGAGCTGTCCGAGACCAGCTTCGGCCAATACCTGGATAACTTTCCCGCGGCCTCGGTGAATACCGTGATGCAGGTGGGCCACGCCACCCTGCGCTTGATGACCATGGGGATGGACGACCGGGCGCCCACCACCGGGGAAATGGCCCAAATGGAACGGCTCTTGGACGAATCGTTGGAAGCCGGAGCTCTGGGAATGTCCTCCGGCCTGTTCACCGCCCCCGGCAACTACGCCGCCACCGGGGAGTTGATCGCCTTGGCCCGAGTCCTGCGCCGGCACGGCGGCACCTACGCTTCCCACGTGCGCGACGAAGCCAACCGGGTGTTCGAGGCCGTCAACGAAGCAATCTCGGTGGGCGAAGCCGCCGGCGTACGGGTTCAAGTCGCACATCTGAAACTGTCCGGGACGGATAACTGGGGCCGGACCCAAGACCTGCTGGGACTGATCTCCAACGCCAGGGAGCGGGGCGTCGATGTCCACTGCGACCAGTACCCCTACACCGCCGGCACCAACCCTCTGCGAAACCTGTTCCCTTTGTGGGTCCATGCCGGAGGCGTCGAGGCCATGCTGGCGCGGCTCACCGACCCCCAGGTCTTGGGCCGGATAAGGACCGACATTGACCGGGACGGCCTCAACAACTTTGGCCGGGTGGAATCCTGGGACGCCATCCTAATCGCCATCTCGGCCGGCCAACCGGCAATGGTGGGCCGCACGGTGGGCGCCATCGCGTCGGAGCGGTCCTGCGACCCTCTTCAGACCGCCCGCGACATCCTCCTTGCGGACAAGGGCCACACCCGCATTGTGGTTACTTCCATGTCCGAGGAAGACGTTCAAGATATCCTGCGCTCTCCCATGGTGATGGTCGGCTCCGATGGAAACTCCCTGGCCACCTACGGCGTCACCAGCCAGGGCAGCCCCCACCCCAGGTTCTACGGCACCTTTCCCCGGGTTCTGGGGCGCTACGTCCGGGAGTTGGGGATTCTCCCGTTGCCCCTGGCGGTCTACAAAATGACCGGGGGCTCGGCTGCCGCGCTGCGCCTGAGGGAACGGGGGACCCTGCTAGAGGGCTGCTGGGCGGACATCACGGTGTTCGACCCCCGAGAGGTCGGGGAACGGTCCACCTACGATGACCCCCATCGATACGCGGCGGGGATCTCCACGGTGGTGGTCAACGGCCAGGTGGTCATCGAGGGTGGCGAACACACCGGAGCGCTCCCCGGAAGGGTGTTGCGGCGGCGGGCGGGCGGCGTGGAGTAGAGGCCTGCCGAAAACCGGCACTCGGGATAAGCTAGCACCTGTTATCGAAAATTGCCGATACGATCATCCGTTCATCCTGAGCTTGTCGAAGGGTGCTGGGCCGGTGGTTCGACGAGTTCACCACGAACGGTATTGGTGATGCTGATTGTCGGTCTGACCGTCTGCCCGGCTTTGTCGTAAACGTTTACTGACGCCTCGCCGGGGGTCTGCGGGCAGCGTAACCCCGGGGGCCTCGCCATTCAACAGTCTAATTGTTACCAGCCTGGTTGCCCGGCCATCCGATGTAGCGCACCATTTCCCTGAAAGCTGCCATGGTGCAGGCATGTTCCAAGCCTGCGTCAGGTCAAGTACTACGGAGGTGTCACGTGTCCCAGGATATTTCACGGCGTATCGAGGTTGCCGACGACTTAAAGGCGATCCAACGTCTCTACCTGGAGCGGGGTTGGGGCGATGGCCTGCCGGTGATCCCACCTACCCCGGAGCGGGTGGAGGCGATGATGGCGGGGACCAGCCTTCCACCAGACCACGTGGTAGCCGAGGTTCCTCCGAACTATGGCGCGGCCACGATTGAGAAGCTCGCGATTAACGCCGTGATGGCGGGATGCCTCCCGGGGTACCTGCCAATCCTGGTTGCCGCCATCGACGGCATCTGCGACCCTAGCTTCAACCTCTACGGCACTCAAGCCACGACCCACCCGTGCGCCCCCCTCCTCATCGTCAACGGTCCCATCCGGCAAGCCCTGGGCTTTCACCACTCTTCGGGCGCCTACGGACCCGGTTGGCGGCCCAACGCGACCATCGGCCGGGCCGTACGCCTGGTGCTCTTCAATATAGGCGGTGGCTACCCAGGGGTGGGGGATATGTCCACCCAAGGCGCGCCGTCCAAGTATGGCTACTGCGTGCCTGAAAACGAAGAGGAAAACCCCTGGGAGCCGCTGCACGTCGAGCGAGGCTTCCTGCCGGACCAGAGCACGGTAACGGTGATGGCGGCCGAGCCGCCCCACAACATCCACGACCCCGCCGGGCGCACCGCCGATGAAACCCTTACCGTCGTGGCGGGCGCGATGGCGGTAACCGGGGCCAACAACGCCTACAACGGCGGCGAAACCCTGCTCGCCCTGGGACCGGAGCATGCCGCAACCATCGCCAATGACGGCTTCGGCAAGCGGGAGATCCGGCAATGGCTGCACGAGCATGCCATGATCCCCCTGGAGCGGTACAGCCACGCTTTGATGTTGGATCGCCTCGGGGGCGTCCCCGACGAGCCGGCGCCCATGGTGCGCAACCCCGATGAGCTGCTCATCATCGTCCTGGGAGGCCCCGGCAGGCATTCTTCCTGGGTGCCCACTTTCGGCGGCACCACCAAGTCGGTGACGCGGGAAATCACCTAGCGAGGCCGTGGCTGACGCCGGAACAACGCCCCTCTCTACGCTGTACCGCCTCTTACCTGTGGGCGTGCCCAGGCATCAGCACGCAATCCGGACCTGCCCCAAGCTTGACAGCGGGTGACTGACGCCTTAGGCTGCACAACATACTACTTGGCTCCGCGAAGGGGCTTTAGGAGTTGAACCTATGGCCATGAGCACCATTGTCGTCCTCGACCCCACTGCTCCCGTCCGGGACCTGCGGCACCCCAAGGCGGAACGCCTGGACAGCCTGGGCGGCCGCAGAATCGGCTTCCTCTGGAACAGCAAGCCCAATGGCGACACCCTTTTCAACCGGATTGAGGAGTTGCTGCGCCAGAAGTACGAGATATCGAGCACCATGCACGCCCGGAAGCCTCACGCTTCCATCCCGGCCGAGGTGCAGGTTTACGACGAGCTGGCAGCCTCGGTTGACGGGGTGATTCTCGGTCTGGGGGATTGAGGCTCCTGCACGTCGTGGAGTATCCACGACGCGATCGAACTGGAGAAGCGCGGCGTCCCAACCGCTACGGTGTGCACCGACCGATTCAGGGTCCTGGGGGAGGTCGAGCGACGCTCCTTGGGCATACCGGAGTTGCCCATGGCTATTGCCCAGCACCCCTTTGGCGGCCTGAAGGCCGACGCGATTGAAACCAAGGCCGACCTGTTGCTGGAGCAGGTGGTCGAAGGGCTGACCAACCACTAGAAGCTGTTTCAAAATGTGGTTCGACAAGCTCACCACGAACGGCGCTGGTGATGATGATCGTCGGTCTGGCCGTCTGCCCGGCTTCGTCGTAAACGTTTACTGACGCCACGCCGGGGGTCTGTGGGCGGCGTAACCCCGGGGGCCTCGCCATTCAACAGTCTAGTTGTTACCGGCTTGGTTGCCCGGCTATCCGGTGTAGCACACCATTTCCCTGAAAGCTGCCATGGTGCAAGGGTGCTCCAGGCAGGCGTCAGGACTCTCACGGCGGAGGTGCCCCGTGGCCCAATCTATCTCACAGCGTATCGAGGTCGCCGACGATTTTGAGGCGGTGCAGCGTCTCTACCTGGAGCGTGGTTGGTCCGACGGCCTGCCGGTGGTGCCGCCTACCCCGGAACGGGTGGAGGCGATGATGGCGGGGACCAGCCTTCCCCCGGACCACGTCGTGGGCGAGATTCCCCCAAACTATGGCGCGGCCACCATAGAGAGGATTGCGATCAACGCCGTGATGGCGGGATGCCTGCCGGAGTATCTGCCGGTCGTGGTGGCCGCCGTCGACGCCATCAGCGACCCTGTATTCAACCTTTACGGCGCCCAAGCCACGACCCACCCCTGCGCCCCCCTCATGATTGTCAACGGTCCCATCCGGAAAGCCCTAGGCTTTCACCACTCTTCGGGCGCCTACGGCCCCGGATGGCGGCCCAACGCGACCATCGGCCGGGCCGTGCGTCTGGTGCTGTTCAACATCGGGGGAGGCTCCCCGGGAATGGGGGATATGTCCACCCAGGGCGCGCCCTCCAAGTATGGCTACTGCGTGGCCGAGAACGAAGAGGAAAACCCCTGGGAGCCGTTGCACGTGGAGCGGGGCTTCCGGCTGGACCAGAGCACGGTAACGGTACTGGCCGCCGAGCCGCCCCACAACATCAACGACCACACCGGGCGCTCCGCCCCTGAAATCCTCACCATCGTGGCGGGGGCGATGGCGGTAACCGGGGCCAACAACGCCTATACCGGCGGCGAAACCCTGCTCGTCCTGGGGCCGGAGCACGCCGCGACCATCGCCAAGGACGGTTTCGGCAAGCGGGAGGTCCGGCAATGGCTGCAAGAGCACGCCCTGATCCCCTTGGAACGGTACAGCCACGACTTGATGATCGAGCGCTTCGGGAGCGTCCCCGATGGACCGGTGCCCATGGTGGGCAAACCGGACGACCTGCTCATCATGGTCCTGGGCGGCCCCGGCAAGCATTCCTCGTGGGTGCCCACCTTCGGCGGCACCACCAAATCAGTGACCCGGGAGATCATCTAGGCGAGCGTCTCGTAAATGGGCTCGATATCCCCGTCCGTCTTTCCGGCGAAAGCCGGGAACCAGGCAGCGTTTCTCTGAATTCCGGCCTTCGCCGGAAAGACGAGCGTTGCGGCTGGCCCGGGAAACCGCCAAGTCTGGCGTCTCGAAATACAGTGTTCCCGATGCCGTTCGTGGTGATCTTGTCGAACCACCGGCCCCGCGCCCTTCGACAAGCTCAGGGTGAACGGATGAAACTATCGGCTGTTTTTGAAGCCCGATTCCTAGCTGGTGGTTAGCCCTTCGACCACGTGCTCCAGCAGAAGGTCGGCTTTGGCCTCCACCGCGTCGGCCTTCAGGCCGCTAAAAGGGTGCATGGCAATAGCCATTGGCAGTTCAGGCATTCCCAGGGAGCGCCGCTCCACCTCGCCCAGGCCCCGGAAACGGGTGGTGCACACCGTAACGGTGGGGACGCCGCGTCGCTCCATCTCAGTGGCGTCATGGATACTCCACGACGTGCAAGCTCCTCAATCACCCAGACCGAGGACCACCGCATCGGCCGAGGTTGCCAGCTCGTCATATATCTGCACCTCAGCCGGGATGGAGGCGTCAGGCTTCCGGCGGTGCAAGGCGTCCGAGATCTCGTACTTTTGGCGCAGCAGCTTCTCCAGCCGGTTGAAAAGGGTGTCACCGTTTGCCTTATTGTTCCAGAGGAAACCGATCTTGCGGCCGCCCAGACCTGCCAGGCGTTGCGCCATGGGATGTCGCAGGTCCCTGGGGACAGCGGTGGGGTCGAGGACGACGATGGTGTTTGCGGCCATGGTTGAGCTCCTGCAGCTCCTTTGGGGAACCGAGTGGTATGTTCTGCAGCCTACGGCGTCAGTCATTGGCTGTCAAGAGTGGGGGCTGTTCGGAGGGGCGCTGATGCCTGGGCAGGCCCGCAGGTTAGAGGTAGTCCAGGCTTCCATCATCGCCTGAAGCATCATGGTACTTGCCGAAGAGATTCCGAACATGTTGTTCGTGAGAGTTTGGTTCTAACCAAATAGCTATAAACAAACAGTATGTCCGGTTTATTTATATCAGGATGGCGCCCCTAGAGGTCATTTCAAAATGCCCCGGGGCCAGGTACGCCGTCCTTCGACAGCAACTGTTTTAAATGTCAAGAGGTTTGACCCACTGGGGTCCAAGTACGGCGGTGCTTGAACATGGAGTTGAGAATGACCAGCAACTTTCGGAGGCGAGCGGTGAGGGCCACCTCCTTGGGCTTCCCTGCAGCACAGAGGCGTTGGTAGAAGCTCCGGAGGACAGGGTTGTACCGAGTGGCCACCAGAGTAACCATGTACAGGGCCTTGCGCAGTGGTCCCCGGCCGCCCCGCACTGT
>CAYOAF010000246.1:0-7681 GCA_964401855.1 uncultured Dehalococcoidia bacterium
GGCTTCGACCGGTGTTTCCTCGGCGACGGCTTCGACCGGTGTTTCCTCGGCGACGGCTTCGACCGGTGTTTCCTCGGCGACGGCTTCGACCGGTGTTTCCTCGGCTACAGCCTCTGCGACCTGCGGTTGAGGGAAAGAGCCCGGTGGAGGCGCGATGACCACCAGTGAACGCAGCACCTGCTCGTCACGCCGGAGGAAACTCTCCAACTCCTGATTGAATGGCTGATCGACGCTGAATCGCGTCAGGTGGTAGCTACCCTCCAAGAATTGGTGCTGACCCTTGCGAATTGGATAGGCCAACCGGCGGGTACCCCATTTTTCTTCATGGTCGATACCCCCGTTCCGGTCGTTGATGAAAGATTTGATGCGCCCCCAAGTGTCGGACGCCTGGTCCTGGTTCAGCATTGGACTAAGGATTACAACGAGTTCGTAATGACGCAAGAAAAACCCCACAAGGAATTCATGATTACTGAAATTATAGCACCGGAGCCTGGGCGGCTCAACTACATATCTAAACCGGGGACCGGGTATCGAGGAGCTAGGTCCCGCACTTCTTCGGCGACCCGGCGCTGCACCTTCTCATCCCTCATAGCAGTGAGAACTTCGATGATCATGCGGGCCACCTGCCGCACCGCTTGTTGATCGAACCCGCGGCTGGTGATGGCGGGGGTGCCCAGACGAAGACCGCTGGCGACCCTGGGCGGTTTGGGATCGTAGGGGATGGTGTTCTTGTTGGCGACTATTCCGACCTTCTCCAGGGCGGTCTCCGCCTCCTGTCCCGAGATCCCCAGAGGCGTCAGGTCAACCAGCGAAAGGTGGTTGTCGGTACCGCCGGAAACTAGCCGAAGCCCCGCTTCGGACAGGTCTTGGGCGAGGGTACGGGAGTTGTCCACCACTTGGGACGCATACCGGGCGAATGCCGAGTCCAGAGCTTCCCCAAAGCAGATGGCCTTGGCCGCGATAACATGCATCAAGGGCCCACCCTGGGTAAAGGGGAACACGGCAAAATTCACTTTGCGCGCTAGCTCTTCGGTGGAAAGAATGAACCCGCCCCTGGGGCCGCGAAGGCTCTTCTGAGTGGTGGAAGTGACGATTTGGGCGTGAGGCAACGGCGAAGGATGCGCTCCGCCGGCCACCAGGCCGGCTATGTGGGCCATGTCCACCATCAGCCTGGCGCCTGCCTGGTCGGCGATGGCGCGGAACCGTGGAAAATCCAGGATCCTAGAGTACGCGCTGCACCCGGCGACGATCAGCTTTGGCCGGTGTTCTAGGGCCAGCCGTTCCATCTCATCGTAGTTTATGGTCTCGGTGTCCCGGTCCACTCCGTAGGGAATGAAGTTGTAGAGCTTACCGGAGAAGTTTACCGAAGCCCCATGGGTCAGGTGGCCCCCGTGGTCCAACTGCATCCCCAACACGCTGTCGCCGGGTTCGATCAGGGCAAAAAAGGCGGCCATGTTGGCCTGGGCACCGCTGTGAGGCTGCACATTGACATGCTCAGAGCCAAATATCGCCTTGGCCCGTTGGAGCGCCAAACTTTCCACCACGTCTACATACTGGCAGCCGCCGTAGTAGCGCTTCCCTGGATATCCCTCGGCATATTTGTTGTTCATTACCCCGGATTGGGCTTCCAGGACCGCCTTGCTGGCGTAGTTTTCCGCCGCGATCAGCACTATGCTGTTGCGCTGGCGTTCATCTTCCTGCTGAATAGCCCGGGCTACCTCGGGGTCTCGTTCCGCAATGGTGGACATCCCCATCTCCTGCCAACGGCCTCCTACCGTCCTGTCTTACCTGCGGCGCCTGGAACCTGCGGCAGGCTCCGTGCCGGGGACAGCGGCGCAGGGGTCCAAGCCAGTGCGTAGTGTACGCCTGGCCTATCCGACTGTCAATGAATTGAGACGCTTCCAGGCGTGCCTCCACCCGCCCGGCCCGGCGGGCCTTCGACACAGGAGCCAGCTACCGCGAGGAGCGAGCTTTCCGGGTGAACCGGCTCGCGATTCCCGCTTCGAAGACAGCGCGGTGGAATGCCCGATTAGGCTAGTACCTGGTCCAGGGATAAGTGACCAATGTCATTCTGAGCGAAGCGAAGAATCTCGTTGCAGCGCTGAGATTCATCGTCACCTCGCTCCTCAGAATGACATTCTCTCAAAACCAAGTTGACTGAGTACTAGAAGGAGGGGAATAGAAAGAGGGGAGTAAAAAAGGAGCCTGTCCAACGACCCCAAAGGGGGCCACTCTTGGTCCTTCGTTTGTCGAACCGCGGCAGATGGTTATTGAGTGGATAGTGGACAGGCCCGGCCCGTCCGGCCCTCCTTACCGCTTCGCTGGCGTTGCGGCAGGGGTAAGCGGAAGGGTGCTCTCCGGCGCAGAGCGATCGCCATCGATGGAGGAGACATCAGAACTCCGCCACTCCGCGATCCTGGTTGCCAGTGCGTGACCTGGTACGGCCGCCTCCTCCCGATTGTTCATCGATGTCCAAAGGACCGCCACCATACTCGCGATCCCAAATGCTGCTGCGACCGCCGCGATAAGTGCAAATTTTTTCGTCACAGCCCGCTCGCCTCCACCGGGTTGCCATTGGGAACAGTTCATATTGTCCTCGCGCAACCCTTGGAAAGGTAGGGTGAGCACCCCTGTATTCGCTTGTTGCCGCTGCCCCGGCCGGGCAGGGCCCATTTCTACTGAAAGCCCAGCCCCGGCCGCCGCCGCCATCGTGCATCGTCCAGAATTCAGGCGTCCATTGGAGAAGGCTACTACTCCCAAGCCATTGCCAATCTTGAACCCGTCTCGGTCTTCCGGCAGGGGCCAATTGCGCCGGCGCACCGCCTCATGTAAATTAATATGCGCCGATAGGAGGGTGAAGCGATGTCGTCCGAGTCCGATCCCATGACCACCCAGGATTTCATCCGTCGTCTGCTGGCGCCAGAGCGCGCTCAAGACCTGGACACCTTCGCGGTCCTGACCTTCAGCGGAATCAACCTCCATGACACGGTGGCGGACATCGGCTGTGGCCCCGGTTTCTTCACGGTGCCCCTGGCCAAGTACCTGGTGAACGGCAATCTGTACGCTCTGGATATCGACAACGAAATGCTGGCCGCATGCCGGGAGTCCGTCGCCCAAGCTCGGCTGGGTAACGTAGAGGTACTGAAGTGCGGCGAGTTTGACTTTCCGCTGGACCCGGGCTCCTTAAATGGGGCCTTCCTGGCCTTCATGATTCATCACAGCCCGGACAAAGCCAGACTGCTGGGCGCCGTGCGGGAGCTGATTCATCCCCGGGGATGGTGCACCATCCTGGAGTGGTACCGTAAAGAGACCGAGGAAGGGCCGCCTCTTGAACGGCGGCTGGACCCGGCGGAAATGGAGGCCCTGGCCACCCAAGCGGGCTTCAGTCACCGGGGATGGCGGGATCTGAACGGCGACCAGTACATGATGATGTTGCGCCGCCCGTGAGGAGTCAAGCGCCGGCCAGTGCCACCGCGATCACCCCACCGGAATGACGGGCAGCAGGGCGTGAGAAGGGTGTTCGGCGTCATGGTACACGCTGTTCTGTGCCAAGATTCTGACCGGAGAGGTGGCCGGGTTATCCCCAGTGTTGCCGTTGACGTCGAAGCGGGGGAAGTTGCTGGAAGATATGTCCACCCTGATGCGGTGCCCTCGTACGAACAGGTTGCTGACGGGCAGGAGTTGTACTGTGACGGGGTAAACCGTTCCAGCCTCTATCAGCTCGGGCTGCTCCCATGAATTCCGGAATTTGACCCGCAGGATGCCGTCGGCCAGGTTCAATGCGTAGCCCTCCGGGTAGTCGTTGGAAGGAGGGTAAACATCCACCAGCTTGGCGGTAAAGTCGGTGTCCACCGCCGAAGACTCGATCCACAAGCGCACCGAGATGGAGCCGGTAATCTCCAGGTCTTCGGGCAGGGGGTCGGTCTGGAAAGGCAGCACGTCCAGGCGTGTGGCAAGCGGCAGGTACGGAGGGCGGCAGCCGTAATACTCGGGTGACTCTTTCTGATCGAAGCCCCCGGGCTCCATGATTGGCGTGCCCGAAGAGATGTTTCCTCCGATAGTTGGCACAGGCCTCGCCGGGTCGAACAGGTACCGGCTGGGGGGATGAGACCCCTGGGGGGCCTCGGTGGCCAGACCCCCGCCCGGCTGAAGGTAGAAAGCGGTGTTTCTGGCCCGGGCCAGGGGCCATTCCTGTTCGGCCCGCCACCGGCCTCCATGCTCCAACCGTCGATGAGAGTTGAGCCGCCCTGACCCGCCGCCCATGATGAAGATTCTCACTTGAGGCTCATCCTCCCAGCCGTTTTCGATGCCCTTGAGCCAGCGGTCGAAGAAGCGGAGGCGCAGGTGGTTGTAGTCCCGGTCAAGGTTGCTGTCCAGAATTGACAACGGCCCCAGATCGGCGTTGCCCGCGTGGGTCACGGAACGGGCCCCATGGGTCCAGGGTCCCATGATCAGGCTCACCGGGCCTTGCTTGCTTCGCGAAAGAGCCACATAGTTGTCGGTAGTGCTGCGAGCGTAGGGATCGTACCAGCTTCCCATGTGCACCTGAGGCACGCCGGCAAACTGGTCGTAATGGGCCTCGGCGCAGAGGCCGGTCTGCCGCCAGAAGTCGTCGAAGTTCTCCCGGCTCCAGATTTCCAACAGGTAATTCTCGTAATCCGGCGTCCAGCGCAAAGGGGAATGGCCCTTCTTCCAGGGCATCCGCTGGAACCAGACCTGGATGTTCTGGTTTTCAATAGCGGCCTTGGCGACCAGCGGGCGGGCGTGGACATCCCGGCTCTCCATGGCCTCGCGGAACGCCCAGGTGACCTGCCTCAACTCAAAAGCGCCGCCGTTGCGGCAACCGCTGAGGAACGCGTTTGAGAAGCCGCCCGCTTCCAGCCACATGCAGGACAAGTTGGGCGGATTCAGACAGGCCAGCGCCGCCTGGGTGTGGGCTCCGTAGGAAAGGCCGTAGGTGCCAATCTTGCCGCTGCACCAGGGCTGCCGGGCCAGCCAGTCCAGCGTGTCGAATCCGTCGCAACCCTCGTCCACATACTTGATGAACCCCCCTTCGGACTCGTACCTTCCCCGGCAGTCCTGGATAACCGTCACATATCCCCGGACAGTGAAGAAGCCGGCTTCCAAAACCCTGACCTCAGCCGACTTGTTGTAGGGAGTGCGCTGAAGCAACACGGGATATGGGCCGTCCTGGGGCCGGCCGTCCAGCGCGGGCCGATGGATGTCCATCGCCAGGCGCACTCCGTCGCGCATGGGCGCCATTGCGTTGCGTTCAGTGTGGACCGTGTACGCCCCCGACGAGGCAGCCTCTCTCGGATGCGTCAACTAACCCTCTAGTGCTAACAGAATCCGGACAACGGTCCCGATCATTCTGGGTGCCTTCCGTGCTTGGGGGACAAGCACGAGGCAGACGGATATTATTTTATGCCTCTGCCCCTGGACGTGCAACACCCAACTCCAGGTTGACACTCAAAACTGGCCGCCGATATAGTTTAGCTGTAGAATAGGCAAGAACCGGAAGTATCTAAGGAGGTCCCCACCTTGGCTAAAGACTATGACGTTTTGGTGATCGGCGGCGGCCTGGCCGGACTGACCGCGGCCATGTTCTGCGCCCGGTACGGCCTGTCCACAGGGTTGATAGAGCAGATGATGGGTGGCGCGCAGATCATCAACATCGAGAAGATTGAAAACTTCCCCGGATTCCCGCAGGGGATTTCCGGCTCGGAGTTGGGCCCCACGGTGCAAGAACAGGCGATGGACGCTGGCGCCGAGTTCATTATGACCGAGGCTGCCGGAGTCTCGATGGATGGCCAGTACAAGGTCGTGTCCACCGATTCCGGCGACTACCGGGGCAAGGCGGTCATCGTCGCCGCCGGCTCCAACGCGCGCAAGCTGGGAATACCGGGAGAGGATGAGTACTACGGTCGCGGCGTGTCCCACTGCGCTACTTGCGATGGTCCCATGTATATGAACCAGGTCGTCGGCGTCGTAGGCGGCGGCGACGCGGCGGCGGACGAGGCATTGACCCTCACCGAGTACACCGACCGGGTACTGCTTTTCCACCGGCGAGACCAACTGCGGTCCCAGAAGGTCCTGCAGGACCGGGTACGCGCCAACCGCAGGATCGAGATGGTCTGGAACACCCTGATTGAGGAAGTGCTGGGAGAAGATGTGGTGTCCGGGGTCCGGGTCCGCAACGTGGTGACCAACCTGGAGAACGCGGTTGAGGTGTCGGGCCTTTTCGTCTACGTTGGGTTGGAGCCCAACTCCGGGCTGGTAAGGAACCTGGTGCGAGTGGACGGGGCCGGCCACATTCCCGTCAACATTTCCATGGAGACGGAAGTGCCAGGACTTTACGCGGCCGGGGACATCCGCCAGAACTCGGTGGCCAAATTGGCGGCTTCGGCCGGAGACGGCGCCACCTCCGCCACCGCCGCCTTCAAATACATCAAGAGCCGGGACTGGTAACGGGCCGGAAAGGCCGCTCCCCTGCCGTAATCCATTTCACTGGGAAACGGCAGGCTCGGAAGAGGTGCCGGAAATGAGTTACCCATGGCTTTCCCAAAGGGCTTTCGTCGGCCTGCTGGTGATTGGCATCGGCGTTATGCTCCTGCTGGACACCACCGGCGCCCTGGGTGAAGGCACGTCGGTTTTCGGGACCTACTGGCCGGTGCTCCTCATTGCGTTGGGACTATGGCGGCTGGGCTCTCGCGGCTTCCGCTTCAGGCTGACACCCCTGATTGTCCTGATACTCGGAGTTGTGTTCTTGCTCGCCGGGCTTGATGTCGGTTCCTTGAGCATCGGCGAGATCTGGCCCGTCGCCGTTATAGTATTGGGCGCGACACTGCTGCTCCGCGGGCTCACCGGCGGGCGCCGAAGATGGCGCAGAGGGTTCGGCGGCACTACCATGAGGGACTAGCCAGAAACCCAACCGGAGGGCGGCCGGCGACTGCCGGTGAGAACCATCAAGGCGGGAGGTAACCATGGACCTGGTCGAGGAACAGTTGCGCAACAGCAAGACCATCGCTGTTGTGGGCCTTTCCGGCAACCCGGAGCGGACCAGCTACCAGGTATCCAAGTACATGCAGGAGCAGGGATACCGGATCATCCCGGTCAACCCCATGATCGAGGAGGCCCTCGGTGAGAAGAGCTACCCGGACCTGAAATCGGTCCCGGTGCCCATCGATATGGTGGATGTTTTCCGGCGGTCTGAGTTGGTGCGCCCAGTGATCGACGAGGCCATCGAGGCGGGCGTCAAGTACATCTGGATGCAGGACGGCGTCATCGATCTCGCAGGGGCCGCCAAGGCTGAACAGGCCGGCATCCCGGTGGTCATGGACGATTGAACCCTCCGGGTGCATCGCCGCCGGTTCGGCGGCCAACTGGCGGGAGGGACCGCGGCTTCAGGCTAAGAGGCCGGCCGGCGTCTTGGATACCAGGCACCCCGGGCCTCTATCCAGGCACCTCGCTGGTAAGGACCGGACAGGGATGGCGGCGACAAGGCTGGAAATGGTGCGGCACAGCCAGGTTGAGAGGGCGCACCAAAAGGAGGCGCAAATGGGCAGACTGGAAGGGAAGGTAGCGTTGATCAGCGGAGGGGCCAGAGGTCAGGGGGCCGTCGAGGTGAAAATGATGGCCCAAGAGGGCGCCAAGGTGGTCTTTGGGGACCTGCTGGACGACG
>CAYOAF010000247.1:0-2845 GCA_964401855.1 uncultured Dehalococcoidia bacterium
GCCCTGGACCGGGACACGATACTGGCCTGGGCCCTGAACGGGGAGTACATCAGGCACATTCACGGTGGGCCGGTGCGCCTCATCACTCCCGGCTGGTCAGGCCACTGGTCGGTCAAGTGGTTGCAGAAGCTCGAAGTCCTCGACCATATACCGCCGTTGTACTACCAGACCCAGTACTTCTACCACGGCCAAACATCCGATGACCCCGATAAAGAGATGATTACGGCCATGGGGGTGAAGACGCTCATTACCGAGCCCAGGGACGACGACCCGCCGCTCCCCCGGGGCACCCATGTTATCCGCGGTCTGGCCTGGAGCGGGGCCGGAAAGATAACCAGAGTGGAAGTGAGCGTGGATGGGGGCAAGACCTGGAACGACGCCCACCGGGAGCAACCCCAGGAGCGGTGGCTGTGGGTACGCTGGTCCCACCTCTGGCACGCCGGGGACCCAGGAAAGTATGCCATCATGGCGCGGGCCACCGACGAGGCCGGGCGCGTTCAGCCGCAGATAGGGTGGAACGTTCTACGCAAGAACTTCGACGGCATCGTGCCGGTGGACGTGGAGGTCAAGTAAAGGGTGGGGGACTGCCGGCAGCCCCGGCAGTCCGAATGGAAATCCGAATTTCCTCAGGGTCATCGGGAAGGCCTTTCAGGTTGGCCAGGAGACCGCCCACGATGTCCGCCAGGATCCCGCCGGGGAATGGGGCGAGGGGGACCGGCGTCCCATCCGCCACCAGAGAGACGGCGGCGCGGGGCCGCTTTTGACCCGCCTGAATGGAAATCTGAATTTCCTCGGGTTCATCGGGAAGGCCCTTGAGGGTGGACAGGAAGCCGCCCACGACCCCCGCCAGCGTCGCGCTGATAAAGGGGATGAGCGGTATCGCGTTGCCGTCCACCGCCAGAGAGACGGCCGAAGCCGTGGGGGCCGTTTCGAAGACCTGGGCGATTAGCTGGGATGCCAGCTTGTCCCCGTCCTCGAAACCGTAGGCCGGGACCTCTCCGTAAAGGTCCCGCTGCCGTCCGTCTCCCACGGTGGCTATGACGTTCTCAACGGAAGGGGGCGGCGGAGCGCCGTCCACCACCAGCAACTTGGGAAAGGCGCTGGTCTTGAACCCTTCGGCTACCACTAGGTCCACCCCCGCGCCAAGGGTGGAAACGATCGACTTCAGCGGCGTGTCCTCGTTGGTCTTGTCGACCCTGGTCCGCTTGTCCGGCGAGGCGGCTATGACCGTGGCGGCCCCCGCCTCGAACATGCGGTTGGTATCGCTCTTGGAGCGGTCGATGTCGTGGCCGTGGGGGCAGTGTTTGATGGCCGCCACCCGGTATCCCCGAGCCACCAGCGCGGCGATCAAAGACTCCGCTATCCTGGTCTTGCCGCTGTTGGAATTGCCGGCCACCACGACTACTGGAGGCATGGTTATACCTCGTTCAATTCGGCGGCGGTCCCCAGCGGGCGGTAGTAAGCCCCGAAGGCGCAGGCTTTGCACAGGGTTTTGCCGGCTTGCCGCACCTCCCGGGCGTCGTTGATGCCCTCGCCGCACCGGTCGCAGGCCACCCGGCGCAGCGGATGGCCCGGGCGGTCGGAGTCCGGGACATCCACCCGGACCTGCTCCAGGATGAAGAGCGCCTCCTCCGGCATCACCTTGTAGGCGTAGTCTTGGGCGGCCTTCTTGTCCATCCCGGCCGGGGCATAGTCCGCCACGGCATCCCGGGAGTCGTCCCTGGCCAGCACTCGAACGGCCTTGCCCGTGTCCTGGTTCAGGAACGTGGCCGCCGCCTTGCCGTAGTCGAGGAACTTCAAGGTCCGCTTGCCCAGCTTGCAGCCGGTGACGGCCTGGATGGCGTCGGTGGCGCACCGGTCTATTTCCACGTACACCAGGAGAGCCCTGGACTCGACCGGCTCGTCGATGCCAACCTCCCGGCAGCCGATCATGGCCAGCCGCACACCCAGGATCTGTCCGGGGCACAGGTGCCCGTGGAGGGCGGCCGATTCCTGAAGCAGTTCTTCAAAAGGACGCAACGGTTCTTCCCTCGTTCATACTTGGAGAAGCGAACTGAAACCTGGGCCTCCGGCCCGCGGCAGCCCGGCTCCACGAGCGATTATATCATGGAGCGCCGCCTAGAGCCGCCGCTCCAAGTGAATGGCGGCCGAGGCCTGCCGCTAGCTCACGTCCCCAAGAAACTCTTCCATGCCTAGCCGCTTGAGGGTCTCGGGTGTGGGCAGCCCCGTGTCCACGTTCCAGCCCAACAGGCGGTAATACTCGTCCACCATGGCAGGCAGGTAGGGCTCTATGGTCAGACCCTTGGACGGACCCGTGGGAGGCGGCTCCAGATGTTTGGCCGACACGTCGAACTCATCCTGCTTTTGGAAGCCCCGCCGGGCGTACACCAGCCGCATCAGGTTGGTGACCCGCTCACCGACATTGAGGGCCTCTTGCGCGCTGAAATCTTCCCAGCCAACGGCCTGGGCGAGGCACTTGCTGGTGAGGTCCGTGGACTCCTTGACCCCGCGGACGCCGAACATGCACACGCCGAGGGTGTCACCCCAAAGCTTGGCAAACTGGGTCCGGCGCACGGGCTCCACCTTGCCCAGCGCCTCATCGATGTTGTGGGCCACCCCCGGAGTGGTCTCGGGATACCCCACTTCGGGCCGGGGGTTGGCGTCGCTGCCGGTCCCCTGGATGGACGGCCCGGTGCCGGCCACCATCTCGCCGAAGAAGACGCTCCAGAACTGCCGGTGGTCGTGCATCACCACCCCTTCGCCCTTTATGTCCAGCACCTTGGCGCGCATCTCCTCCACCAGCCCCCTCTCGCTGCCCAGGGCCTCGGGGAGGGCCTTCGTGCCG
>CAYOAF010000248.1:0-17502 GCA_964401855.1 uncultured Dehalococcoidia bacterium
CTGGCCATCGACGCGCCGCTGAGGGGGTTGACGATGAACAGGTGGGAGGCCCCTTCAGCCACCTTCATCGGGCGGGCGCGGTTGCCCATCTCCAGTTTCTCCAGGGCGCTGGCCAGGGCGTAGGGATTGCCTGAGGTGCGCCCGCCGGTGGCGTCCGCCTGGAACTCCCGGGTCCGGGAGATGGCCGCCCGGATCAAGCCCGCGGCGAGGGGCATGACGATGGCAATGATAAGGAGGCCGATCATGTTCCCGCCACCGCCCCTGCCTCCCCTCATGCCCCCGAACATCGCGCTAATCTGGGCCATGAAGGCCAGCATGGAGATGGCCCCGGCGATGGTGGCGACCATCGCCATGATCAGGGTATCCCGGTTGCCCACGTGAGCCATCTCGTGAGCCAGCACCCCGCCCAACTCTTCCCGGTTGAGGATGCGGCGAATTCCAGTGGTTACGGCCACGGTGGCATGCTGCGGATTGCGGCCGGTGGCAAAGGCGTTGGGGGATTCGGAATCGATCTCGTAGACCTTGGGCATGGGCAGGCCGGCCAGCGACGCCTGCTCGGCGACGATGCTGTAGAGTTCCGGATCATCGCGCTCGGTCACCGGGTGGGCGTGGGCCATCTTGAGCGCGATCTTGTCGCTGGACCAATAGGCGAACCCGTTCATGGCCAGAGCGAAGGCCAAGGCGATGACGATCCCCGCTTCTCCGCCCAGCCCGGCCCCAATGATCACCAGCAGGCCGGTCAGGGCCATCATCAGGAAAAAGGTTTTCACAGTATTCATTGTTCGAGGACCCTCGTGGTTGTTTTTCAAGTCCGAGATGGCCGACAGAGCGGCCAGCCAGCGTCTCATTTGTAGTACAATTATATCACCTCAATGGGCAATTGCAGCCGTTGGCCGCCTTGGGCCGCGGCACTTTTTCGTTCGTTGACACGGTACAGCACATAGTGATATGTTTCACACGGTTTCAAGGGACTGAGGCTACAGGAGGAAGGGCCATGCCAGTGAAAATCGCGGTACTTGCCAAGCAGGTCATTGATCCCGAGATGCCCATGGCGGCCTTTCGGGTGGATTCCGGGGCGAAGATGGTGGTAACTCCCCCCAACATCCCCCCGGTGGTGAACGGGTTTGACGAAAACGCCGTAGAGGCGGCCCTGCGCATCAAGGATGGCCAGGAAGCAACCATCACCGTGATTTCCTCAGGCATTTCCTTTGCCTTGGATGTGATGAAGAAACCCCTTTCCATGGGGGCCGACGACCTCTATCTGCTGCAGGACGACTCCTTCACGAATACCATCGATAGCTTCTTCACCGCGCAGGTCCTGGCCGCCGCCATCCGCAAGCTGGAGGGGTTCGACCTGGTGATCTGCGGCCGGCAAGCCTCGGACTGGGATAACGCCCAGGTACCCTTGGGCGTAGCGGAGATCCTCGGTTTCTCTTGCATCACCCTTTGCCGAAAGATCGAAATAACCGACGGAAAGGTTACCGCGGAGCGGGTCCTACCCGACGGCTACGAGGTGCTGGAGGCTTCATTGCCCGCCCTGGTCACCGTCAGCAACGAGCTGGGCCAGCCCCGGTACCCTACCCTTCGAGGCATCATGGCAGCCACTCGCAAGCGGCCAACAATCTGGAGTGTGGCCGACCTGGGAATCGAGGCTGCCCAGTTGGAGCCAAGGGTCACCCTGCGCGACCTCTTCGTGCCGGAGCGCACCCAAGAGTGCGAGATTATCGAGGGCGAAAATGAGGCCGACGCCGGGCGGCAGTTGGCGTTGAAACTTCGGGAGGCCAAGCTGCTCTAACCGGCCCTCAGACACCGGCCGTCCGGGACGAATTGCCCTCCTCCCTTGGCCGACCGGCGCGGAACGATGGGGGGGGGTATTCGAACAGACCGTTCACACTGAGAAGTTTGCAAATCACTGGTGGAGGCGACCATGGCAGACGCAAAGGGAGTCCTGGTCCTTGGGGAGATCGCTGGCGGCGCCCTGAGCACGACCTCTCAGGAACTACTGGCGGCGGGCCGCAAGATTGCCGACGAACTGGGAGAGGAGTTGGCCATCGGACTGTTGAGCAGCAGCGTGGAAGAAACCACCCAGGAGGCGATCAGCCACGGCGCGGATAAAGTCTATGCGGTTACCAATCCTTTGCTTGCCGAGTACCACGTCGACCATTTCCTCTCTGCCCTTGAAGCCCTATGCCAGGAGGCTAGCCCGAATGTTGTCCTGATCGGCCGCACCAATGAGGGCAGAGACCTGGCCCCACGGCTCGCCTTTCGCCTGGGTGTCGGGCTGGCCCAGGACTGCCTGGAGGTCTCGGTGGACGCGTCGGCCAAAAAGCTTCTGGCTAACCGCCCCGTGTACGGCGGGAACGCCGTGGCCGTCGTTAGCTGCGACTATACCCCTCAAATCGCCGCCGTGCGCCCCAAGGTGTACGAACCTCTAGAACCAGACTCCGCCCGCCAGGGACAGGTGGTCTCGTTCCCGGTGGAGTTGGACGCTTCCCAGGCCCGGACTAAGGTAGTGGAAGTGGTCCAGGAAGAGGCCACAGGGATCAAGCTCGAAGACGCCAGAATCGTCATCGCCGGCGGTCGCGGCTTGGGCGGTCCAGACGGCTTCCAGCCCCTGGAGGAACTGGCCAAGATCCTGGGCGGAGCGGTCGGAGCCTCACGCGCCGCGGTGGACTCGGGCTGGGTGCCCGTTGCTTACCAGGTGGGCCTCACCGGTAAGACCGTTACCCCCGACCTTTACATCACCGTTGCGATCTCCGGCGCCAGTCAACACATGGCCGGGTGTTCCGGGTCCAAGGTGATCGTCGCCATCAACAAGGACTCCGAAGCAAACATCTTCAGAGAGTCGCGCTACGGGGTGGTGGGGGACTGGAGCCAGGTGGTGCCCGCGTTCACGGAAGCGGTGCGGGAGCTAACCCAGGGCTAGGCGCCCGTCTCGGACCTTGGAGGGAGAAAGCATCCGCCTCTCGGGGTGAGGGGCGGATCGCCGGTCCACGGGGGTGGGTTACCGGACAGACCTAGACCGAGGGCAGAATGATGGGCAGGGGCTCGACACTTTCCAACCCTGGCGGGTTGATCTGGTCCAGGGATTCAAGAAGGGCGTTGAGGCTGTGCATCACCTCAGTAAGCTCCGGCTCCTGTATCTCCAACCCCACGGCGTGGCCCAGGGCCCGTATCTCGTCCTGGTTTAGATCAGGCATAGCGGCCTCCGTTCAAATCCAAATTCGCCCAAGTCCTGATTTATCCCCACCATCTTCCATGAAATCGGACCCGGCGTCAAGCTGGAGGAGCCTCTATTCAGCAACACCGGCAACAGCGCTCAAGGTCTCCCGCGCTTCCGAGCCGAGCGCGGAGCGCCCGGCATCTGGCTGAAGGCTGATAGCTGACAGCTACGTCCCCCAGGTCTTGCCAAAATCCACACGCAAAACCAGGTTTCCGGTGAACGACCGGGCGTCTTGCAACGCCAGGTACACGGCACTGGGGCCGACGACTTCGGGCTCATCGCGCTGGTCCCAGTCCTGTTTGGTCCAGGGGATGGCCCCCGAGCCCTCACTCTTCAAAGCGCCGGGACGCAGGATGTTGACCGCGATGTTGTACTCCCGGACCTCGTCGGCCAGGTTCCGGCTGAACATGTGGAGGCCCGCCTTGCTGGCGCTGTAGAGCACCCCTCCCCCCCGGATACTGTGGCTTCCCATTCGGGAGCCGATGTTGACGATACTGCCCCGCCTCTGGCTCATCATTGTCGGCAGAACGGCACGGCAGGTCAGGTATGGCCCCCGCAGGTTGACCGCGATGGACAGGTCCCACTGGGCCGGGCTTATTTGCAGGATACTCTCGCCCAGCACCATGATCCCGGCGTTGTTCACCAGCACGTCTATCCGGCCGTACCGTTCCAGCACCTGCCGGACCATCTCCGAGACCTGCGCCTCGTCTGCCACGTCACAGGCCACAGCAAAAGCCTCTCCCCCGGCGGCCTGGATGCCCCCAGCGGTCTCCTCGACGCTCCCCGCCAACCCTGTTGGGGACCGGGGCCGGGCGCAAACAACCACTTTGGCCCCTTCCCGGGCGTACTCCTTGGCGATGGCCCGGCCCAGGCCACGGCTGGCCCCGGTGACGATGGCAACAAGCCCGTCCATTTTGCCCATGAAATCCTCCTGAAGCATCCGGCTTTTACCCACGCCTCGTCGAAAGGGGTCCAGGAGCGGGCCGCGCCTGTCACTCACCAATCAAGGCCCATGGGTGAGAAGGGAGACGCTGGTGTACTGTCTTGTAGATAGCTTTGCGCCAGCGAAGTTGTGCCGCATTCCCTCCCCGCCACCGTCTTTCCGGCGAAGGCCGGAATCCAGAGAGGGCTTGGCTGGACCTCGGCCTTCGCCGGGACGACGGACCTGTCACCAAGCCATTTGCGAGCCACCCGGCCAACAGCCGATGGGGCATGATCTCGAACCGCGATCCGACCCCTCAGGCGGACAGGCCCCCGTCCATGTTGATGCACTGGCCCACGATGAACTCCGCCTCTTTGCTGCAAAGCCAAGCAATGAAGTTGCCGACCTCTTCCGGCTGGGCGACCCGGCCCAGGGGGACGATTTCCACGCGACTGGTCCACAACTGGTTTCTAGGATACCCATACATTAGGTCGTTACGGGAGGTGTCGGTAGTCCCCGGATTCACGGAGTTTACCCTTATCCCGTGGGTCGCCAGGGCCTTGCCGGCTCTCATGGTGAACGTGTCCACCGCTCCGCAGGCGGTGGCATAAGCCACATCGTCGGGCCTGCCGACCCTGGCCGCGATGGAACCCACGTTCACTATGCTGCCGCCCTGGCCCTGGCGCAGCAACACCTGGGCCACCGCTTGGGTGCAGAGGAAGGTCCCCGTGACCTTGACGTCGATCTCCTTCCGCCAGGCCTCCACGGATAGCTCCACCAAGGGACCCCAGGCCCCCATGCGGCGTGCGCTGGCGTTATTGACCAGGAAGTCAATGCGGCCAAACTCGGCCAGGGTGCGGTCCACCATGGTCTGCACCTGGCCGGCATTGGTGACGTCGGCCACCAGGGGCAAAGCGCCGGGGCCCAGGTCTCGGACCTCTTGGGCCACGCTTTCGATGTCCTTCCAGCCGGCAGCCAGTTCATCGGGTGGGAAGCTCTGAGGGTCTCGCCCGGTGCCGGTTATGGTCACGTGGGCCCCTTCTCTGGCGAAGGCAATTGCCGCTCCGTGGCCGATGCCCCGCATGCGGCCGGCGCCGGTGATCAGAGCCACCTTGCCGTCAAACTTACCCATTTCAACTCCTGGATTTCCAGCTTTCAGCGATCAGCATTCAGCGGTCAGAGGCAACTCAGGCCGGCGGCTAGTCCTCGGCGAATTGGGGCATCACCGTGGTGGCGAACCGCTCCATGGTTTCCAGCATGGTCTCCACGTTCTCGCCGTGCAGTTCCGGTATGCTGTAGAAGGTGTCCAGGACAAAGTGGCCCACCCCCGCCTCTCCGAACTTTCCCACGCCGTCTATGACCTGCTCCACGGTGCCGAACAGCAGCCACGAGTCGGGGGCTTGGGCCGGGTCCGAGACGATCTTCAACGGCTGCCGCACGGCTATCCCAATCTCCCCGGGGTCCCGGTCCGCCCGTTCCGCCAGCCGTTGCAGGCGAGGCATACTTTCGTTCAGCATCTCCGGGCTGGCCCTGGTGGGGTGCCACACGTCGCCGAACTCCACCGCCCGCCGCAGGGCCCGGCGGGTGTTGCCGCCGACCCAAATGGGCGGATTGGGCTGTTGCACCGGCTTGGGGTAGAACTGGAGGTCGGAGAACCGGTAGTACTTTCCCTCGAACTGGGGATCGGCGTTGGTCCACAGCTCCTGGAAGATACGAAGGGCCTCGTCGCTGTAGTCACCCCTGTCTTCGTAGGGCGCGTTGATATTCACGAACTCAGCCGTGAGTGCGCCCACCCCTACGCCAACGATGAGCCTTCCATGGGAAAGGGAGTCAATCGTTGCCAGGGCCTTGGCCACCTGAATGGGGTTGCGGTAGGGTAGAATGAACACGCTGGAGCCCAGGCCGACCCTGCTGGTGCAGGCCGAAACGTAGGCAAGCACGGAGAAGGGGTCGTAGAACACGGCGCCGTAGCGGTCCACGGCTTCGTTGGGGATGATGATGTGATCGCAGGCCCATATCGTGTCATAACCCAGGCGCTCCGCCTCCCTGGCCACGCGGGCAATGGCGTCGGCGGAGGCCACTTGCCGATAATGGGGCAGCATGATGCCGAACTTCATGGGAGCCTCCTTGTTCAAAACGGCCAGCGGTCAGCGTTCAGCATCGGCTCGGGCTAGCAGCTGAAAGCTGATTGCTGAGAGCTGACCACTGCTTTAAAGCGCCGTCCAGCCGCCGTCCACAATCAGCAGGTGGCCGGTGGTGGCACCGGCCGACGGGCTGGCCAGGTAGACCGCCGCTCCCACCAATTCTTTCGGGTCCATGCGCCGGCCCAGAGGTGATTGGAGGGCCAGACCCTCTTGCTCCTCCTGAGGAGTGCGGGGGTTGGCGGCCAGCGATCCGGGCGTGTTGGTAGGCCCCGGGCCGATGGCGTTTACGGTGATGCCATGCTTCATCCACTCCAGGGCCAGGGCCCGGGTCATGTTGGCCACCCCGGCTTTGCTGGCGCAGTAGGCCACCCGGTCCTCCCTGGCGACGACGGCAAGCTGAGAGGCGATGTTGATTATGCGGCCCCCACCCTGGTCGATCATGAACCGGGCAGCGGCCTGAGCGCAGAAGAAGACGCCCTTCAGGTTGATATCGATGACGGCGTCCCACTCCTCTTCCGTCACCTCCAGCGCCGGTTTGTGGATGCGGATGCCGGCGTTGTTGACCAGCACGTCCAGCCGGCCAAAGTCCCGCGCCACCTGCTGAATGGTGGCTCGCACCCCGGCCAGGTCCAGCACGTCCAGCTGGTAGGCTCCGCTGCGGCGGCCCAACTCTTCAATTTGCTCGGCCACGGACTTGGCTTCGGCCAGCCGGCCGGGTACATCGGAGACCGCAACCTCCGCCCCGGCCTCGGCCAATCCAACGGCCAGGGCGCCGCCGATACCGTGGGCGGAGCCAGTAACCAGCGCTACCCGCCCCTCCAAACTGAGTCCAGCGTAGACCATATCGAGCTGCTCCCTTCCTTAACTCGTGATCGATTGTTGCAACGCCGGGCCGGCGCTGACTCGGGCATGAGCCAGCCAAGCGGAGATTCATCCTGGGTGGCGCCGGTCTGCTAGGGGCTGGGTTGCACCAACTCGATGCGGACGTTGTCCGGTCCTTCGATGTAGGAGATCTTGTTGCCGGAAGCCCCCGGTGTAACGGGCAGCAATACCTTGACCCCCTGGGCCTGAAGCCTCGCCATCGCCCCCTCGATGTCATCGGTATCGAAGCCGAAATGCTCCAACCCGTAGTGAGACTCGGAGTTGCCATCTGGCAGCGTCTCTCCAGCCGGGGCGCTGGTGACGTAGACGTGGGTTCCCTCGATGTCCATCCTCACCGTGTGGGAGTCTCCCAGACCCTTTCCCTCACCGAATATCTTGGCGCCGAACTTGTCCACGTACCATTCGGCCGTTGCCCTGGGATCCGGGGCCTTGAGGTGGATGTGGTTGATGCGAAACATCTCCGCTTGCCTCCTTCGCCTAACGATATGGCCACCCTGTACATTCTCAATGAAGGCTGACCGGCGGGCCGGGGACGGGATCCTGCGGTAGCATACCATATCGCTACCGCAGGTGTAACGGACCCGGACCGGCTCAGGATTCCCTGCCCAACTTCCCGGCAGTTTTCGGCTGTCCGGCGCAAGGAGGTCGATGAGGGATTTGATGGCGAGGCGGACTTGCGGGACGCGCGACATCAGCATAGAATCAGCCAGGTGCGCCCAATTGCTTCTAAAGGCAACGTAGTGGAAGAGGCTTTGCCGGCCCCGGCAGAAGGGAAAAACTCCCGCGGTTTCATACTGGGCAGCCTGTCCTTCGGACATGCCGCTCAGCATCTCTACGACCATGGTTTCCCGGTTTTCATGCCGGCGATCACCAACGGACTGGGGCTCAGCAACTTGCAAGTGGCCAGCCTCCTCGGGATCCGTCAGGCCGGATTTGGCGTGGTAAGCCTGGGGGGCGGCATCTTTGTGGATATCCTGAGAAGCCAGTGGGGCTTGATCTTGACCGGCTGCATGCTCTGGTCCGCCGTCTCCTTCCTGGCTGTGGGGGCGTCGCCCACCTTTCCTTTGCTGGTCCTGGCCGTGATCCTGGTTTCAGTGCCGGGGGCAATGTGGCATTTGCCCGCGACGGCTGCCCTGTCCCAACGCTTCCCGGACCGCCGGGGTTTCGCCATATCCATGCACGGGCTGGGGGCGAACGCGGGCAACATTCTGGGCCCGCTCCTGGCCGGGGGGCTCTTGAGCCTATTCTATTGGCGAAACGTGCTCTTCGTTTACGCCACCCCGGCCCTGCTGGCGGCCGTCTTCATTTGGTGGTCTCTGAAGAATCTTGGCACGGACGGGACCAGGTCTGAACGGAAGAAGCTGCGCGCCCAGATTCAGGAAACCAAGGTACTGCTCAGAAATCCCGTCGTTCTGTGGCTGGTGCTGGCAGCCGCGTTTCGAGGCGTGGGATTGAACGCGCTGTTCCACTGGACCCCTTTCTACCTGGAAGAAGAGTTGGGCATGGGCCATTTCAGTGCCGGGGTCCATTACGCCCTGCTCACCGGAATGGGGGTAATCTCGGCGCCGGTATTGGGAGTGTTATCCGATAGGTTCGGGCGAAAAAAGGTCCTGGCGCCCGGAATGGTTTCTGCCGCCTTCCTGGCCCTCCTGGTGGTCAGCGCCGGAGACACCTTCCTGCTGCCGGTGATCCTGGCGGGTCTGGGCCTCTTCAGCTTCGCCCTGCACCAGATCGTCCTAGCAGCCGTCCTGGACGTGTCAGGAAGAGGGACGGAAGCCACGGCGACAGGCCTGATCTTCGGCCTCAATGGGGCACTAGGGGGCGCCGCTCCCTTCATCGCCACGCTCGTCATCGACCACCTGGGGGGATACGGTTCTATCTACTACTACGCCGGCGCGCTCACGGTGGTGGCGGCGCTCATTGTGATACTGGTCCCCCTATCCTCGAAAGAGGCTGCCCCGGGCGCCTAGCATTCAGGCAACTTAATTGCTGATGAATGTCATTCTGAGCGGTAATTGTCATTTAAGAGTCAAGTTGATTGGGCACCTAGCCTCCACCCGCCCCTGCCATCCAGGGTCATAAGAACGACCCCTCTCGGCAGAGGTTTCCCGCTGGCGGCTTCGGCAAGTTCAAGGCGGCAATTGTTGGATTCGGGCTGACGGTTTGCCGAGAAGGGTTTATCCCAGGGGCCAAGCCTTCGAATTTGGGTCGTTGTTATGTGAATCTCAGCCATAGGACATCAGGTTGACACCCCTTTCGGATGTGCTTACAATGAAGTTGCCATCCACCCTGAGCGGGGATGAGCCTTCGTAATCCCCCCTGACTAATGATCGGGTGGGCCGCTGGGATCTGATGTGGACCAAGACGGCCGGCAACAAGACAGGGTCTACTAGGTACGCCCCGACGCGTCGGGGCTTTTCTTTTGCCCTCGGCTTTCGCCTTCCAAACGTCTCGCGGAGGGCCGGTTGAACCCCACGATAACCGCGGTTGCCGGGCTGGAAGCCGGGCACTACACCGACCGAGTCAACGCCACGGGCTGCACCGTGATAATCTGCCGCGCAGGCGCCGTGGGCGGCGTCGACGTGCGGGGCGGCTCTCCGGGCACCCGGGAGACGGACCTGTTGCGGCCGGTGCACCGGATCGACAGCGTGCACAGCCTGGTTCTCAGCGGTGGCAGCGCCTTTGGGCTGGACGCCGCCTCTGGGGTGGCCGCTTATCTGGCCGAGCGGGGCATCGGCGTTAAAGTCGGCCCCACGACCATTCCCATCGTGTCCGCGGCCATTCTGTTCGACCTGGGCCTGATAACGTCGGAGGTCCGGCCCGGCCCGGATGAAGGGCGCGCCGCCTGCCTCGCGGCCGGGTCCGAGCCCATGGAGGAAGGCAGCGTGGGCGCCGGCACCGGCGCGACCGTCGCCAAGGTCCGCGGCCTGGCCAGCGCCGTGAAGTCGGGAATCGGGTCCGCCAGCTTGAGGCTGCCCAGCGGCGCGGTGGTGGCCGCGGCAGTGGCGGTCAATGCTTACGGCGGCGTCTCTGACCACCGCTCCGGTCGCCTGCTCGCTGGGCCCCGCAATCGAAACGGCGGCTACGACGACCCGATGGCCCTGGTGCTTCAAGAGGGGACCGCCAGCGAAGCTCCCCCATTGACCAACACCACCATCGGCGTGGTGGCGACCGACGCACTGGTGAACCGCGAGGAAGCCAATTATCTGGCCTCGGTCAGCCACGACGGCCTGGCCCTCACCATCCGCCCCTGCCACACTGTCCGGGACGGCGACACCATGTTCGCCATGGCCACCGGCCGGTCCCGTCCCCCGGTGGACCTCACTGTCCTGGGAGCGGCGGTGGTGGAGGTGACGGCTCAGGCGGTGCTGCGCGCAGTCGAAACGGCAACCGGGCTGGGAGGGGTCCCCGCGTTGTCGGAGGTGACCCATGGATGAGCGCAACCCGGCCATCGGGTTCATCGGCGTGGGTACCTTGGGCAAGGGACTGGCCTTGGCGCTGGCCGCCCGCCGCTACCGGGTGATCGCGGCCCACAGCCGGAGCAAAAGCTCCGCCAAGTGGCTGGCCGGCCGGCTCCCCGGCTGCAGGGTTTTTGCCACGGCGCAGGAGCTGTCCGACGCCGCCGACCTGGTATTCATCACCACACCTGACTCGGCCATCGGCCAGGTGGCTGCCGCCGTCGCCTGGCGTGCCGGCCAGGGTGTGGTCCACTGCTCCGGAGCGGCGTCAACCGAGGTCCTCCGACCCGCGTCTCAGCAAGGTGCGCTCGCCGGAGCCTTGCATCCGCTTCAGACCTTTGCCGGGCTAGACCAGCCGGAGGACGCCGCCACCAGACTGTCCGGCGTCGCCTTTGCAGTATCGGGGCAGGGATGGCTGGCCGGCTTTCTGCAAGAACTGGTCTCGGAGTTGGGAGGACGCCCGGTTTCGATCTCCGATGCCGACCGGCCCCTCTACCACGCGGCCGCGGTCCTGGCATGCCCCATGCTGGCAGCCGTGATACAGGCCGCCGTCGAGGTCTGGCAGGGCATGGGCTTCTCCGCCAAGCAGGCCGTCGAGTCTCTGCATCCTCTGGCCGAGGGGGCCGTGGAGAACGTGGCGCGGCAAGGGGTGGCCGCCAGCCTCACCGGTCCCACGGTCCGCGGCGACGTCGCCACTATTTGCGGCCACCTGGAGGCCCTTTCCCAAAGGCTGCCTCACCTGGTGCCTCTTTACTGCGCTCTGATTCGCGCTTCGCTGCCCCTGGTGGCGCAACGCGGCGTGGGCCCCGGCCAACTGCTTGCCATGCAAGAGCTGATCGATCACTACTCAGGCGCCGAATGAGCGGCGCTTCAATCATGGGGCCGGTTGCGACGGTCCCCACACCCTGACGATCGGCGGGAGGTCGGCACTATGCGCAGCGTAACCATCCGGCACATCGCAGAGATGAAGACCAGAGGCGAAAAGATACCCATGATCACGGCCTACGACTACACCTCTGCCAGGCTGGCCGACGAGGCCGAAATCCCCATTCTCTTGGTGGGTGACAGCCTGGGCATGGTGATGCTGGGCCACGATTCCACAATTCCGGTGACCATGGAGGACATGGTGCACCACATCAAGGCCGTGGCCAGGGGCGTCAAACGTTCCTTGACTGTGGGCGACATGCCCTATATGTCGTATCAAATAGACACGTCTCAAGCTCTGACCAACGCCGCCAGGCTGATGCAGGAGGGCGGCGCTCACACTGTCAAGCTGGAGGGCGGAGAAAAAGTGGCCGAGACCATACGGCGCGTAGTGGATGCCGGCATACCGGTGATGGGGCATATCGGCCTCACCCCCCAATCGGTCCACGCTTTCGGGGGCTACCGGGTGCGGGGCCGCAACCGCCGGGAGGCGGTGCAACTCCTCCGGGACGCCCAGGCCGTGGAGCAGGCCGGGGCCTACGCGGTCGTGCTGGAGTTGGTTCCCACTTCCCTGGCCCGCTTCATCTCGCAACGGCTGACCATTCCCACCATCGGGATCGGCGCCGGCGCCGGATGCGACGGCCAGGTGCAGGTGCTCCACGACATGCTGGGGCTGTTCACCGACTTCGTGCCCAAGCACACCAGGCGGTTCGCCTCCCTGGCCGAAACGATTCGAGAGGCCTTCACCCGGTATGCCCAGGAGGTCAAGGAAGGCTCCTTCCCCGCCGAGGAGCATAGCTTTACCATGGATGAAGCGGTCCTAGATGAGCTGACCATTGTTCAATGATCCCGGCACAAGGTCACGGGCAGCGATATGCGTCTGCTAGAGACCGGCCCCGAAATTGCCCGCGCCTGCCGGGAAGCCCCTCAACCCTTGGGTCTGGTGCCGACCATGGGGGCGCTGCATGAGGGACACCTAGCCCTGGTGAAGCGGGCGCGCCGGGAAAACAGGACCCTGGCGGTCAGCATTTTCGTCAACCCCACCCAGTTCGGGGCCCAGGAAGACCTGTCAAGCTACCCGCGGGACCTGGACCGCGACCTGGAGTTCCTCCGCCAAGAAGAAGCCGACCTGGTCTTCATGCCCGGCGTGGAGGAGATGTATCCGCCGGGATTCGATACCTGGGTCGATGTCGGCGGCCTGGCCGGCAAGCTGGAAGGGGCTCACCGCCCCGGCCACTTCCGGGGCGTCGCCACTGTGGTCACCAAGCTATTCACCCTGGTGCGGCCCGACCGGGCCTACTTCGGCCAGAAAGACGGCCAGCAGTCGGTGGTGGTTCGCCAGCTGGTGCGCGACCTGGCCCTGGGGCTGGAGATCGTGGTCGTCCCCACGGTGCGCGAGACAGACGGCCTGGCTCTCAGCAGCCGCAACGTGTACCTGACTCCTGAGCAGCGGAAGGCGGCCCCGGTTATCTACCGTTCACTGACCTGCGCCGGGCAACTGTGGAAGCAAGGGGTGAGGGACGCGGACCAGCTGCGGCGGGAGGTCAGGAGCGTCCTGGAAGGCGAGCCTCTCATCGAGCGTATCGATTACGTGAGCGTGGCCGACGCCGAGTCGTTGGAAGAGCTGGACACGGTTGACGGCCGGGCCATGGTGTCGGTGGCGGTGCAACTGGGCATACCCCGGCTGATCGACAACGTGATTCTGGAGTAAGCTCCTACGGCCGGCTGAAGCCATGCCCTAAGGAGGTCGAACCAGAGTCCATCACAGTAATGTATTCCCCACCATTTCCTTGACCCGGTGTTGCGGCAGGACCTCGTTCCCCAGAGCGATTACGGCAGGGGCGGCGTCTCGGTGGGCCATGGGAGCGAAGTGTTGGTGGGCGTGGGGGGTCGCCGTGGGCACAGGGGTAGAAGTAGGGGCAGGCGTGGCCGTTGGCACTGCTGATGCCGTTGCGGCCGCCCCGCCGCACGCCATCAGCAGCAGGACGCCCAATCCAAGCAAGAGGGGTTTCATCGATACCTTAGACGTGCCAAGAACTATAGCGGAATGAGAGCATTACTACAAGGCAGCAACACTGAATCACCTTCCCCCAGGGCAACGTTCGGGTTTTTCTGCCTCGCCGGCTGACCCTGCCGGGCGGCGCCGCCGAAACAAACCCAGCCGGACATCACCTCCGGTGAACCGGGCCTTCCACCGGTTGACAGTGGTCGAACCCCGCCGTAAAATCGGTCACACTTCGGCCCGGAGCCCTTGAGCCGAAAGAGGTGTTATGAAGCGGAGCAGGGTTTGCCAAATCCTGGGCATCGAACATCCCATCTTGCAAGCGGGATTGCCGTGGGTTTCAAATCCAGAGTTGGTGGCTGCGGTCTCCTCTGCCGGCGGGCTAGGCGTGCTGCATCCGACAGCCGGCTCGGAGCCCAACGATGACCAGGTGGCCAACTTGCAAGCAAACATACGCCAAGTCCAGCGGTTGACCCATGAACCCTTCGGGGTCGCGCTGTACCTGCCTCATACCCGCATGTCCGAGATGATACAGGTGGCCGTTCAAGAGGGCATGCGGATCGCCATCACCTATGGCGGCAGCCCTGCCCTGTGCACCGGCATCCTCAAAGAGCATGACGTCACCGTGATCCATCAGGTGGCCACAGTCCGCCACGCTCGTGGCGCCGAGGCTCAGGGGGTCGATGTCGTCATCGCGGAAGGGTTCGAAGGTGGAGGCCTGCGGGGGCCTGACAAAGTCTCGACCATGGTGTTGGTGCCCCAGGTCGTGGGATCGGTCTCGATTCCGGTTGTTGCCTCCGGTGGAATCATCGATTCCCGCGGGTACGTGGCT
The DNA here is from genome assembly GCA_964401855.1 of uncultured Dehalococcoidia bacterium. Lineage (GTDB taxonomy): Bacteria > Chloroflexota > Dehalococcoidia > Lucifugimonadales > UBA3495 > CAJWBT01. The sequence continues at coordinate 14,388 of CAYOAF010000248.1, forward strand.
ACGGCGGCCCTAGGGGCGCAGGGAGTGCAAATGGGCTCCCGGTTCGTCGCCACCCGAGAGTGCATGTCCCACCAAAACTACAAAGAGGCAATTGTGGCGGCGATCGACAGTGGCACCGTGATCGTCGGCGGCGACCGCTGGCCGACCCGGGTCTTGCGCAACGGAATGGCCCTTCGTTTGAAGGAAAACGGCCTCAGCGGCCCGGAAAACGACTTCAACGCCTGGGAGGCCGAGTTGGGCATGGCCCGGGCCCGGGCGGCGATGGTCGATGGCGACCTGGATGCCGGAATTGCCTACACCGGCGCCGGCGCCGGCCTCATCTCGGAGATCACCAGCGTCGAGGAAGTCTTCAAGGAACTGCTGGATGGGAGCCAGGCTCTAACCCGGCGCCTCTCCTGATTCCGGCCGGGGTTTCCCCAGTGGGACCGCTCCACCCTCTTGGGTTCCCCACAACCTTGGAGGACTTATCCAGGCGCATGAGGTACTCCTGCCGTCCGAGGGCCCTACCCCGGCCTGGTAACCCTTCGAGATGCCGGGCCGAGCATTTTTCAGCCCTCCGGCCCCCATGCTATACCGGATACCATCAGCCCGCCGGAGGCCGTCAACGCATTATGCAAAGTGCACCAGCCGGCGGGCGTCCCAGGCGTGGGCCGGACCACAACGTTGACAATCGACGCCGTGGTTCCTAGAATCATGGAAGTGCTACCGGCCACCGCGGGATCTCCAGAAAGGACCCAAGAGACGCCAACATGACAAACGTCAGGCAACTGTACTTTTTGCAGGAATTGGATCTGGTCCTGGATCGCATACGGGAGGAGACGGGCACGGCCGAGCAAGAACTCAGCGACGGCCTGGCGGTGGACGAATTGGAAACAGGGCTACTAGAGGAAGCCGAGCGTCTCCAAGAGTTGCAGAGCCAGCAACGGCTCCAGCAATTGGAGGCTGAAGGCCAACGGGAGCGGTCCACCCACCTGGACGAACAGCTCTACGGCGGGGCCATCACTAACCCCCGGGACTTGGAGAGCCTGGAGCAAGAGGCTTCTCGGGCGCGGGAGATAGTGCAGCGGCAGGCCACCGAGCTGGTGGAGCTTTCAGTGAAGGCCGAAGAGTCGCAAACCAACCACGCCGCGTTGACTCAGCGGCTTGCCAACGCCCAGAGCGCCTGGAAAACCCGGCAGGCGGAGCTGAAAGAGCAGACAGCGCGGCTGACCGCAGAACACGATGAGGTGGCAGCCAAGAGGGATAGCCTGGCCGCCACGCTGGATGCGGCGGCAATCGGACAATACGAGAATCTGCGCCAGTCGAAGGCGGGCCTGGCAGTTGCCAAGATGGAAAGGGGGTTGTGCCAGGCGTGCCGGATGGCTTTGCCTACCCAACAGCAGCAGCGGGTGAGAAACGGCCGCCATACCGTACTGTGCAACAGTTGCGGGCGGCTGTTGTTCCCCGGGTAGCCACTTGGCCGTGGAAGTCTTTTCCTCGTCCCTGGCCTCCTGACATCCGTAGGGGGGCCTCGTGCGAATACCCGGCAGTCCCTTACCCCGATGTTGTTTCCCAAACCGGCCCTTGTGGAGTGCATTGGCCTTCGTTTATCCCGCCTTTGCCGGACAGGGTTGGCCGGTAAAGCCCAGTCACCGTGGTGGGTGGTCAGGCATTTGGGTCAGGGCAAAGACGAGTTTCTGCTGCGCTCGCCTCAAGTTGACCCTTATGTTGACCCTTTGGGGGGGCTATGCTAGAGTTTTGGCGGAGGGCCAGGTAGACCGGGTGACCGCCGCGGCGGCCCAACCAGTTGGGACGCCGGGGAGGAAAGTCCGGGCTCCGCTGGGCAGGGTGCTGGGTAACGCCCAGGCTTCTGTGGCGGCCTTGCCGCCGCAGGGGACGGAAAGTGGCACAGAAACATACCGTCCCGGCTTGTCGGGATAAGGGTGAAATCGGACGGTAAGAGCGTCCGGTCGTCTGTGGTGACACAGCGACGGCCAAACCCCACCTGGAGCAAGGCCGAATAGGGGGACTATGGGTGCCCGGCCCGTCCCCGGGTTGGCCGCTCGACCCCGATGGTAACGTCGTCCCGCACTGCGCGGGAGCCCAACGGCCCCAGCGGCCCTTGGGCGGGCTAGATAGATGGTCACCGCCCCGCGGTCCCGCCGCTCGCGGCGCGGCACTGCTGGATACAGAACCCGGCTTACAGGTCTGCGTGGCTCTCCTTTCTTTCCCTCACCGCCCCGGCTCGATGCCTGATGCGCTGGCCCACGACTGGTGGCGCTCATCGCGGAAGGGCTGGAAAGACGGACCGGGTATCAAGCCGTCTGCGAGACGCCATACTCGGTAGAGCAAAGCTCCGGCCCGGGGTCCCGCCAGCTAACGATTTCGCTTCGCCTTTGGCTGGAACAGGGACTAGGGAACAAAATCACTCCGTTTCTCGTCATAACCGGTGATAGGTCAAGCAACCGGACAGCAAGGAGCGGACCACAATGAAGCCCTTAACTCGAATCGCCACAACTCTGGCAGCCGGCATCGCGGTGTAGATCACCATAGCCTGCTCCAGCAGGGACAACGGCGCCGACAGCCCCAATGTGCCTGACGTGCATGACGTCATCGAGGTTGCGGCGCCCATCGAGAGCGTCAAGATCGAGAAGGGGGCGGCCAAGCCGCCGAACTCCACCCTCAAGGTGGTCTCGGGGGGGGCTGAACAGCTGCGAGACCTTCAAGGACTACGTCCTGACCCGCGACGGCGAGGCCTTCCGGCTCCAGGTGACGAACCTGAGACAGGCTGGTCCGGGCCTGCCGTGCACAAGCATCTACGGGACCATGAGTCACAGCATTGAACTACCCAGCGATGCCATTGAGGCCTGCAAGACCTACACGGTCGAGGTGAACGGAGAGGAGTACGCAGTGCCCGCGAGGTGTCCCAGTATTCCCGGCGGGCAACTTGAGGAACCGGCCCCGTCCCCAACGTCGGCGGCTGCCGAGCCCGCCGGCCGGGTCATGGTCCCGGTGCCGGCCCTAATACTCAGCGCCGAAGTCCTGGTTGCCGAGCCTTTCCCGGTCCAGTATTTCCTCGAGATTGAGTCGGGCCTCAGGAACGGCTGCATCGAGTTCGACGGGTACGAAGTCCAGC
>CAYOAF010000249.1:0-13063 GCA_964401855.1 uncultured Dehalococcoidia bacterium
CCTTCAAGTAGCGCCCTTGAACCGCTTCCAAATACTCTTTCATTCCGCCTCGCGTCATCCCACCCCTCAGTAACATTTATTGTGAGGCAACGATACTCCTTTCGGTAACATTTTTTATGAGTCAATTCGCCGCGTTGACACCGGCTGCTGCTTACCTTAAGCTGTGCCCACCCCGACCATGGCCGAGGCAAGTATATGGACATACCCACGCTACGTGACGTCTACGAAGCTAGAAAGACGATAGCACCCCATCTTCCCCGCACCCCTCTGTATCATTCCCTTGGCCTCAGCGAGTTGCTCGATGCTCAGGTGTACTTGAAGCACGATGAGTATCTACCTCTAGGGGCCTTTAAGAGCAGGGGCGGGATCAACTTGCTGGCGCACCTGACCCAGGAGGAGCGGAACCGAGGCATCATTACCGCCTCCACGGGAAACCACGGCCAGTCGATCGCCAGCGCCTGCCGGCTCTTCGGCGCTCGCGCCCTGATCGCCCTTCCCGAGCAAGCCAACCCGCTGAAGGTGGCGGCCATGCGTTCCCTGGGAGCCGAACTGATCTTCCACGGGCGTAACTTCGACGAGGCCAAGGCCCATTGCGAGAGGCTGGCCCTGGAGGAGGGATACCGATACGCGCACCCGGCCAACGAGCCGCTCCTTATAGCCGGGGTTGCCACCCAGACGCTGGAGGTGATCGAAGACCTGCCCGACGTCGACGTGATCATTATCCCCTTGGGTGGAGGCAGCGGAGCCTCCGGGGCCTGCATCGTGGCCAAGGCGGTGGACCCTCGAATTCAAGTGGTGGCGGTGCAGTCGGAGGCTGCTCCAGGGGCCTACCTTTATTGGAAGCATGGTGAGCCGGTGGAAGCCCAGATGGAGACCTTCGCCGAGGGACTCGCCACCAAGGTGGGCTACGAGCAACCCCAGTCGATCCTGCGGCAACACCTGGAAGACTTCGTGCTGGTCAGCGACGATGACATCCGGAGGGCCATCGGTCTCCTGATCGAGAAAGCCCACACCTTGGCCGAAGGGGCCGGTGCGGTAGCCCTGGCCGGTGCGGTAAAGCGCCCAGACCTGATTAAGGGTAAAAAGGTATCAATTACTGTGAGCGGTGGGAATATTACGCTGCCTCAACTTACCGACGCAGTAAAAGTGTATCAAGCTCAAACCTGAGCCTCTTCTCGTGTTCTTGGCCAGGCCGCTCCAGGAAGATCCAGAGATAGGTCAAAGAGTGGAGGCGAAGTAGCGGGCTAGCTCGTCCCTGGGGAACTGGGGCAGGGCGGCTTCACCGCCGGCGCCGGTAAGCAGCAACCCCTCTTCGGGTGCCAACATCTGGCCGATCTCCCAACCGTCGATGTTTTCCTTTTCCAGCGCCGCCAGCAGGGCCGGGACATCCGTGGCAGGTAAGGTCACCAGGAGGGCGCCCGACGCCAGAAGACCCAACGGGTTCAGCCTCAAAGCCTGGCACACCTCGCGGCACTCGGGAAACACCGGTATGCTCCCTTCCTCCACCGCTAGGCCGAGACCGGAAGCTTTGGCCACCTCCCGCAGCCCGGTGGCCAGGCCCCCTTCTGTCACGTCGTGCATGGAATGAACCCGGGCGACGGCACAGGCGATGCAGGCATCTTTAACTACACTTATACCTGGATTAGAGAGCCACCCGGCAGCTTTCGCGATGCTATCCCTGAGGACCCCAGCTTCCAGCAGTGCCTGGCCCCGTTCGCGGGCCAGAAGCGCAGTACCTTCCACGGCTATACCTTTGGTGAGGACAATGCTATCCCCCTTCCGGGCCCCTCCGGTGCTGATTAGCTTCTCCCGTTCGACCTCGCCCAGCATGGTGCCCATGATAATCGGCCGGTCGATGCCATAGGTGACCTCGCTGTGGCCACCGATCAGGGTGGCCCCGACCGACCGGCAGGCCTCCAGTATTTGATCGAACACCGCCTCGGCCTCATCTTCTGAGAAACGCTCCGGCGCCAGCAGGGTGGCCAGGAACCAGCGGGGGGAGGCCCCGGCGCACGCCACGTCGTTGGCGTTGACTTGCACGGCGTACCACCCGATCAGGTCGGTGGCGAAGGTCACGGGATCGCTGGTGGCCACCAGCAGCCGCTCTCCCATGTCCAGGACCGCCACATCCTCCCCGACCCGCGGACCCAGGATCACCTTGGGGTCCTCAATGGGGTTCCTGGCCAACAATTTCTCCAAGAGGGAGGCCGGAAATTTCCCAATTTCCAAGTTAACCCCCGAGACGAACAGACTATCTCAGCACTTGGCGCCGAGCCTGGGGAAGCCGCGGAAGGCGAACAGGGAGCGGTCAGGATCCAAGAGAATTCCACCTTCTCCACGGTTTTGCAACGGTTTTGTCATTGGATCTCATCGACAGGTCAATCATAATCAAAACGCGACGCTGGGGCCAGTTCTTTCTTGACATGCAATACCAACTATGATGTGATGAAAGCCGCAAACACCCGGAATTGAGTTTTTTAGGAGGAAATGTGAAACTTGCACCCATATTGATCGGTGGAGCACTTGCCGCCACGCTGGTCTTGGTCGTCGCGTGCGGCGGCGGCGGCGAGGCGCCGACAGCCAGGCCTGCCGCAACCACCGCTCCAGCAGCGACCTCTGCTCCAGCAGCCACTTCTGCGCCAGCGGCCACCGAGGCTCTCACAGAGGCCTCAGTTGCCGCGGCCGGAGCAAGGTTGGAAATCAGCGTCAACGGCGATGGGTTGACCTTCGACAAGGAGAGGCTAACCGCCAGCTCCGGCAATGAGGTGGTGTTGGTCCTTGAGAACGTGTCCAGCATCAATCAACATAACTGGGTCTTGGTTGAAGCCGGGACCAAAGATGCCGTTGCCTCCGCGGGAACGGCAGCCGGCCCGGACAGCGACTGGGTAGAGGCGGGTGATGCCAGGGTTATCGCCAGCACCAAAATGTTAACCGCAGGAGCGACGGGAGAGGTCACCTTCACCGCTCCGGCACCCGGCACATACCAGTTCGTGTGCACTTTCCCGGGTCACAACTTCACAATGTTCGGGGATTTCGAGGTCACGTCCGGGTAAATTTGCTCAGGGCTCCTCGGGTCTCGGGCCGGCAATACCGGCCCCAGCGAGAACGGTTCGTGAGCACACCCTATCCGTCGCGAGCGGATGGGGTGTGTTCTTTGTGAAAGATACACCGGCGGGTGGGGACTCGGTCCCGGACATCGCGCAAAAGGGGAAGCTGGCCGCGCGCCGGGCGGCGCCCAGTGTCGAGCGGCTGGCTGTCGCCCGCAGTGGTGGCGGCGGTACCGCAAATGCCCACCCTCAGTCCGGATCGTTCCGGGCCGGGCTTCGGTTCACCAGGATCGGTTTACAAGGTTGGAGGGGTTCTGGTACCATGGACCGAGTCGCATCCGCTTTTGGGCCAGCCGCCGTGTGACGCCACGTGGGGCGTTCGTCTAGTGGCCCAGGACACCGCCCTCTCAAGGCGGAGATCGGGGGTTCGAATCCCCCACGCCCTACCAAATCCAGGCACGAAAACAGGCCCCCGGAGCAGTCCGGAGGCCTATCGTCTTTCAGGGTTTGTTGTCCGATTGTTGCCCGCTGATTTCAGTCGGTGCTGCCCAACAGCCTCCGGGGCCAGTGCTGCGTCAAACCCGGCCGGCCCGATCGTGGCTCGGAGATGTTCCTGGACGTCGCCGTACCGGTGCGAGATGCGGCTGAGCCCTCCGAGAAATCCTTCTGCCTAGCTACCCACGCTCATGGAAGCGATAGTAGTCCACCAGTTTCTTGAGGGCCAGCGCGGCCCGCTCGTAGGTCGGATAGCTGGGCATCCCTGCTTCTTGCAGCTTGAGGTCCAAGTCCTTGAGAGTGTGGCCGTCTCCGTAGGGGTCGGGCGAGAAAAGTATCGTGACCACCGGTTTTTGGGTCTTGTCTCTAGCCGACATCTGCGCCGCTATCAGATCGTCGATCTGCTTGGGGTTCCGCGCGTACGCCTGGGTACTCAATTGCATGGCGACGACGTGAATGTTGGGGTCTGAGTTCAGGATGTCCACTATAGACTCGGTCATGTCCCGGTTCATGCCCCCGATGTCCACCGGGTTGAGGTAGCTGGCCCCGATCACCTGGAAGAACTCCCCCAGTTTGTCGAGCGACTCCTGACTGAACATCGGCACGCGCAGCCCTGACTTGACGAAGGCGTCGGTCATGGACACCGACTGCCCACCTGATCCCCCGGTGAGACCCACGCCGTCCCCGGTAAACCCCGGCAGGGATACCAGCGCCTTCAGCACGTCCGACAACTCGATCATGGAGTCAACCCGTATTGCCCCGCACTGTCTGATGAGCACCTCCCAAGTATCCATCGACTCCGCCAAGGAGCCCGTATGGGATGAGGTGGCTCGCTTCCCTTCAGCGGTCTGACCTCCCTTCCAGATGACCACCGGTTTTTGAGGGGTGGTCTCCCGCAGCAGCTCAAAGAATCGGCGGCCGTCTTTCACCCCCTCTATGTACATGGCGATGAATTTGGTCTCGGCGTCCTGGGCGAAATACTCCAGGTAGTCGGGGCTCTCCAACACCACGCCGTTGCCGAAACTGACGACCTTGTTGATCCTGATGCCGTTGGCATGAGCGGCGAGGCTGAAGGCCCCGGCGTGCCCGCCGCTCTGCGATATGAAAGTAACCGGTCCGCCCTCGCCCGCGAACTGTTCTCGCGAAAAGCGGACCCCAAGGGCGGGGTTGTACAGTCCCATGCAGTTGGGGCCCAGTAGTACTACGCCGGAATCCCGAGCCATCTGAGTTATTTTCTCCTGGAGTTCGACCGCTTCGAGGTTGCCGGTTTCGGCAAACCCGGAGGAAAACATGCCTACCCCTGCCACATTCTTCTGGATGCAGTCCTTGAAGACGAAAGGTGCTACGCGACGGGGCACAGCCACCACCACATAATCTACGTCTTTCGGAATTTCCATGAGGCTGGAGTAGTTGGAAATCCCCATTGCCTCGATACCGGGAATGTCGTTTGGGTCTATCTGCACTGAGTACACATCCCCTTGAAAGGTACTCATGCTCTTTAGCCACTGGTAGCCCGAGGCTGCCTTGTCTCCTACCACAGCTACAGTGCGGGGGTTCAGGGCTCGGTCAATCCTTTCGGTGGCGATCCTCATGCTGTTCTCCCTCTCGCGATCTCTACGCGTCTTCAAGCACAATCCTTGCATCAACCACGGTCAGACCGTCGCTGTATGCGAACACTGGATTCAGGTCCATTTCTTTGATCATGGGCCGTTCGTCGACAAAGCGGGACAGCTTCAGCAAGCTTTCCTCGAGAGCAGCGATGTCAACAGGCTCCTGACCACGATAGCCTTCTAGGATGGGGAAGCCTTTGACCTCCCGGATCATTTGCGCCGCGTCCCGTGGCGTTAGCGGCACGATGCGAAAAGCCACGTCTCCCAGCACTTCCACCAGCACTCCTCCTAGACCGAACATGAGCACGGGTCCGAATTGCTGGTCTTTGGACATGCCCATGACCAGCTCGATTCCTGGCCGGGCCATCGGCTGCACGGATACGCCTTGAATATCAGCGTCGGGATAACCGTTCTTGATAGCGGCCATCATCTCATCGAAGGCCCGCCCAACCTCGTCTTCATTGGACAGGTCAAGCCTTACTCCGCCCACATCGGTCTTGTGGGCAATGCTTGATGAAGCTATCTTCAGGACCGCTGGGAAGCCCATCTGGCAACTCAGCCGAGTCGCTTCCTCCCTGCTGGCGGCCAGCAGTGCAGGGGTCGTAGGAATGCCCGCCTGCACGAGGAGATCCTTGGATTCTACCTCGGTCAGCAGCTGTCGCCCGGCATCGCGCGCCGCGGAGATCATGTCCCTATCTGCCATGGGGTTCTCCTGTAATCCAAGTTCGTGGGTGCCGGGATCTCCCGGTAGATTCGTTACGAATTATTGGATTGTTTCTAGATTCGCCGGCGTCACCTTGGCCGCGCACAGGATACCAGTACTCAGTCAACTTGAATCTGCGAATTGTCATTCTGAGCCCTTCGGCTCGGCTAAGGATAGACTCCGCGAAGAATCTCAGCTTAACAATGAGATTCTTCGTCGCTCCGATTCTCAGAATGACATCCTGTCAAAACCAAGTTGACTGAGTACTAGAACCTGTGCCGCCGACCGTGTGAGTCTAGCAACAGCCTCTCGCCCCGTCAACCGCGGCGAGCCAGTTGAGCGCGCAGCCTGTAACAGAACGGTTCAATCCACACTTTGCGGTTGAGATAGATAACTAGGCAATGCGCCTCGGGAATGTTTTTTTAAGATTGTCATAGTGGTACATACATACCAGGCGACTGCGGGCCCTCCTGGGGATGGTCGTAAGCCTGGGAGTTCGCTTGGTCCCATGGGTTGCACAGTGCAGTCGAGATGGAATCCAGGCCACGGCCTCGCTCCGCGCTCCGTTGGGAGCTTGGCGGAACGCCGAGGAGGGCGTGGTGCGCGGCTTTGAAGTGGGAGCAGAAGACTATCTCGCCAAGCCTTTCGCCGGCAGCGTTCTGGTGGCCCGGGTCAAGGCGCTCCTTCGACGGGCGCAAACCTGGGCCGGCCTTCCTGGAGACCTGATGGAGTGTGCCGACTTGGTGGTGGACTTCTCGGCTAGGCGCATCACCCGAGGCGGTCATCCCGTTCATCTAACCCCCACCGAGTACCGGCTGCTGACCGTGCTCTCCCGGCATCGTGGCAAGGTCCTCACGGCGAACCAGATCATCTCCGAAGGTTGGGGGGAGCCCCATCAGGGCGACGCCCAGATGCTGCGCACCCATATCGGCCGCCTGCCCAAGAAGATCGAGGTAGACAACACTCGCCCCGTACACATCCGCACCGAGCCCGGAGTTGGCTACTGGCTAACCTGCCCGCCTCAAGCCGGCTAGGTCTTTTGCAGGAGAGGCATTCCCGGTGCACCGTTTTCCGGGACCACGACATCCATCTCCCTCTCCCATGCGATCCCTATTATACAGCGGAGAAGGGACACAGGGAGTCATTGTCAGAGGGCCGGCGGGGTCGCGGGGAAACCCGCTAGCCGAACCCTTCGCTCGGCGGAGAACCAGAGGTGTTTGTAAATGGTGAACGCCCGACCCCGGTCCACATCAACCACACCACCGGCAGGTCTTTGAAAGTGCCCAGGTGGGTCTTCCACTGGGAGGGTTATTCAATTGCTTCCATTTTGCCTCGTAGTGCCATTGCTACGTGCCGATGTTTGCCGGCTTGACCAAGGAGTAAACTCTTCGGAATTCCTGAACTCCCGCTTTCTCCCACAGAGTTGACATGTTCCTTCACTTAGGGGACCATGCGAGACCTCAATTACCCAGTAGTGGGTACAATTCATGAACTCCTTGAGTTTTTCCGTGTTTAGCGGAGACGGATCTTTCTCTCTATAGACCCAGTCTTGAACTGTCTTGAGAGGCACATCCATCTGGAGCGCAAACTCCCGTACACTTAGCCCCTGTTGGCTCAGCCAGATCTTCAAGTTCATTTTCTTGGCTTTCTGTTTGCTGTCATTTGGGTACAGTAGTGATTACATTTTACTACTGCCCGCAACAGCCCGGGTGGCGGCTCACTTCCGGTTGGCAAGGGAAAGTGTACAAGGGAATGTGGGGACCAATCTTGGGAACCTTTGAAAACGACGTAATACGACGCGCCGGCAGGAGAGGACGGGATCGTCACGGGCTGTGGCATAGGGCGAGGACGACTCGCATCGTAATCGCCGGGGTTCTCAGGGAGGTACATCAGGCGATGGCGGTGAATAGCGCTACTTTTTGGAAGGGACCAAGGGGATAAGTCTGGGTATCAGGCAGCCAAATATTCCACCGCCGTCCCCGCCGTCCGATGTGTAGGCAAAGTGAGAAGCAGTTGCGCGCTCCAATCCGCAGCCACCATTCCCATGAGAACCCGGTTCTCGCCAGTTCCGTTGCCGCGAGAGTGGCTCTTGCGGATGCCTTCTACTTGAAACCCGGCCTCTTCATGGGCCTGCACGGCAGCGAAATCACTGACATCGGCTGCCGCCGTGAGACGCCGGAGGCTAAGATAGGAAAAGGCGTAGCGGGTGGCCAACCGAATAGCTTCGGCCGCAACCCCTTTCTTCCAATAATCTTCGCCCCCAATCCTCACCAGGACATTGGCAACCCCACGCCTGGGACTGACCGGGCCTATCTTGATGTTTCCGACGTAGTTGCCGCCATGATTCGTGACGACGGCAAACAGTATCATGGGCCGACGGGCATGGTCGGAGGATCGGCATTCGAGGTCTTGAGCGGTCTCCACACCCTGCCTCCAATCGAGGTGCGTCTTACCGACATCTGTGAGCGCAAGTGTTCGCAAATGGACTGTGGCACCTTGAATACGCATTTCGCAGTTTGCCATGCTACAAATGTATATTTGAAGTCACGGCTGGAGATAGTGTGCAAGCATCCCTGCCCCTTCATGGTTACTCCTACACGGCTGTTGGGGCGTGGTAAAAAAATTGGGGCGAAAATCACTCTGTTTCAAACCCGGATGGGTGGCTTAAACACCCGTACGGACTTCAATGGGGCTGCGTTATGCGTTAAATGTGGGCGGCCTCTGCGCTAGGTCTTCTACGCGTAGGTGAAGCTTTGGACGCTGTAGGAGCCGGATGGTGCCGGGGAAGTCTTTGCTTGCCAAACCGGGCTGTTCATCGATCCGCCCGCGGGGTGATGAACGCTGCTGTTTCTACATTTGGGGTTATAGATGTCGTCGCAGACCCGCCCCAGGGCAAGATACAGCCCGGCTCCGCATTCGGCGCAGCAACGGGTCAAGACAAGTAGTTGGCCTTCCGGATATCTGATGCGCATCTGCAGCCTCAGTTTCTTGAAGGATTGCTATCGCATTTCGTGCAACCTGGACCAACGCCGGGGCGGCGAGCAGCTTCGACCTCCCATCCGTCGCGGCCGATCCACTCAATTTGGCGAATCCCGGCCATCGGGTTGGGACCGAGAGGTTGCGAGTCGCCTATCGAGACAGGTAAGAGTCCGTTGGGACGAGCCCGCTTCCATGGAAGATAGCTCTGAAGCGCTCCTTGGCCAACGCCAACGGTAGATATGCAAAACTAGAAAGCATGAAGACGCCGATCATCGTGAAACCCCACAGCCCACGCCAATACATCTCTTTGCCTCCAAAGCCCGGAGCGCCTTGTTCCCAAATTATGGCGATCTTCCGCCCTGCCTGTCCAAAGTGCCTCCACCCAGGTGCCTGGGCGTCAGCAAAAAAAGGAGCCCTCACCCAGTTCCACCGGCGGCGCGGCGAAGGCCTCACGATTGTAGCCCGGCGCACAGCCTTGCTACGGGAAGCGGCAGCACGCCGGACCGCGGGTAAAGGATGATGACGGAGGGCAATATTCCGCTGGGTCAATGGGCCATGAAGGTAGCGACTCCACGGCCTAGAAGGCCGCGGCCGCGGGGAATGGGAGTGCCCCGCTATGGGACGTTTGGAGAGGTGATGGCCGGTAAATCTATTGCCGGACCCGAGAAACCTGCCCGGAAACCGGCAGGGACTCTGGTTTGCTCTCTAGCCTTGAGGCTGCCATTTCTTGCCCACTTCGTCGGGCTTCACCATACGAAAGGTGCGCGTCTTCTCCAGCAGGCGCCCGTCTTCATCGGTGGCGGTGGCCTCGACGACCAGGTACGGCTTGTCGCGCCGCCAGTACTTGTCGGAGATTCGGCTGGTGACCTTGATTTTTTTGCCGGGTATGGGCGGATTGTGGAACTCCAATTCGGACCCGGCGTTGACTCCATCGGTGTTCTCTTGGAATGCCATGAAAAACGCCGAACTGTCATGCCTGGCCGCAATGGTCGGGAAAGACGCTCTGGCATCATCTACCGCCCGCCGGAAGCCGTCCAGCATCTCCTGGGTCAGGTCATAATCGTAGGACAGCAAATCCTCGCCGATCTGGGCTTTTTCAAAATCGAACTTTTTATGCTGCGGACCCGACATACGCTTCGACCCCCCTTGGAGCATAGTTCACGAATACCTATAACATGCCCCTGGGAGGTAGTCAATGTGACTCCCTCGTTGACCGGCCGGGACCCCAACCAGGCCTGCGCCGGACCAGGATTCAACAAAACCCGGCCGTAGGCCCTCGTACCACACCCCAAGTCTACTATCACAGAACGGTATTCGGTGGTAGAATCGAAGCGGCCGCTTGATGCAGCCTCCGATTCGAACCGGGGTTCATTATTTATCCGCTGCATCCGGTCTAGCTTGAGACGGAGCGAAACCCTGCCCGGCGCCGGTCCCCTTTGGCTCGGATCTCCGGTGGGCTCAATATGATGGACAATATCGCCAGCGGGCCGGTACCGGGCGCCAACACGTATACCAACCAGCCCCACAACCCTTGACGGGGAATTTCGGAAGCCCATATAATCACATGCATGGAGTGTGGCTCATCAATGCCCAAACGCACTTATCAACCCAAGAAACGCCGCCGGGCCCGAGTTCACGGGTTCCGCGCCCGCTCTAGCACGTCTGACGGCCGGGCCATATTGCGGCGGCGGCGGTTCAAAGGACGCCACCGGCTTACGGTCTAAGCCCTGGTCCCAGTCGATGCAACGCAGGTCCCGCCTGACCGGAAGCAAGCGGTTCTCCTGGATCCACCGAGACGGCAGCAGCGCAGCCAATCGTCTATTGGTCATCCGTTTCCTCGCCAATGGACTCGGCCAGAGCCGTTTTGGGTTCATGGTTAGCAAGCGAATCGGGAACGCCGTGGTCAGGAACCGGGTGAAACGCAGATTGCGCGAAGCGGTCCGGCAAATCCGAGTCAAGGCCGGCTGGGACGCTGTGTTCATCGCCCGTAGGGGGACGGAAAAGGCCGGTTACCGGGAACTGAACCAGGCCGCCGGCAGCCTGTTGAAGCGAAGCCATTTGGTGGACCGCGAAGGCTGCACCGCCAACGCAAGCGCCACCGCGAGATTTCCTGAATGAAGCCCGTTGTGCTCCTGTCCATCTGGTTGTACCAAAGGGCCGTATCGCCCTTTCTGCCTTCGGTGTGCCGGTATACTCCGTCGTGCTCAAATTACACGCAAGAAGCGGTCGAAAGGCACGGATTCGTCAAGGGCGCCTGGATCGGGCTAAAACGCCTGGCCCGCTGCCGCCCCCTGGGCGGGAAAGGATACGACCCGGTGCCATGACTAATATCAAAGCAGTTTTCCGTTAATTTGTTGCGAAGCTCCAACTACAATCGCCCTACATCCCCCACCTGCCCAACGGCGAGGCCGGCGCCGGCAAAGGCGAAACGGGCCAAACTGGGCTTGGCTCTGCTCGGGTGCGTCGCGCTGCTGATTCTGCTGAGCGCCTGCACCGCCGGCCGCCTGCGCGGCGAAAACACCGGTTGGGTTCCCGCCCAGTCCAGCGACGGCGTCGTATACGTTGGGACCAAGACCGGGCAGGTTAAAGCCCTAGAGGACGCAGGCTTTGAAGGCCTGCGGGTCAAATGGACCTATTGTGTCGAATGGAGTTCTGCTGCCAGGGCGGAATGTGAGCGGGGGCTTGGGGGTGTTTACGACTCCCCGGTAGTCGGCGCAAGCCTGGTGTATGTCAGCGGGGTGGACGGATACCTCTACGCCCTCGACAGAGAGTCCGGGACGGTACAGGACAAGGGGTGGCGCCGCCCGGTGGGGCAGGGCCCGGAGTTGCAGTCTCTGATATCCGGGCCGGCCCTGGACCTGGACCGAAACCTGGTCGTGGTCGGCTCAGAGGACGGTAACCTCTACGCCTTCGACTCCAGGCCCAGGACTTTTGAAGGAGGGACCAGCGACCCGTTGCGCTGGACTTTCACCACCGGCGACAAGATTTGGTCGACACCGGTCATCCAGGCCGGGGTCGTTTACTTTGGCTCCCACGACCACAACATCTACGCCTTGGATGTAACCAGCGGCGAGGAGTTGTGGCGATTCACCACTGGCGGGGTAGTGGCCGGGCGTCCGCTGCTCTTCAACGGCCTGGTGATAGCCGGCTCATTCGATAAGAACCTCTACGCCCTCGATGCCCGTGATGGTGCCCTGCGCTGGCAGATCGGGGGGGGCAACTGGTTCTGGGCCGGGGCCGTGGCCGACGAGAAGATCATCTTCGCCCCGTCCATGGATGGCAACGTGTACGCCGTGGACGGTAATGGCACCTTGCTCTGGAAGCACGACATGGGTTCCGCGATCGTATCCCGGCCGGTGCTGGTACCCCGCGGCCTGGCAGTAGCCGGAAAGAACGGAAAAGTCAGCTTATTGAACACCAGCCAGGCGGTCATCGGGCTTAAGCGGGAGATTTCAGCTCTGTTCCTCCGCGACGCGGAGGTCAAGGCGCCCCTCTTTGCCGATGGGGAAGCCGTGTTCGTGGGGGCCCAAGACGGTACTGTTACGCGCGTCAACATGGCCACCCAGCGGGAAGTTTGGTGTTTCAACGCCAACAGCTCTGGCACGGCTGTAGAGTACAAGGATATTCAGTGTGATTAATCCGGACCTTTTCGTGGTGAGGTAGGCTCTTTGGAAGCCCTCGATTTCATCTGGACCGAATTCATTATCCGGCCGATGCTCAACACCCTGATGGTGTTGTACTCCATCAGTTTCAAGCAGATGGGCATCGCCATAATCCTGTTCACCATCCTGGTCCGGCTGGTGACCCTGCCCCTCACCCTGAAGCAGATCCGCCAGATGCGGGCGATGAGCCTCCTTCAGCCCAAGCTGAAAGAACTCCAGACCCGCTACGCCAAAGATCGTGCCCGCATCTCCCAAGAGACCATGCGGGCCTACCGGGAGGCTGGGGTCAATCCCATCGGTTGCTTGGGGCCGCTGGTGGTGCAGATGCCGATCCTCATCGGACTGTTCCGCGTGCTGATCCAGACGTTGTTCTCCAAGCCCGACGATCTGGTGGGGCTTTCGGAGAAGTTCTATTCCTGGATCCCGGTATTTCCAATCTACGCCGTCGCCCCCCTGGACCCCAAGTTTTTATGGCTGGACCTGGCCGAGCCGGACCCATCCAGCGTGCTAATACCGGTTATCGTGTTCGCCAGCACTTGGGTCCAGCAGAAGATGACCATGACCCCG
>CAYOAF010000250.1:0-2505 GCA_964401855.1 uncultured Dehalococcoidia bacterium
TGGGGGAAGGCCAGCCGCCGCTGACCAGGATGCTCAGGTGCTCCGTGGCCGGCATGGCGGGGACCAGAGCGTCGTCGTCATCGAGGTCCACCAGGTCCGCCCACCAGTAGGACCTGGTGGACCTCCCCCCGGTCTTTTTCAAGTCGCGGACCGAGCGCTGCGCCTCTTCGATTATGGCGTCTCGCAGTTGGGTTTTGCTCCAGCCGGCCTCGGCGAACAGTTGGGAGGCCAGGGGGTTCACCACGAAGAGCCTTTGCGAAGCCGAGTGCATGTGCCCCAAACGGTCGAAGCCCCGGGCAAACGCGGCCACCACCTCTTCCAATGTCATGTCGAGACCGGAGTAGGTGGGAAACTGCTCGTGGCTTCCGGCGGGGAACATGGTGACGGCGCTATCCCCTGGCTTGAGGCCCGCCGCGCTGATGTGGAACTGCTCCCACGGGTTGCCGTCATCGGGTGGGCGCTCCGCCAGCAGATAGCAATACTTCCCCAGGTGACCAAAGGTGGCGTGGGACAACCGGCCCCCCCGCGCCTGGCCGTGGTTCCACAGGACCAGCGCGATGGCCCGGCCGATGGTCCCGTTGGCCCGGCTGCCGTCCCCCGAGACCACTCCCCGGTCATAGTTGAAACCGAGCTGCTTGACAACGGGACCGGAGATAATGGCACAGGGTACGGCGCCCACCGTACTGGTCTGGACCTGGGGGAGCTGGAACTCGTCTTCCAGCATTGCCTGGACCGCCGCGATCACGATGGGAACGTACTCCGGCTTGCACCCGGCCATGGCGCAGTTGATGGCGACCCCTTCAACGGTTGCCACGCCCTCATCGGGAGGAATGACGCCCACAACATCTGTAGGGTCACGGTCTACATAGGAGAGGATGTCGCCTACCCGCTTCTCGGTGGGCGGGAGCACCGGCAGCCCGTCGATCCACCCCTCCTGGAAGGCCAGGCTGGTGAATTCATCGATGTCCATCCCCTGGAAGGTCTTGGTGGTTAGCTTCGCCATGAAACCGTTACTCCCACGTCCAGTCGATCTTGCGGGTCGCCTGCTGGCCATGGGAGGTTGTCAGGCGGAGACAGTAGCCGGGGGCTGCCGACCAGCCTCCCGTGACCAGAATATGGAGTTCCTCCCGGACCGGCCTCGGCCCCGCAGCGCTGGGCAGCGTGAGCCGGCCGCTGTAGTCGCTGCGCTCGTGGACCGCTTCCGTGGTGACACTTTTGCGCCAGGGTACGGCACGGGCCATGATGGCGTCTCTGAAGTCTTTCTTGCTCCAGCCGGCGTTGGCGAAGGCGTTGGCCACGTGAGGGTTCAGCACCAGCATTTTCTGGGCAGTCCCCAGCGTAACGGAGTCGGCCAGGACGGCGGCCTTGTCCTCCAAGGTGTTGTTGCCCACCCCGTCGCTGATCTGGTCCTGGGTGCGGGAGGGAAACATGGTTACGGCGCTGTCGTCAGGACCGAGGCCCGCCGCAGTGACGTGGAACTGCTCCCACGGGTTGCCGTCGTCCGGGGGCCGCTCCACCAGCACATACGAGTAGCGCCCGATATGCCCGAAGGTGGAAGCGGACAGGGCGCCGGGGCGTGACTGGGCGATATTCCACAGCACCAGCCGGATCGCCCGGCCGATGGTGCCGTTCACCCGGCTGCCGCTCCCGCCAACGGTTCCTTCGCCGTAGTTGAAACTAAGCTGCTTCACCACCGGACCGGAGATGACGGCGGCGGGAGCGGGGCCGCCCGTGGTGCTGTTGACCCGCAGCAGCTCGAACTCGTCCGCCAGCATGGCCTGGACCGCGGTGATCACAACCGGGACATACTCCGGCTTGCACCCGGCCATGGCGCAGTTGATGGCGATTTTCTCAATGGTGGCGATGCCTTCCGCCGGGGGTAGCACGCCGACCACCTCCCCGGGGTCTTTGCCCAGATAGTCAATGATGCCGGTCACCGCCTTCTCGGTGGGAGGAAGCACCGGCAACCCGTCGGTCCAGCCCTCGCTGTAGGCCAGCTCCGTGAACTCGTCCACGTCCGTCGGCTCATACGTCTTCGACACCAGCGTCGGCCCCATGGGTTCTCCCTTCTATTCGCTTACCTAGCCGCGGTTGCACACAGGCAGAACGCTAAATCGTTGGGCCAAATCCCCCATGTATCTTCCTTTAACAAATGGGGACCGAGGGGGTTCCCTCTTGCGCCGAACACAGCACCAAACCGCTCTCCGCCTGGTTGCGGGGCCGGAGAGCGGTGGTTCATCGCTTCATTTGGCCTGAGCCGGGGGTCTGAGGAGTGGCTGGTACCACTTCAGATGTGAAACCAGGTGAAGGCGAAGTCACCCATATCCTAGCCTTCCCCCTCCGTAAGGGGGGAGGAACCAGTTCTCTCCCCCTTCGCAAGGGGGAGAGTTAGAGTGGGGGTCAAATGCAAGGCGTCAGAACTACCTGGAACCGGTATTACCCCCGACAATGTGGTGTTCGCAGGCGCCGGCCACCTCGCCGGCCTTCGACGACACTTCCTCCGGG
>CAYOAF010000251.1:0-15036 GCA_964401855.1 uncultured Dehalococcoidia bacterium
GGCAAGACGACCAGCATCGCCAAGCTGGCCCACCACTTTCAGCAGACGGGCAAGAAGGTGGTCCTCGGAGCGGCGGATACCTTCCGGGCTGCCGCCGCCGAGCAGTTGGAAATCCTGGGACAGCGCATCGGCGCGGAAGTAATTATCCATAGCTCTGGGGCCGACCCGGGCGCGGTCGCTTACGATGCCTACCTGGCCAGCAAAGCCCGGCACGCCGATGTATTGATTGTCGACACCGCCGGACGGCTGCACACCAAGTCCAATCTGATGGAGGAGCTGCGGAAAATATACCGGGTCTTGAACCGGCTGGACCCGGCCGCTCCGCATCAGATCATCCTGACCCTGGACGCGACCACCGGGCACAACGGTTTGGCTCAGGCGAAGTCATTCAAAGAGGCGGTGAATTGCACCGGTATCTTCCTGGCCAAGCTCGACGGCACGGCCCGGGGAGGGATTGCCCTTGCCATCAAGCAGGAGCTGCAGGTGCCGATCCTCTTCATCGGCACTGGGGAGAGCATCGACGATCTGGCTCCCTTCGACTCCAGGGAGTTTGTTGAGTCCTTGTTGGCTCCCGTATCTTGAGGTCAAACCCTCGTCCGCCAGACATCCGCGAGTAGGTTGCGGCTGACGGCCGATGGTTGATCGCATTCGGGTCAAGCAGTGGTTGACGCGCTAACCTGGCTCCTGGCCATCGAGCTTCTAGGTCTCCTGGCCTTCCCCCTGGCCTTTGTCTTGTTCCAGAGGCTGCCTGACCGGGGGTTCACCCTGGCAAAACCCCTGGCCCTGGCAGGTTTCTCTTACCTGCTGTGGGTCGCCGGCCTGACCCACCTGCTCCCCAACGCCCGCGCCGCCATCATCGTCATCCTCTTCCTGGGCGCGGTCCCCAGCGCCTTGGTGTTCAGGACCAGGGCCGGCCGGGTCAAGGCATTCCTCCGGGAGGAGTGGAGGACCTTGCTGGTCGCCGAGGCCGTGTTCCTGGCCTTCTTCTTGCTCTGGCTTGGCATAACCTCGGAAGCGCCGGGCATCAACCACACCGAGAAGCCGATGGACTTCGGCTTTATGAACGCCATCCTTCAGAGCCGGTTTTTTCCTCCGGAAGACCCCTGGCTGGCCGGTCACTCCATCAGCTACTACTACTTCGGCCACTTCATGATGGCCTTTCTGACCAAGCTGACCGCCATCCCGTCCAGCGTGGGCTACAACCTGGCCGTCTCCCTGGTGCCCGCCCTGGTGGGAGCCGCCTCCTTCGGGCTGGTGTACAACCTGGTGCGGCTATCGCGCGGCAGCCGGGCGGCGGCCCTGGGCTTCGGACTGGCTGCCCCGGCCCTGGTGCTGTTGATCGGCAACCTGGAGGGAGCCCTGGAGTTCGTCCACGCCCAGGGCTGGGGCAGCGACGGTTTTTGGCAGTGGGTCGGCATCAAGGGCCTGGAGGGGGGCGCCGCCGGCTCGGGCGCATTCCCCGACCAAAGCTGGTGGTGGTGGCGGGCCACCCGGGTCATCGATACCCTGGCGGATGGCGGAAGCCTGGACTACACCATCACCGAGTTCCCCATGTTCAGCTTCCTCCTGGGCGACCTGCATCCTCACGTCATGAGCCTTCCCTTTGTGGTCCTCGGCCTGTCCTTGGGCCTCAACCTATTCCTGTCACCCGGCCGACTGGGGCCCGGCTGGCTGCGACGCCACCCGCTGGAGTCCCTCGCCATCGCCCTATTCGTCGGCTCCCTGGCGTTCATCAATACCTGGGACCTGCCGCTGATGGCAGGGCTCCTGGGGATACTGGTCCTGGTCAAAAGCTACGGCGACCACCGGGGAGACCTGACACGAGCGGCGCTCAACGGGGCTGCCGTGTGGGCGCCCATCTTGATCGTGGCGATAGTCCTGTTCCTGCCTTTCTATCTGACCTTGAGCAGCCAGGCCTCCGGTATCCTGCCGTTGCGCGACGTGAGCACGCGGCCCTTCCTGTTCTTTTTGACCATGGGCCTCTTTTCCGTGCTGGCGGTCTCGTTCGTCTTGCGTCAATTGCCCGGCCTCACGCGGCCCCGGCAGGATGAGGCGCCTGCCGCCAGCCTGGTACTGGTGGCGGCCCTGGCCCCGCTGGTGGTCTGGGCCGTGATCGTCCTGTTCCTGAACCTCGTCGACGACGGGGCCGCTGCCGCCATTGAAAAGGTGGGGGGCCGGGCCCTGTGGGTCCTGCCGGGTCTCGCCATCGTGTCCGTGGCCATGTTCAGCGCGGCCCAGCGGACGCGGCTGGGCCGGGAGTCGGCGGCCGCCTTCACCCTGCTGTTGGTGGCGATGGCTTTTTATCTGCTGGTAGGGGCCGAGCTGTTCTACGTGGTCGATTCTTTCGGCGGCGGATTGCGCCGGATGAACACGGTCTTCAAGGTCTACTACCAAGCCTGGCTGCTCCTGGCCCTGGCCGGGGCCTACGGGCTGTATTTCTTGCGCTCCCACCGGCTGGGGGCAGGGCCAGGTCCCGGTGGAAATGCCGGGCCCGGCCGTTGGGCCCTTCGCCTGGGCAATTGCGCGTGGGTCGCGGCGGTAGCGCTCCTGCTGGCGGCCTCGTCCTACTATCCGGTGGGAGCGGTCCTGGACCGAACGGGGATCTTGGACCGGGGCCACACCCTGGAGGACAACACTCTGGACGGTCTGAGGTTTATCCAGGCCGGGAATCCCGGGGAGTACGCCGCCATCCGGTGGCTACGGGACGAGGCTTCCTGGGGCCGGATCGTCGAGGCGGTGGGCGACGATTACTCCGACTATGGGAGGATCTCCGCCAGCACCGGCCTGCCGGCCGTCCTGGGCTGGAAGGGACACGAGCTTCAGTGGAGGGGAAGCAGCAAGCCCTTTGAAGGCCGGGAGGAGGACGTGGCCCAAATCTACGAAAGCGATGACGCGGAGGAGGTGCTCCGGCTACTGGAATGGTATGATGTGCGGTACGTTTACCTGGGCCGCCGGGAGCGGGCCGACTACGGCGGCGCGCACCTGGCCGGCTTCGGAAGTTTCTTGAAAACCACTTTTCAACAGGATGAGGTAACAATCTACGAGTTGATTGATGGAGCAAGCCAAGGTGGCTCGACAGACAATAACCAAGGCTAGGGTTGGCGGGGCCCGCGGGTTGTCCCGGCGGGCTTTTCACTTTTGGCACGGCTGGACCTTTGGCTGGTTTGGGGCCGCCATCCTGGCCGTGGTGCTCCTGGCTCTGGGCATGCGCCTGTGGGAACTGGGCGGGCGGGCCATGCACTACGATGAGGGGATCCACGTCCACTACGCCTGGCGCCTGTTCGAAAGCGAGGGCGCGTGGCTGGGCTGGCCCTGGGTGTTCGGCACCGATTTCATCCACTCTCCCTGGATGCACGGTCCCTTCCAGTTCGAGCTTACCGCGTTGGTCTTTCGCCTGTTCGGAGACAGCGATTTCACCTCCCGGCTGGTCTATGCTCTCTTCGGCGCGGCCCTGGTGGGCCTGCCTTACTTTCTCCGGGACTATCTGGGCCGGGCCGGGGCCATGTTGGCCGCGGTCATGCTTGCTCTGTCGCCCTCCTTGCTCTACTTCAGTCGTTTCGGACGCAACGATATTCTGATGGCCTTTTGGGCGGCCTCGATCCTAGTCTTGATGTGGCGGTACATCCACGAGGGCAAGGACCGCTACCTGTATCTGGCGTCGGCCGTGCTGGCTTTCATGTTCGCCACCAAGGAGACCGCGTACATGGTGGCCCTGATTTTAGGGGCGATGATGTTCCTGCCGGCGTTGACAGACCTGGTCCCTTGGGCTTTGGGCCGGACCAGGCTATCCCGGATGGCCGGCCCGGCCGGGTTTCTGCTGCTGCTGGTTACCTTGACGCTGCCTCAATGGGCGCCCATGACGTGCCTGGCCCAGGGCGCGTTGGGATTGACTCTGTGCAATGCGGAAGGAGTCACTGGCGGCCTGGTGGGCGCTCCTCACTGGGCCGGGTCTTTCGTGAATTTGCCGGTCTACGATGCGCCGTGGTGGCTCCACGGGCTGGCCTCCGGGCTATTGGTGGCGGGTCTGACCTGGATAAGCTCCAGAACCAGGGGAAACCCCAAGGGCTCCCGGATAGCGCCGCGCCGTCTGATAACAGGCGTCGCCGTCCCCCTGGCGGTGGTGGCAGCCACTCTGACTGCCGTGTTTCGCCCCATCGACCAGGTCTGGTCCCCGGCGGACATCTCGGTGCCGGACTTTGTCGTCCCCGGTGTATTAACGGGCTTGGCCTTGGGCGCCCTGGCCATGGCAAGGCATCCCTGGAGACAGGCGGCGCTGCTGATACTTTTACCGGCCTTGGCAGCCGTGGCCTACGCATTCTGGTTTACCAACGTGGTAGACGTTGATGCCATCGTCAACGGCGTCCTCCCCGGCGGCATCAACGTGGACGCCAGCGCCAACGCGGTGCCGGTTAATTTCCTGGTGGCGGGCGCGCTCTTGCTGGGCGCCTTCGCTCTATCCATCTACCTGGGGGTGCGGTGGTTGGGGGGAAGATGGTTGCTCTGCGCCGGAATCTTCTACTTCATCTGGGCAATCCTGTACACCACCCTGTTCACCAACCTAGCCGGGGCTTTCAGCGGCGTATGGCAGGGGATGGGCTACTGGTACGCTCAGCAGGATGTGGCCAGGGGAAACCAGCCCTGGTACTACTACTTCGTGGGACTCTCGGTGTACGAGCTGTTGCCGGTGATCTTCGGCGTGGCGGCGGCCGTGTACTTTCTGAAGAAGGGGGACGTGCTCGGCCTGGCCCTGGCGTTCTGGGCAAGCCTGACCTTTGCCGCTTACACCATAGCCAGCGAGAAGATGCCCTGGCTCCTGGTCAACGTCACCCTGCCCTTCATATGGCTCTCCGCCAAATACCTGGGAGAGCTGGCAGAACGGGTCCGATGGCGGGATGCCCTGCGGCGCGGATATTGGGTCCTGCTGTTCCTGCCTCCCATGGCAGCTGTCGCGGCCGTGTACCTGGTCTACAGCTATGCCAACCCGGAAGACCGGTTCTCAACACCCCATTGGGCACTTATGGGCAGCACCGGCTTGCTGCTAGTGGCGGCGGCGTACCTGGTGAGGTTGGCGCGGCCTCACCGAGGGATGGCCCTGGCCGGACTCGGACTCGCGGGCCTGATGCTGGGGTTCGGCGCCATCGGCGCGGTGCGCGCGACCTACACCTACGACGACTCCAACGTGGAGATGCTGGTTTACGCCCAGGGCAGCCAAGACGTTCGTGAAGCTTTCCGGGACCTCAAGGGCCGGGTCTTCGACAATGAGCCTACGCCGGGAGCTGTCAAGGTCGACTATGATCTCTGGTATCCCCTGCAATGGTACGTCCGCCATGAATCGAAAGAGAACACCCTCAAATTCTTCTCCTTTCCCAAGGAGGAGGACAACGAGGACACTCCAGTCTGCGACGCCTTGCCGGACGAGCCCAACACCCCGCTGGTGCTCCTTACCGACGATCACGCCAACCGTAACTGCGATGCCTACGCTGAATACGAGAAGGTCGGACCTTCCCGAAACCTTCTGTGGTTCTACGAAGAGGCCTATCGCAGACCGGGAGAGAACCGGCAGGACGAAGGGGTTTTGTGGGGTCTTCGAGGGATTCCCAGCGAGAAGCAGGTAAGCAAAGATTTCGGGTACTTCAAGTCGGTGGCCACCGACCGGGAGGCCTGGTTCGACGCACTGGACTACCTGATTTTTCGCAACCTGGACGCCAACTGGTATGATTCCAAATTCTACAGCTACTTACCTCCGTAGGCAGGCACTCCATATACACCTGCTTTCCCGGCATTCGCCAACCCCGGTCCCCAGGTCCTCCGGGAAAGCTGCCCAGGCTTGCCTCGGGGCCGGAAAACCGGCGAATGCTTGCTTGCTATCGTGAGAGTCTCGGCAATGACGCCTCAAGTGCTGGACGGTGCCTGCGCCAGGGCTTTCGCATTTTCCGAGGTGATACCGGCATAAAGAGGCAACGTGGGCCTCTAGGCAAACCCTCACCCTCGTTCCCTCTCCCGCCGGTAGAAGGATGCCCTGGCGCAGCCTGGGTTGGGTGAGGGCAAAGGGCCTGGCGTCTGCGGGCATTTGCCTTGTAGTGGCGCTGCCTGCTCTCGTATACTGGAACCCCGGCTCTGCATTGCGGCACCCTCACGAGGGGGCGCCGGGCACACGGGGTCCGGCCCCACCATATCGCAGGAACAGGTATATTGCTGACCCGCAACTGGCAACTCTGGCTCGGGCTGAGCGTGAGCGCCGTTTTGCTGCTGGCCCTGGCCTACCAGGTGGACCTGGCGGAGATGGCCGACGCCCTGGCCGATGCCAACTACCTCTACGTGGTCCCGGCAATCGCCCTGTACTTCGTGGCGGTCTATTTCCGGGCGCTTCGCTGGCGTTTCATGCTCTCCCCATTGCGGGTTTTTCCGGTCGGGCGGCTCTACCCGGTGGTGGTCATCGGCTACATGGCCAACAACCTGCTGCCGGCCCGGCTCGGGGAGTTGGTCCGTTCCTATTACCTGGCCCGGCGGGAGCAGGTTAGCGCCAGCTCGGCGCTGGGCACGGTGGTGGTGGAGCGGGTCTATGACGGGCTGACGCTCTTGGCCTTCGCCGCCGTGGCGGGACCGGTGCTTTTCGTGCTGGGTGAGTTCGACGGCACCAGCGATGTGTCCCGCACAATCTGGATGGTCCTAGCTTTGGCCGTCGTGATGTTGTTTCTTGCAGCCCTGATCTTCCTCACGCTGCTGGCGGTCGATCCCCGGTTGATCGAGTTCTTCTACCGGGCATTGAGAGTTGTTCCGGCCCGGTTCCGGCCAAAGGTCCGGGCCCTGGTGGGCACTTTTGTCGACGGCCTGAGCGTGCTAACCTCTCCCCGGAAGCACCTGGCGCTCTTCTTCATCTCTTTGCCCATATGGCTCCTAGAGGGGACGATGTATTTCCTGATAGCCTACTCTTTCGGGATCGACGAATACCTGGGCTCGGTTGGGGCGCTGGTTCTGGCGGTGACCTTGCTCACGGCCACCTCGAACCTGGTCACCTCACTCCCGACGGCCATCGGCGGCATCGGCCCCTTCGAGCTGGTTGCCCAGCAGACCTTGATGGCCCTCGGGGTCGGGGTGTCGCTGGCCGGCGCCTACGCGGCGTTCCTGCACCTGGCGGCATTGTGGCTTCCGGTCAACCTGGTGGGGCTGGCCATCATGTGGAAACAGAACCTCTCGCTAACGGGGCTGGCCGGCGCGCCTCAGGGAGGACCCCCGGGCCAGGACCCGGCGGCCGGATACGCAGTAGGGGCGGGGCATGGTTTCCCGTTGCCCTCGAAGGAAGATTTGCCATGAGAGTCGGCATCATCGGCGGCGGCGCGGCCGGGCTGGCCGCAGCCTACGAACTGACCAAGAGGGGCCATTATGCCGAGGTTTTCGAGCAGGCCTCATCCCTGGGCGGTCAGGCCTCCACCTTCGACGTCGGCGGCGGGCGGCTGGAACGGGGCTACCACCACCTGTTCGTCAGCGACGTGGACATGGCCGGCCTGATCCAGGATCTGGGGCTAGGAGAGAAGCTGGCCTGGTTGGAGTCCCAGGTGGGGCTTTACCACGACGGCAAGATCTGGTCCTTCGGCACCCCCATGGACCTGCTCCGGTTCAAGCCCCTCTCCCTGTTCCAGCGGGTCCGGGTGGGCTTCTGGACCTTTGTCTTGCAGAAGACCAAGAACTGGCAAAAGTTCGAAGGTATCACCGCCAGAGACTGGATCGTCGCCCACATGGGGCGGCGGGCCTACGAGGTCATCTGGGAGCCGCTGCTGCGGGGCAAGTTCGGCGAATACTACGACCAGGTAAGCATGGCCTGGATCTGGGGCAAGATCTACCTGCGGGTGGCATCCCGGGGCAAGGGAATGCAGAAGGAGCGCCTAGGCTATCCCATGGGCAGCTTCGGCGAGGTGCTCGACACCCTGGGGGAACGGATCGTCGAGCAAGGCGGCGACGTTCACATCTCCGCCGCCGTGAAGCGGGTGGCCGTGGAGGACGGTGCCGCTGCCGGTCTGGAGATGGCGCTGCCGGGCCGGGAGCCGGAGGTCAGGGTCTACGACGCCGTGATCGCCACCACCCCCTCCTACATCTTCACCCGGCTGGTCCCTCCCCTGCCGGACGGCTACCGGGAAAAGCTGGAATCCGTCAGGTACCTGTCCGCTGTCCTGATGGTGCTGGTGTTGAACCGGCCCCTATCCTCCAAGTATTGGATGAACATCGCCGACAACAGCGTGCCCTTTGTGGCCGTCATCGAGCATACCAACTGGATCGACAGGTCGCTGTACGGGGGACACCACGTAGTCTACTTGAGCAACTACCCCGACCGGGACAGCGAGCTTTACCGGAAGAGCGCCGAGGAACTCCTGGAGGAGTTTATTCCCCACCTACGAAAAATCAACCCGGACTTCGACCCTGCCTGGGTCCTGGAGTACCATCATCATAGGATGGACGGCGCCCAGCCTATCATCGGGGTCAACTACAGCGAGCGCATTCCGGACCACCGGACACCGTTCAAGAACCTGTACCTGGCGAACACCACTCAGATCTACCCGGAGGACCGGGGCACCAACTACTCGGTGCGCCTGGGCCGCCGGGTGGCCAGGATGGTCCTGGAAGACGCGGGACAGGGGTAGCCGTCACCGGCCTTGCAAAATCTGAGCAAGGGAGTAGAATCAGTTCGCGACCATCCGGGTACAATACCAAGCATCCATGGTAACCAACGCTGAGCCACCGGGACGCCGGCGCTCGAAGATGAATGCTTCGCAGACCGGCGACTCAGCGACAAACAACCTCCAGGAGTTGAGCGTGCCGAAAGAGACCGCCGGACCTACTACCGGTCGTGAATCGCGCCGGAGCTTTCTGTCCAAGCTGGGACTGGGCGCGGCCGCTCTGGCCGCCGTTTCCTCGCCCCTCGGCTGGCTGGGACGCCGCAAGAGCAGCTCCACCCCCGAAATGTCCGAGGTGTTTCCGGGCGAGGATTCGATCTTTCACCCGGCAAGCGACCCCCGCCTGGACCCTCGCCGCCGGCAGGGTTGAGCAACCTTTCACCCGGTCCGGCGGCCTCGAGGCCTTTCAGCACGCGCACCGCGAGTCGTTGGCCAAGGGTAGTTTCTCCCCCAAGACGATTGCAGAGCGTTTGGAGGCCGCGACCGATCTCCGCCGGCGCGGCCTGGAAGCACCGACCATAGAGGCGGCCCGCCAGGCGGCACGGAACTGGGTCGCCGGTCAAGCCGACGGCTGGCACGCCAGCCGCTAGCGCCGGCCGAACTCCCGATCCATCTGGTAGGAACTGAAATGGATCATGGTTGGGCGGCCGTGAGGACAGGTGTGGGGGTTGTCAGTAGCCTCCAGTTGCACCAGCAGGGCGCTCATCTCGGGCTCGGTTAGGGACTTCCCGGCGCGAATGGCGCTGTGGCAGGCAATTGATGCAGCCAGGACGTCCTCTTGCTGGCGCAGCAGCCCTTCGAAGGCCACCATGTCCAGGACGTTGACCAGCGATTGAACCGGGTCCTGGCTGGTCAAGATGCTGGGCACGGCCCGCAGCAAGTAGGCGCTCTCCCCGAAGGACTCCACCTCGAACCCGTAAGACGCCAGAAACTCGGTGTTGCTTTTCAGCACCACGGCCTGCCCGGCCGTCAACTCCACCGTCGCGGGCTCCAGCAGCGGCTGCGACTGAACGGACCGCTCCGAGGCCAGCCGCCGAATCTGGTCGAACAACACCCGCTCGTGGGCGGCGTGCTGGTCCACCAGGAACATCCCCTCGGGTCCTTCCGCCACGATGTAGGTCTGCTTGACCTGTCCCACCACCTTGAGGGCCGGCAGTTCCTGCCGCGGCGCGGCGGCGCCGGGGGGAGCGAAGTAGTCTTCCCGTTGGCCGGTGAAGGCGCTCCGGGGATAGAACGAGCCCGTCCTTTCGGCCGAAACCGGGGCGCCCGGCGAAACCGGCGCCATCGCCGGCGGCCGGCCCGTGGAACTGTAAATTTGAGGGACGGGCGAGTCGGCCACCAGAGCGGCCCGCACCGCTCGTTGGAGCGCCGAGAACACTTTGCCCTCCCGGTGGAACCGGACCTCCCGCTTGGCCGGATGGGAGTTCACGTCGACCTCGGCGTAGGGGATGCCCAGGTTGAGGGCCGCCAGGGGATAACGCCGGTCAGGTAGGAGACCATGGTAGGCCTCTTCGAGGGCATAGGACAACATGCGGTTGTAGACCCACCGCCGGTTGACGAAGAGGGTCATGTAGCTGCGGTTCGCCCGGTGCAGGCTCGGCGGGCTGGTGAACCCATCCACCCGGTAGCCGGCTTCCGGGTCTTCGCCGCTCACCTCCAGCATGGCCTCGGCCACCCCGGCGCCGTACAGCGCCAGCAGGGTGTCCCGGGGCCTGTCGTTGCCCGGAGTGGCCAGCGTCGAGCGTCCGTCCACGACGAACTGAAAGCGGATGCCGGGAAAAACTAGGGCGTAGTGGGCCACCAGCTCATGGACCCTGGAGGCCTCGGTGGATTTGGTCTTGAGGAATTTGCGCCGGGCCGGCAGGTTCCCGAACAGGTCGGACACCTCGACTGAAGTGCCGGGCGAGCATCCCTGAGCGCCGGCCCGGACCTGTTGGCCCCACCGCAACTCGACCTGGCGGCCTGCTTCGGCTTGCCGGGGGCGGGTGGTCATGGTCAGGCGGGAAACGGCGGCGATGCTGGGCAAGGCTTCACCCCGGAAGCCAAGGGTGGCCACGGCGTCCAACTGCCCGGCGGTGACCAGCTTGCTGGTGGCGTGCCGCTCGAAGGCCACCTCCACCTCGGAGGCGGGGATGCCCTGGCCGTCATCGGTAACCCGGACCTGCTCCACTCCGCCGGTCTTGATCTCGACGATAACCTGGGAGGCCCCGGCGTCGATGGAGTTTTCCAGCAACTCCTTGACTACCGACGCCGGCCGCTCCACCACCTCTCCGGCGGCAATCTTGATGGCCAGTTCAGGCGGCAGCACCTTGATGGGCATGGCAACGCCCTATATCAGGGGTACGGTGGAGCCTTTCGCCCGGAATTGCCGGTCCTCAGAGGTGCCGGTATTTATGAAGTCGCAGACGATCCGGTAGACCCGGTCCATCTCTTCATCGAAGTTGCGCTTGAAGAAGTAGGGCGGCACCCAGACTCCTCCGAAGGCGGCCACCACTTCAGGGTAGTCGTCGATCACAAACTCCGGCTCGAAGGGGACTTTCAGCTCTTCCAGCCGCTCGTGAAAATGGTGGGTCGGCTTCTCATAGACCCCGCTGACCAGGGGGCCCAGCTCGTACTTCTCCACCACCTCCCACCGTTCCCCCATGCCGGACCAGATGTACACCTCGTGGTTGTCGCTTATCAGCTTTTCCAGGTTCTCCTTGGTGCCGGGGCGAAGACTGTCGTCCAGCCCCAAGATCGTGTAGTCCACATCGAAAAATATCTTCATATATGGGTAACAGCCCCTCTTTCCCTGAACGACGATTTGGGTGACCGCAGGTGATTATAGCGCAAAACCGCCGCCGGTTACAGCCTGGAGAATTTTTCAGGATTTGACGTTAATCACTCGCAACCAGGCGCCCCGGTTGGGATGGGAAGCGACAGGCTTTTCGGGTTTGGTGGTCTCACGTCGAGCGGCCGCCGGGTCAGCCGGTGACCTCCAACCCAGCCTCGACAGCCTTCAGGCTGGCCCCCACCAACAGCCTCGCTCACCTACCCCGTGACGCCGGCAGCGGCAAGTGAGCAGCGTCAGGCGTGGTCAGTTGCGGGCATCAGGAAGTAAGCGCCTCGGACTGTGAGGCGAGACTGGGTTTCAAATGGCCGCGGGCGGCGGCGCTTATTCCTCTGCGGGCAGATAAGCGTTGGGAACGGTCGCGCCACCTTTGCCGGCCCCGGTACTGTCTCCCTTTTGATTCTGCACCGTGATTTCAACCGACACTTTGCTGCCGTTGGCCTCCCTGGTAATGTCGGTGACCTTGCCCAAAAAGGTGATTGTGTCACCGGGGCGGACGGGCCTCAGGAACCTCAGGTCAACCATCCCGGTATGGTTGAACACGTCGCCGCCAAAATATTTTCTGAGCATCTCGATGGCGAAGGTCACCGACATTCTACCGGAAGCCACGGTGCCGGTGGTCCCCAGGGTTTCTCTGGCGGTCTCTTCATCGGTAAATTGGGAAGGTCCTGTTTGGCCGGCGCTGGCCTCGAAAAGGTTGATAGTCTCCTGGGTCATTTGTTTGACCACAGTCGGAACATCATCTCCTACTTGGTAAGTACGTTCTACCCTCCCCATTTCTTGCCTACCTCCGAAGGTTGTTTCAGTTCATGCGTTATGACTCGGTCTATCAGACGGCCGTCTTCATCAACCGAAACCGCCTCCGTGACAATAAAATTCTTACCTCTCCTTAAATACTTATCTGCGATCCATGCCGTGACCGTTAATCTCTTCCCAGGGAGAGGAGGATTGTAGCAATAGAAAGCGCATCGAGCGTTGACAGACCCATTGTCCCTATATCGCGCATTGTATTGCTTGACGTCCACTTTATGGCTGATGGTCGGGAAACCAGCTTCCGTATCCATCACGCCTTTTCTATACGTGTCGATCATCTCCTGGGTCAAGACATACTCGTATCTTTCGAACGTCTCCCCGACTTCTAAAGCGTCCCAGTCCAATAATACCCGGTCGTCGGCCTCTACCATCTCGGACCCATCCTTTCCAAATTTGAACTCTATTCGGACAGCCACATTTTACCACGCGCAGCGCCCCCGCCAGGGAGGATGCTGTCCCCAGGGTCCAGGGGCCTCGCAGCCGGCGGCTAGGGGGGGCCGCTCAGCCGTTGGATCAGACCCGCGCATGGGGTCCGGGCAAACCCGCCGGTCCCGCCCCTACCCGCCCTCTCCCTGGCCGCGGGCTTTCTTTTGCAGCCCGTAGAGGACGTTGATCGCCTCCAGGGGGGTCATGTTCGGGATATCCAGCGCCCCGATCTCGTCCACCAGGGGCTGAGCGGGGTTGAAGAGGGCCATCTGCCGGGCCGGGGTCTTCCGGGGACGCCTGCCGCCGGTACTTCTTGCGGCGCCAGCCCCCTCCAGGCCGGCCAGCACTTCCCAGGCCCGGTTGATCACTCCCTGGGGCAATCCGGCAAGCTGGGCCACGTGGACGCCATAGCTCTTGTCGGCGCCCCCCGGCACGATGTGATGCAGGAAGACGACGCTGCCCTCCTCCTCGGTCACCGCGACGCTGAAGTTCCGGATGCCGGGCAAGGTGCCAGCCAGTTCGGTCAGCTCGTGGTAGTGGGTGGCGAACAGGGTCTTGCAGCCCAGCCGGCGGTCGTTGTGAAGGTGCTCGATGACCGACCGGGCGATGGCGAGGCCGTCGTAGGTGCTGGTGCCCCGGCCGATCTCGTCCAGGACCACCAGCGAGCGGGGGCTGGCCTGGTTCAGGATGGCCGCCGTCTCCACCATCTCCACCATGAACGTGGACTGCCCTGTGGTCAGGTCGTCCTGGAGGCCCACCCTGGTGAAGATGCGGTCCACCAGCCCGATCGCCGCCTCGGACGCCGGCACGAAGCTCCCGATCTGGGCCATCAAGACTATGATGGCCACCTGGCGGATGAAGGTGGACTTGCCGGCCATATTGGGGCCGGTCAGCACCACGAGACGGGCATCATCGTTGGAAATGTAGGCGTCGTTGGGCACGTAGGAGCCGGGGTCCAGCACCCGCTCCACCACCGGGTGCCGCCCGCCCTTGATGGATATGACGCTCCCCTGGTCCAGCCGGGGCCGGACGTACCCGTGGCCCACGGCCACCTCTGCCAGGCTGGAAAACACGTCCACCCGGGCGACGGCGGCGGCCCTCTTGCCAACGGCGCTCGCGGAGCCCTCGATCTGGCCGCAGACCTGGCGGTAGATGGCCCGCTCCAGCTCTTCGATACGCTCCCGGGCATTGAGGACCAGAGACTCGTACTCCTTCAGCTCCGGCACGACGTACCGCTCTGCGTTGACCAGGGTCTGCCGGCGGATGTAGTCCTCCGGCACCTGGGAGAGGTTGGAGTTGCTGACCTCGATGTAATAGCCGAACACCTGGTTGTATCCGACCTTCAGGCTCTTGATGCCGGTGCGCTCCCGCTCCCTCTGCTCCAGCCCGGCGATGAACCTCCGGGCATCTCGCGACGCCAACTTCAGCTCGTCCAGCTTGGGGGAGAAGCCTTCGCGGATGACGTTCCCCTGCCCAACGTCGCCGGCCGGCTCGGAGGCGATGGCCCGCTCGATCAGGGCAACGAGGTCGGGTAGTGCGGCTAGCTGCCGGGCCAGCCAGGCCACCGGCCCAGCCCCTCCATTCTCTTCCGGTGATGGAGGGGCCGCGGGCGAGGACTCCAGGTATTGGCCGAGGCTGGCCACGGCCTCCAAGCCCAGTTTCAGGACCTTCAGGTCCCGGGGGGCCACCGTCCCGGCGACTACCCGGCCCAGGATGCGCTCCAGGTCCGGTATCTGTGCCAGCAGCGAGAGGGCTCCGGCCCGGCGCAAGCCGTCCTGGAAAAAATAGTCGACGGAGTCCAGGCGCTGGTCCAGCTCCTCCAGGCTCAGCAAGGGCCGGCCCAGCCACTGGCGGAGCAATCGGCTGCCCATGGGTGTCTTGGTCAGGTCGAGGATGCCCAGCAGGGAGAGTTGCGCGCTCCCGGAGCGCCCGGCTTGGAACAGCTCCAGATTGCGCCTGGTCTGGCCGTCAAAGGCCATGTAGCTGACAGTGGAGTAGGCGTGCAGCGTGGACAGTTGGAGCTTGCCAGCCCTCTGGGTGCGGCCCAGGTACTCGACGATTGCCCCCGCCGCCCGGACCGCCAGCGGCTTGCCCTCCAGTCCGAAAGCCTCCAGGGTCATGATCCCGTAATGGTCCAGCAGGGCTTGGCTCGCCGCCGGCAGCTCGAAGGTGGCCGGCTCCAGGGAAGTCAGATGGAGACCGCCCAAGCTGTCGGTGCCCCGGGGCCCCGCCCACCGGGGCGTTTCCTCAGACCGGGGGACGAGGACCTCGGCGGCGGCGATGCGCTCCAGCTCCAGG
>CAYOAF010000252.1:0-31131 GCA_964401855.1 uncultured Dehalococcoidia bacterium
CGTGGTGGCGGGCCATGGTTCACCAGAGGGACGACGTTGTGGGCCTGGACTCGTCCATCCTGCTGCACCCTCGGGTGTGGGAGGCCAGTGGCCACACCACCAGCTTCACCGACCCCCTGGTGGAGTGCAAGAGCTGCAACCGCCGGTATCGTAGTGAAGACCTGGAAGGGGACAACTGCCCTGAGTGCGGCGGCGAGCTGACCGACCCCCGCCAGTTCAACCTCATGTTCAAGACCTTCATGGGTCCCGTCGAGGAATCCGCCAACCAGGTCCACCTGCGGCCCGAGACCGCCCAGGGGATTTTCGTCAACTTCGCCAACGTGCTCAACTCCACCCGCAAGAAGCTCCCCTTCGGCATCGGCCAGATCGGCAAGGCCTTCCGCAACGAGATAACGCCGGGCAACTTCACCTTCCGCACCCGGGAGTTCGAGCAGATGGAGGTGGAGTTCTTCGTCAAACCCGGCGCCGACGCTGAATGGCTGGACCGATGGGTGCAGACCCGGTTCGACTGGTACCTGTCCTACGGCATCCGGCCGGAGAACCTGCGCCTGCGCCGGCATGCCCCCGACGAGCTGGCCCACTACGCCAAGGACTGCTACGACATCGAGTACCGGTTCCCCTGGGGTTGGGCCGAGCTGGAGGGGATCGCCAACCGCACCGACTTCGACCTGCGCCGCCACTCCGAGGCCAGCGGACAGGACCTGACCTACTTCGACGAGTCGGCCGAAGAAGGCGAAGAGCGGCGGTACTTTCCCTACGTCATCGAGCCCTCCGGCGGCGTCGACCGGGCCACGCTGGCGTTCTGGTTGGACGCCTACGACGAGGAGCCGGACCCCGGCCAGAAGCAGGGAGACGCGGTCCGGGTGGTGCTGCATCTGCACACGAAGCTGGCCCCGGTCACGGTGGCGCTGCTGCCCCTGAGCCGCAATGCCAAGCTGGCACCCGCGGCCCTGGAGGTCTACGCCCTGCTGCGCAAGAGCTTCAACACCCAGTACGACGACGCTCAGAGTATCGGGCGGCGCTACCGGCGGCAGGACGAGATCGGCACCCCTTACTGCGTCACGGTGGACTTCGACAGCCTGGAAGACCAGCAGGTCACGATTCGAGACCGGGACACCATGGAGCAGTCCAGGATACCCATAGCCGATCTGGTGGACGTGCTCCGCGACAAAATCGACCACGAGGGGTAGGGGGGCGGGCAGCTGACGGCTGAAAGCTGAAAGCTGATAGCTGACTCATCAAATGCCGAGACTGGGGGAGCCCATGACCAGCGCACAGGGCGGCCAGGCATACCGGATCATTCGGACCATCGAGCGAAACCTGAGGCGGCTGGAAGAGCTGTTCCGCGACATGGAAGCCCGAACCCCTGAAATGCGGCCCCAGGACGCCAGAAGCGAGCTGCTGGAGCACGTCCACGTTGCCGGGGCGATGGAGCAGCGCCGGATGTTCGAGCTGCTGGACCAAAGGGGCATCACCCACACCTGGATCGGCGCCCAGGTTGGAGCGGAGTATCTGGAACTGTGGCAGGCCGCCGACGGCCAGGCCTGGTACCGGGTGACCCAGCGGGCCATCCGGGAGCTTCACCTGGGGCAACTGGCGCCCTCCGCCACCGTTGCCGCTCCCGCCGAGTCAGCTTTCAGCGACGATTGGGACAGCGAAGAGGACTCAGCTTATGACCGGCTATGAGGCGGGAGATATCCTCCTGGTCCCCTATCCCTTCGGAGATAGCACCGGCGGCAGGAAGCGCCCCGCCCTGGTGTTGAGCCCTTCAGAATTCAACCAGGCCACCGGGGAGTTGGTAATCGCCCAGATAACCAGCCGGGCATCGGCCACCGCCTGGCCCGGAGACTACCGCATCGAGGGCTGGAAGGAGGCCAACCTGCCCCGTCCCGCGCTGGTCCGCGCGCGCCTGGCGACGCTGAAGACCTCCCAGGTCCTGCGACGGCTGGGAACGCTCAGTGAAGCCGAGTTCCAGAGCGCCCAGAGCGCGGTGAGTGGGGCGATACTGAGATAGTAGATACGCGGACAACACGCCCAAGGTGAAGTTCTTTCGGAGGGGTTTCAGGGGGACCCTTTCTTTCAAGAAAAGGTCCCCCTGACCGTTCCCCGCCACCCCACCCGGCGTGGCCTTCGCCGCTATCCCGTGGTAAACTCACCTCTGCTATTGGCGGCTGGAGCGTCACATGCCCGGAAACCTGGTCTCGGCTACCCTACGCGGCGGGATGTTTACCCGAGTGGTAGGCAAGCGGCTCTTGTTTTTTCAGGAGATACCTTCCACCATGGACGAAGCCGCCCGGGAGGCGGAAGCTGGGGCCGATGAAGGCACGGTGGTGGTGGCGGAGCGCCAGACAGCAGGGCGGGGCCGGATGGGAAGAAGCTGGGTGTCCCGCGAAGGCAACCTGTACCTGTCTGTCTTGTTCCGGCCCACCATGCAGGCTCTCCCGTTGCTGAGTATCTTGGCTGGCGTGGCCGTGACGCGGGCCATCCGCAAGACGACCGGCCTTGATCCGCGTATCAAGTGGCCCAACGATGTGCTGATTGAGGGCAGGAAGGTCGCCGGCATTCTGGCGGAGAGTGTGGTGACTGGGGACACGGTCTCATACGCCGTGGTGGGCATCGGAATCAACGTCGGGCTGGATACCGAAGCCGTGGAGGACATCGCCAGTTTCGCGACCGCCCTGAACGCCGAGGCCGGGCAGTCAGTCCCCCGCGAGGATGTGCTTCGGCAGCTCTTGCACGACCTAGACGCCCTATACCTCGAGGTGGGCCAGGGCGGCTCGCCGATGGGGGAGTGGCGGGCCTTGCTGGAGACCTTGGGCCAACAGGTGCGGGCCCACTGGCGAGGTGACTCCTACGTGGGCCGTGCCGAGGAAGTGGATGACTTGGGTAATCTCCAGCTTCGCTTGGACGACGGCCGGTTGATTTCGTTGAGCGCCGGAGACGTTACCCTTCAAGGTCCAGATCATCCGAGGGCCGGGCTCCAACATGGTTGAGTAACCCTATCCCATCGGCAGCTCAACCCGGCAACAAGGCCGCGGAGGCTGCAATGGGTTCGCGGGAAACCCGCGGGCCGAAGCAACGAGGGTCGTATGCTTGAAAAACTCAGCATGGATGACAAAGTCGTGGCGATCACGGGTGGTGGGACCGGTATCGGGCTGGCCATGGTGCGCCACCTGGCTCGGGCGGGGGCTCACGTGTCGATCGGCGGGCGCAGGTCCGGCCCGATAGAAGAAGCGGCCGCCGAGGTGAAGGCCCTGGGCCGGGACGCCCTGGCCATTCCCACGGACGTTTCCGACTCCGGCCAGGTGGACCGGTTGATCAACACCACTCTGGAGCACTTTGGCCACATCGACGTGATGATCAACAATGCCGGCGCGGTTCAGGACAATGTGCGCAAGGCCATCTGGGACCACTCCGACAAAGACTGGCATCGCGTCATGGACGTGAACCTGAGCGGCGCTTTCTACTGCTCCCGGGCCGTGTCCCGCCCCATGGCGGACCGGGGGAAGGGCAAGATCATCAACATCGCTTCTTCCTACGGCATGCGGGGCGGGCGGGACATCTACATGTATTGCTGCAGCAAGGGTGGCATGGTCCAGCTTACCCGGGTGCTGGCGTTCAACCTGGCCCGCTACGGCATAACCGCCAACAGCATATCCCCCGGATATATTCCCACCGTTGTCGAGTATACGGATCCGCGTTCAACCGCGCCCCCTTCCGCGGACTGGCTGCCCACCGGCAAGATGTCCCGGCCGGAGGACATTGGACCCATAGCGGTGTTCCTCGCGTCCGATGCATCCGACTACATGACGGGTGAAATGATTATCGTCGACGGCGGCTGCATGACCGCCGGAATAATCCCCACCGGCCACGCGCCGCTAATCCCATTGGAGCCATGAGGCCAGCGGTCAGCGGCCGGCCATCGGGTGCAACATTGAGGCTGAAGGCAGAAACGGCGAGGAATAAATGCTAGAAGGTCTTAGCTTAGAAGGAAAGGTGGTGGTCATCACCGGGGGAGGGACCGGCTTGGGCCGGGCTATGGTGCGCGCCCTGGCCCGGGCGGAGGCCGCCCTCTGCATCGCCGGGCGGCGAAACGGTCCCATCGAGGAGGCGGCCGCCGAGGTGACAAAACTGGGCGGGGCCGCCATGGCTGTGTCCACGGACGTTACCGACTCGGGCCAGGTGGACCGGCTGATTTCCTCTGCCTTGGACCGCTTCGGCCACATCGATGTCTTGATCAGCAATGC
Source organism: uncultured Dehalococcoidia bacterium (assembly GCA_964401855.1). Taxonomy (GTDB): domain Bacteria; phylum Chloroflexota; class Dehalococcoidia; order Lucifugimonadales; family UBA3495; genus CAJWBT01. The sequence continues at coordinate 4,248 of CAYOAF010000252.1, forward strand.
CGGAGCGGTGCAGGACAACGTCCGCAAGCCCATCTGGGACCACACCGACGAAGACTGGTGCCGGGTGATGGACGTGAACCTGACCGGCGCCTTCTTCTGCGCCAGGGCCGCGTCCCGGCCCATGGCGGACCGGGGCAAGGGCAAGATCATCAACGTCGCCTCTGGGTTCGGGTTGCGGGGTGGGCGGGAGATCTACATGTACTGCTGCAGCAAGGGCGGCATGATCCAGCTTACCCGGGTGCTGGCCTTCAACCTGGCCCGCTACGGCGTCACGGCCAACAGTATCGTGCCCGGCTTCATCCCAACTACGGGCACCGATTCCGATATAAGGGCATCGATGCCCCGGTCCGGGGATTATCTGCCCACCGGCAAGCTGGGCCGGCCGGAAGACCTGGGGCCCTTGGCTGTCTTCCTGGCATCGGACGCTTCCGACTACATGACGGGGGAGATGTTCATCGCCGACGGCGGCGGCCTGGCCGCGGGGATAATTCCCGCTGGCCATGCGCCCGCCATCCCGTTGGAACCATAACTTCGAGCAATCAGCATTCAGCGATCAGCAATCAGCCAGAGAACGGAGGGTTGAGCGCTGACGGCTGACCGCTACTGGAGGTAACCATGCCCGTACTTGAAGAGTACAGCCTCTCCGGTCGAGTCGCGATCCTATCCACCGCCGGCGGCGACCAGGCGCCCGTCCTAGCGCAGGCCCTGGCGGAGGCTGGGGCGTCGGTCTTTACCGTGGCCCGCCGCCAGCACCTGCTGGACCCGGTCTTGGCGGCCCTGGCCGGCTCGCCGGGAGACCACGGAGGGGTGGCGGCCGACATCGGGGCCGGGGACCCGCCGGAACTCGCCCGCGCCATGGAAACCTTCGACAGCCGCCACGGCCAGGTGGATATCCTGGTGAACGACGGCCGGAGCATGTTCGCCAAGCCGTTTACCGAGATTTCCCTGGAAGAATGGGACGAGGTGCAATCGCGCAACATCCGGGCCGCGTTTCTCCTCTGCCAGGCGGTGGGGCCGCGGATGCGGGAGCGGAAGTACGGACGGATCGTGAACCTAGTGTCCATCCTGGCCGAGCGAGGCATGACCAACGGGTCCGCTTTCGCGGCCAGCCAGGCTGCCCTCCTCTCTCTAACCAGGTCTCTCGCAATAGAGTGGGGCAAGGACAACATCCGGTGCAATGCCCTTGGCTCTGGTTGGTTCATTTCGGAGGACGTTCCCTTGGAGGTGCAGCGGGAGGAGTTGCTGGTGCGCTACACTCCGTTGCGCCGCAAGGGCCATCCCAGGGACATTGCCCCTCTGCTGGTCTACATGTGCTCGGAGTCCTGTGACTACACCACCGGCCAGCCTGTCTACGTGGACGGCGGCCTCAACGCTCACCCGTAGTCTGCCGGGGTGGGGCTGCGGGTGCTCCGTGCACAAGTCTGGTGTCTCATAAATGGCTTTATTCTTGGCCCTTCCGTGGAAGGGCCAAAATGACGATCGCGGCCAGGGAATGTAGCACAACTTCGCCGATGTAAAGCTACTTACAGACGGTACGCTAGAAGCTGTTTTAAAATGTGGTTCGACAAGCTCACCACGAACGGTGGAAGGCCTTATTCCCGTTCGTCCTGAACGTGTCGAAGGACGGCGAACCTGGCCCCGGGGGATTTTGAAATGACCTCCAGGTGGCTGGCCCTGCCGCCCCCTTTTTCTCCGTGCCCCTGTGTCTCTGTGGCAGACCCAGCCCCGGGCCGTCTGCCCGCCTGCCGCCCCCGGCCTTCGCGGCAAGCAATTCTATTGAACCTGCAATGTGCCTGATGTACAATACCGGCCTATCGAGACGTATGGTAATTCCGGCGAACCAATGAGAACCGTATCCCGGCTCCAAGGCATGCGTGACCTCGCTCAGGAGTCGTGGCGCCTAAAGCAAGACCTCCAAGACCGGTTGATGGGGCTGTTCAGCAGCTTCAGGTACGGCTGCCTGGAGACGCCCATTTTGGAAACCACCGAGCTGTTCCTGCGCAAATCCGGCGGCGAGTTGGCATTGCGCATCTACAGCTTTACCGACTCGGGCGGCGCTCAGGTAAGCCTCCGCCCCGAGTTAGAGGTTACCGGGAGGGAGCTGGAGCAAGCTCTTCCCTACGCCGCCCAGAAGGGGATCAAACGGATGGTGGTGGCACACCAGGATGGACGGCGCACGAATCATGCGGTGGAATAACGATGGAGGCGGACTCACTCGGACCGGCGCCAAGGCGGCCCTGCGGCTGGTCTTGCCCAGCGACGGCGAGCTGCACAAGAGCACGTTGGATTTCCTGGGGGCCTGCGGCCTGCCGGTACACCGCCCCAGCACCCGCCGCTATACCGCCTTGATCCCGGCGGCGCCCGATGTCGAGGTGCTCCTCCAACGGGCCGCGGACGTCACCCAAAAGGTCGAGGAGGGCAGCGCGGAGCTGGGAATCACCGGCATGGACCGGTACCTGGAAGACCGTGGCGACGACGGGTGGGCGGTCGCGCTGATCGACGACCTGCACTTCGGTCGCTGCGACCTGGTTCTGGCCGTGCCCGACTCCTGGCTGGACGTTACCTCAGTGGCCGACCTGGCCCTGGAGTTTCGCCAGGAAGGGAAGCAGCTCCGCATCGCCACCAAGTACCCCCGCTTGCTGCGCCGGTACCTGTTTGAGAGGGGCATCAACTACTTCAGCATGGTGCCCACCAGCGGCACGCTGGAGGCCGCCCCGGCCGCCGGATACGCCGACCTGATCGCGGACCTGATTTCCACAGGCACGACTCTCCGGGAAAACCGGCTGAGGACCCTGGAAGACGGCACCGTTCTGGTTTCTCAGGCCTGTCTCATCGGAAACCCCGCGCTTCTCGCCGCGAGCCCTACCGGCCTGAGTCTGGCCCGTTCGCTTGTCGAGCCAATGGAGGCCAACCTTCGGGCCAAGTCCTACTACCGGTTGACGGCCAACGTTCGGGGTCCATCCGCCACGGAGGTCAGCGCCACCATACCGGCCCGGCCCATTCTGGCCGGGCCGCGCGCCCCCACCGTCGCCAGGGTCTATAATGTGGAGGAGCAGGACTGGCACAGCGTCAGTCTGCTGGTCAAGAAGGAGATGCTGTTGGATGCCGTGGACCATCTGCGGAACTGCGGGGCCGTGGACATCGCCGGTTCCCAGGTCAGCTACCTGTTTGAGGGGCGCTCCGAAGGGTACCACCTCCTATTCGACCGCGAGTCTTGACGCCAAGCCGGGCGGTGCTGATAGCTGACCGCTCGAGGGACCATGCCGAACTTACCGACGCACGTATTCCTGGTCAACCGGGTCGTGGAGCGGCTGGACTGGAGGTGCCTTACCGACAACCTCGGCAGCCTCTTCCTGGGGTCTACCGCGCCCGATATGCGGGCCATGACCAAGTGGCCCAGGGAACGCACCCATTTCGCGCCGCTGTCCGCCGACGAGGTAGGCACCGGCCCGCGGGCGATGTTTCGGCTTCACCCAGAGCTGGCCGATTACAGCAGGCTGTCCAAGGCTACCCAAGCCTTCATCCTGGGCTATATGAGCCACCTGGTGGCCGACGAACTCTGGATCATGACTATCTACCGGCCTTGCTTCGATCCCCCAGAAGGGAGCGCCATGGCCGCCGGCAGCAAGGTGGAGGCACAGATATGGGACCGGGCGCTGCAGCTGGACATGGACCGCCGGGCCCTGCCTCGGGTGGGAGGTCATCTTCAGGCCATTGCGGCGATGCCCGCTGCTGAGGTCGGTCTGGAAGTGGGCTTTCTCGGCGCAGAGGCGCTGGAAGAATGGAAGGAATGGGTGGGCCGGTTCGTCGCCCGGGAGTTTAGCTGGGAACGGCTGAGGCGATCGTTGAACCGGATGTACCGGGGTGACGACGACGTACAACAGGCGGTCGACGACTTCCTGCAGGAGATGCCCGGCAGCTTGGAGCGGGTCTACCAACGGATACCCCGGGAGAAGATCGACGCCTACCAGCAAAGGGTTGTGGACGAGACGGTGGCCCAGGCGCGAAAGCACTGGGGTCCTGCCTGATCTAACCTGTAGCGCGATATACTTTCGCCGGTCGCCGGGAGTTGCCCTGAGGCGAAGGGTGAGCCGGTAACGGTCCCCCAGTTGAGGTTCTCGACAAGACCGGAGACGCGAGACCGTTTTCCGGTCTCATTTGCGGCGGGAGGCTGGCGGGATGTCTAACCCCATCCAGGCTGGTAACATGCAAGCCGAGGTACAAAACCAGTGAAGCTCAGACTTATTCAAGGCATTGAAGTGGCGGAGGAGGTCCTGGTCCGAGTTGACCCCCTGGACCTGAACTCCCTGCCCGAATCCGTGCTGGCCCGGACCCGTCAGGCCTTCGGGGACGGGGTTACCCCGGAGCAATCGGTGGTCCGCGTCCTCCATGAGGTGCGCACCGAGGGAGACACCGCGGTCTGGCGTTACACCAAGCTGCTCGACGGCCTGGAGCTGGACGAGTTGGAGGTCAGCGCCGCCCAGATGGCGGAGGCGCGAGCCCAGGTGCCGGCCGATCTGCGCCAATCCCTGGAGTTGGCCGCCGAGCGGATAATAGAGTTCCACCGGGCCGTCCTGCCCCGGGATTGGGTGGACGGGGAGAAAGGCCTGGGAGAGTTGATCCGGCCCCTGGACCGGGTGGGCCTGTACGCCCCCGGCGGTACCGCCGCCTATCCCTCGACGGTGTTGATGACCGCCATTCCGGCCCGGGTCGCCGGTGTCGGGGAGGTCATCCTGAGCACACCGCGCCGGGGAGGCGAGCCGCTGAACCCGGCGGTGCTGGCGGCGGCGGAGATCGCCGGGGTCGACGCCGTATACCAGGTCGGCGGCGTGCCGGCCATCGGGGCCATGGCCTATGGCACTGAGTCGGTCCCCAAGGTAGACAAGATCTGCGGCCCCGGTAACATCTTCGTGGCCTACGCCAAGAAGCTGGTGCAAGGCCAGGTGGACATCGACGGCGTCTACGGCCCCACGGAGACCATCCTGGTCGCCGACGAGACCGCCAATCCCGGCTTCTGCGCCGCCGACCTCATCGGGCAGGCGGAGCACGACCCGCTGGCGACCGCCATCCTCATCACCACCTCCGGCAGCCTGGTGAAAGGTGTGGAAGGGGAACTCGACCGCCAGCTGGCATCCCAGCCCAGGGGGGAGGTGGCCCGAGGGGCCCTGGAACGCCAGGGCCGGGTGGTGCTGGTGGACACGGTGGACCAGGCGGTGGACCTGGCCAACCGCATCGCCCCGGAGCACCTTTGCCTCATGGTACGGGACCCCTGGGCCTGGGTCGACCGGGTAAAGCACGCGGGGGGGCTCTTCCTGGGCGAGTTTTCGCCGGAGGTCATGGGAGACTACATCGCCGGTCCGAGCCACGTGATGCCCACGGGGGGCACCGCCCGGTTCAGCTCCGCCCTCAGCGTCCACCAGTTTCTGCGCACCATGCCGGTGGTGGGTCTGAGCCCCGAGGATTTTCGACGCCTGGGGCCGGCGGCGGTCCGGATTGCCCATGCTGAGGGCCTGGCCGGCCACGCTAGCGCCGTCACGGTGCGATTGGACAGCCTGGAAGGAGACTCCGGGCGCGAGAGAGGTTGAACTTTAAGGGGCCGCGGCGGTCTAAGATTGACCGGTACATATATCATGGATAAAGACGGATATACGCGTCCTGGCCAATCACCCACGCCGGAAGGCGACTCTCCAGGAGGTGGACGACAGGTTGGAAAAGATGATCGACGTTAACGGCCTCATGCTGCCTCATATACGGCGTCTGAAAACCTATGAGGGCGTGGAACCGATGGAGGTCATGGCCCAAAGGGCCGGCATACCGGCGGACAAGGTGATCCGCCTCAACGGGAACGAGAACCCCTACGGACCTTCCCCCGGTGTGGTGGAGGCCCTGGGCAACTTCCCGAACTTCAACCACTACCCTGACCCGGAGCAGAGAAAGCTCCGTGATGTCCTTGCCGGTTACCTGGAGGTGCCGGCGGAGCAGATCGTGGCTGGCAACGGCAGCGATGAGATCATCGACCTACTGATGCGGATGTTCGTCGGCCCCGGAGAGAACATCGTCATCCCGTCCCCCACCTTCGGCATGTACGCTTTCTCGACGGACATCTGCGGCGGAGAGACGGTCCCGGTCGAGACGGACGAAAACTTCGAGATCAACGTGGAGGCGATGCGGCGGGCCATCACCCCGAAGACCAAGGCGTTCTTCTTCGCCTCACCCAACAATCCCACGGGAAACATAGCCACCGAGGCCCAGATTCGGGGCCTCTTGGAGACCGGCCTCCTGGTGGTGGTGGATGAGACCTACTACGAGTTTTGCGGCCACACGGTGCTGCCCCTGCTGCGGGAGTTTCCCAATCTGGTGGTCCTCCGCACCTTTAGCAAGTGGGCCGGGTTGGCCGGGCTGCGCATCGGACTGGGAGTAATGAATCCGGACCTGGCCAGGGCCATGATGGCCATGAAGCCTCCGTACAACGTGAACCTGGCCGCCGAGGTGGCCCTGCTGGCCTCGCTGCAAGACCGCCCCGGTCTGCTGGGCCGGGTGCGGAGCATCGTGGCCGAACGGGACCGGGAGATAGGCCTGCTCCTGGAGATCAAGGGTTTGAAGGCTTGGCCCTCCCAGGCCAACTTCATCCTGTGCCAAGTGCCCGAAGGGAGGGGCAGGGATATTTTCGAGGGACTGTGTAGCCGGGGCATCTTTTTACGCCACTTCAACACCCCGCGGCTGAAGGACCACATCCGGGCCAGCGTGGGCCTGCCCCACGAGACCGATGCCGTGGTCAAGGCCTTCGCCGAACTGGTCGAAGGGTGACGGAAATGGAGCCGACGGAGAGTCAGCTCAGCATGAGAGAGGCAGCCAAAGATGACCAGTAAGGAAAAGGTCCTGAAGACGCTCGGGCAGGCTAAGAAACCCATCTGCGACGATTGCCTATCCCAGGAATCTCAAGTCCGGCCACGTCAGGCCGTCTACCAAATTTGTGCGGCCCTCGGGCGGCAGGACATCCTACGCCGCAAGAAGGTATCCTGCGGCTCTTGCGGAAAACGGAAGCTGACCAGCTGTATCGTCGAACAACCGGCGGCAAGTCAGCCTCCAGGCCTGAGGCGGAGGGTCGCGTCCCTGGTCCGGGAGACCGGAGAAACCAGCGTCACCGTCTCCATCAATCTGGACGGGACGGGACGGTACGAAGTAGACACGGGCAACGGCTTCCTCGACCACATGGTCAGCCAGGTGGCCCGCCACGGGTTGATTGACATAACGCTGAAGGCCCGGGGCGACGTTCACACCGGGTGGCATCACCTGGTTGAGGATGTGGCCATTATGCTGGGTCGGGCCTTCCGCCAGGCCCTGGGCGACGCCCGGGGCATCCGGCGCATGGGCCACGCCATCGTTCCCTTGGATGAGGCGCTGGCGCTGGTCGCGGTGGACTGCGGCGGCCGGCCCCACGCGGCGGTGAAAACCACCCTGGACGATACCATGGTGGAGACGCTGTCCGGAGACCTGATCCGGCATTTCCTGGAGTCTTTCGCCGTCGAGGGCAGGATCAGCCTGCACGCCAAGGTACTGGCCGGAGTAAGCCCTCACCACAAGGCTGAGGCCCTCTGCAAGGCCCTAGCCCGGGCCCTGCGGGACGCCCTGGAGCCGGACCCCAGGGCTCCCGGGCAGGTCCCCAGCACCAAGGGGACCATCGCCGGTTAGGGCGGTTAGTGGTTAATCAAGGTAAAGGCGGACACCGAGGCGCCCGCCCAGGTGTACTGTCTTGTAACTAGCTTTTCATCGGCGAGGTTATGCGACAGTTCCTCTCCGCTATCGTCTTTCCGGCGAAAGCCGGAATCCAGAGATGTGTTACCTGGATCCCGGCCTTCGCCGGGATGACGGGCCGGGTATCAAGCGATTTACGAGACGCTAGACTAGTACTCAGTCAACTTAAATCTGCGAATTGTCATTCTGAGCGAAGCGAAGAAGAATGACATCCTGTCAAAACCAAGTTGACTGAGTACTAGGGCCTTGCGCGTTCGAACGGCTGGCCCAGGTCTTGGCTCAGGCCCCTACCTGCCCTTCCTGGCCAGGAAGTCGGGGAAGGCCTCCTCCACCCCGTAGCCCTTCACTTTCTCGGTAGTGAAGATGCGCTCGTTGTCCCACTGCCGGTGAAGATCGCAGCCCATATCCTGGAGGAGCAACTCTTTGACCCCCATGACCGATTCGTGGCGGTTGGCGGCGATGATGGAGGCTATCTCCATGGTCTTGGCCCGCAGCTGATCCGCTGGCACCAGGTGGTTGAGCAATCCGATACGGTAGGCCTCTTCCGCCCCTACGACGCGCCCTGTGAACAGCAGTTCCTTGGCCACGGGCCAGCCCACCTGGTTGGGCAGGGTCCAGGTGCAGTTGATCCGGCCGTAGGCGGCAGCCAGGAAACGGAAAACGGTGTTCTCGCAGCCGATACGGAAGTCCAGAGACGACGCCAGCACCGCGCCGCCTCCGTAGGCCAGGCCGTTCATCATGCCGATGACCGGCTTCGGACAAGCCGAGATTTCGTAGGCATACTGAGACCGCGTGGCGGAGTTCCGGTCCCTTTCCTCCTCGGTCAGGTCTTGGGCGTCGGTACGCTGTTCATGTATGTCGGCGCCGGCGGAAAAGGCGCGGTTCCCCGCGCCGGTGATGACGATGCAGCCGACATCGTCGTCCGTACTCGCACTGATTACCGCCTCATGTAACTCGAAGCTCAGCTGGCGGGACAACGCGTTGAGGACCTCCGGGCGGTTCATCGTGATGACGGTCACTCCGCTCTCCTGTTCCACCAGAATGTGCTCGTAGGGCATGATCTCCTCCTGAATTTGGGCAGCGATTTTCACGGCCCGCCGGCGGAGCTTGGCCGGCGATTCTCAGGGCCTACGCCTGGCGGGCCGGGCAAATTGCATTGTACGGAGTGAAGCCGGGACAGTCAATTCGCCGGGAGGTGCCGCCCTCGGGGATTGTGGTACACTGCATGCGGGCGCGGCACAGGCCATTCTTCCTCCCGTTTTCGCCGCGGCCCTGGTAGATGGTCAGCCTGGCTCCGATGGCTGATGCCGATGACCCCATCCTAACCTTCCCCTTCGTGAAGGGAAGGTACTATCTTCTCCCTCTTGCGAAAAGGGGAATTAAGAGAGGGGGTCCGTTCGTGTGCCGGCCGGCCGTCGTTGCTCCAAGTTTCACGAACTCAGGAGGTGGCCGCCGTGGCCGAAAGGCTGAAAGCCGGTGAGGCGGTAATTGAACTGTTGCGCCGGGAGGGCGTATCCCACATCTTTGGGATAGTGGGGTCTTCCTTTCTGGACATACTCAACCCCCTGTACGACCGGGACGACATCCAGTTCATCGGAGTCCGCCACGAGCAAGGTGCGGCGCTGATGGCCGACGGCTACAGCCGGATCACCGGCGCTGCCAGCGTCTGCTTGGTGACCAACGGCCCCGGCGTCTTGAACCTGACCTTCGGCGTCGCTTCGGCCTACGTTGCCCACTCGCCCATGGTGGTATTGGCCCCCTCATCTTCCCGCGAACACCAGTACCGGGACTCGACCCAGGAGTTCGACCAGGTTGCCCTGTTCCGGCCGATCACCAAGGCCGCCTTTCCCGTCAACAAGATTGAGCGGCTGCCCGAGGCTCTCCGGCACGCCTTCCGGGTGGCGACATCGGGCAAGATGGGGCCTGTGTTGCTGGACATCCCCCGGGACCTGATGCCCGGTGCGGACCTGGATCTGGACATGCTGCCCCCCGATACCTACCGCTCCGGCCAGACCAGGGCCCGCGGCGACCGCAACTTGATCGAGAAGGCGACAAACCTGCTTCTGTCGGCCAAACGGCCGGTCATCCTGGCCGGGGGTGGTGTCGTGTGGAGCGGCGCCGCCGATGAGGTAACCCGCATGGCTGAGCTGGTGGGCGCGCCCATCGTGACCTCCTACGGCCGGGCCGACGCCGTGCCCAACGACCACCCCCACTTTTTGGGTCATTTGGGCCGGCTGGGCGCCGTCGAGGGCATCGAGGCCGCCCGGCAGGCCGACGTGATCCTGGCCGTGGGCACCCGCCTGGGCCAGTCCACCACCTTTTACGACCACCGCTATATCCCGGCCGGCGCCCAGATCATCCAAATCGAGATCGACCCTCAGGAGATCGGGCGCAACTACCCAGTGGCGGTGGGCATCGAGGGCGATGCCAAGGCGGTGATGCAGGGACTGCTGGAAGTGGCCCGACAGGGAGAACCGCGGCCCAATTCAGGCTGGGTCTCGGAGATCGGCGACTGGTTCGCCAGGAGGAAGCAGCGGCTCGATGATGAGAGGAAGCTGGATTCCACGCCCATGAAGCAGCAACGGGTCTACGCCGAGATACGCAGGGTGTTGCCCCGGAACACCATCGTGGCGCTGGATGCCGGGCTGTCCCCCAACATGGGGCAGGACCGCCTCAACTACTATGAGCCCCGCAGTCTGCTGACCTCGCTTGACCTGGGCGGGCTGGGGTTCAGCTTCCCCGCATCCCTGGGGGCCAAGTTCGGCGCTCCCGGCCGGCCGGTGGTGAATTTCAACGGCGACGGGGGCTTCATGTTCAACTCCCAGGAGTTCGAGACCGCGGTCCGCTACAGGTTGCAGGTGGTCACGGTGGTAATGAACAACGGCTGCTGGGGGTCGGAGAAGGCCTACCAGCGGTACGCTTTCAACGAGCGATACGTGGGGGCGGACACCAGCAACCCCCGTTTCGACAAATTCGCCGAGCTCTTCGGCGGCACCGGCTTCTATGTGGAGCGTCCCCAGGACATCGGCGATGTTTTCCTGGAAGCGCTGAAGGCCGACGGACCCAGCATCATCGAGATTCCCGTGGACCCGGACGAGCTGCCGCGGCCCGCCCGCTTGGCCGACGTCCAAGCTCCCAAGGACCGGTAGGAGCAAGTGCGATTACCGCAGAGTCGCGGAGTACGCAGGAAAGATCACGTTACTGTTGTTCTCTCGGAATCCTCTGCGGCTCGGCGGTGTACTTTTTGAGTGGAACGTGGGGCGATGGAAGAAGCTGTCTTACCGAAGGAAATTGACATCACCGGGCATGCCATAATCATCCGGTGGGACGACGGCCATCGCAGCCCGTACCCGCATAGATATCTACGGCTGCGGTGCCAGTGCGCTGGCTGCGTGGACGAGATGACCGGCCAGCCCCGGCTCGACCCGGACAGCGTCCCCGGGGACGTGCGGGCGATTGACCAGATGCCGGTGGGCAACTACGCTGTCCAGTTCTTGTGGAGCGATGCCCACTACACTGGTCTCTACACCTACCGGCTTCTCCGAGCCGCCTGCACCTGCATCGAGTGCAACGCCGCTCGGAGTGAAGTTCATACGGCCGGGAGTTAGCAACAATCCGCGCCGGTGTCAGCTGTTACAGGTCCGTGCGTTGAGGGCTAAACCGCTACCCCCCCCTCTCACCTCCCCCTTCGTAAGGGGGAAAGCTAGGATGGGGGTCCCTGCCAAAGCGTCTGAACTAATTGGGAACGGTACCAGACTTTAGAGGTGCGCGATGAATAAAGCTACTGAGGTTGCAATCGTGGGGGGCGGAGCCGCGGGGTGCTCCGTTGCGTATCACCTGGCCAAAGCCGGCATCAAGTCCACCATCATCGAGCGGGAGGGCATCGCTTCCCAGGCTTCCGGGTACTCGGCGGGTGGGCTGAACCCCTTGCAGGGCGCCGGCATTCCAGGACCCCTTGGCCCTCTCGCCATCGAGTCTTTTCGGATGCATATGGAGATGTTCGGGGAACTTCAGGCCGGGACGGGCATCGGCTACGACGGGCGGAAGATAACTCTGGTAAAGGTGGCCTTCGACGAAGCCGCACTCCCGGAACTCCAGGAGACTGTCGACCTCTTCACCGCTGCCGACTCCGGATTTGAGGCCTGGCTGCTGGAGCCCAAAGAGATTCTGGATCTGGAGCCTAGAATTGCACCGGACGTCATCCGCGGGGTCTACGCCCAAGGCAACGCCGCCCTGGACAGCTACAAGTACACCCTGGCCCTGGTCCAAGCTTCCGAGAAGCTTGGGGCTACCGTTCGTTCCGGGACGGTACGGGGGTTGGAGCGCTCCAAAGGCCGGGTAACCGGGGTGCTGATGGGAGACGAAGTGCTTTCTTGCGACACGGTGGTGCTCGCCATGGGACCCTGGTCCAGGGAAGCGGAGGCGTGGCTCGATACTACGATCCCGGTGGACCCCTTGAAGGGCGAGATTCTACGCGTCGAGCTGCCAGACCGGCGTCTTTCTCCTGATCTCGCCGGTGGCGACGGGTCTTTTCATCCTAAGCCCGATGGCCAAGTATTCTGCGGCAGCACCGAGGCGTGGCAGGGCTTCGACCGGGAACCCAGCGACGCCGCCCGCCAGAATATCACCAGGGATTCGGTCAGGCTGATGCCGGACATGGCCACCGCGCGGCTGGTGCTGCACACCGCCTGCCTCCGGCCGGTCACCGCCGACTGGCTGCCCATAATCGGGCTGGCTCCGGGTTACGAGAACGTGTACTTGGCGACAGGCGCGGGCAAGAAGGGCGTCTTGCTGAGTCCCGGAATAGGGAAGGCGGTCGCCGACCTCATCTCCCAGGACGCCACGTCGCTTCCCATTGGTCCCTTTGCGCCGGAGCGGTTCGCCGGAGCCGGAGACTGACCGCCTTCCCAGTCTATTGTTTGCCCTACTCCATGGCGGGAAGCCGCGTCCGATTTGCTGTTTTCGCAACGATGGCGAGGCGTCCCAACGGAGCGGGAAGAAGGAGAGTACGGTTCGGATGAGTGGACCTGTGGGAAAACCGATCCGCATCACGGCCGGCCCAGTCCAACTAAACGCCCAACTCAACGACACTGAAACGGCGCGGGCAATCTGGGAGGCCCTGCCCATCAGCGAACCGGCCGGCACCTGGGGCGACGAGATCTACTTCGGTATCCCGGTGGAAGCAGAGCTGAAGGAGGGCCAAGAGGTGGTGGACATGGGAGACTTGGGTTACTGGCCGCCGGGAAGCGCCTTCTGCATCTTCTTCGGACCCACGCCGGCCAGCCGGGGCGACGAAATACGGCCGGCCAGCGCGGTCACCGTTATCGGCAAGGTCAATGGAGACCCCACCGCGTTCAAGCAGGTGAGATCGGGCACCCCGGTGGCCATCGAACGGGCCGTCTAACGCGCCCGCAACGCTGGCGAACTGTCCAAAAGGAGCTAGTGATGGCGAGCAGTGTGGTAACAGGGCAAATGGCGGTGGGAGCGCTGCGGGGGGTCCTGGTGCTGGATTTCGGCCATTACATTCCGGGCCCCTTGCTGGGCATGCTGTTGTCCGACCAGGGGGCCGGCGTCATCAAGGTGGAGCGGCCTGAAGGGGACCCGGCGCGGCGTCACGCGGCGTTCTCCACCTGGAACCGGGGAAAGCGCTCCGTAGTCCTCGACCTGAAGTCCGAGGAGGGCCGGCGCCACGCCCAAGCCCTGGCCGCGAATGCCGATGTCTTGATCGAGAATTTTCGGCCCGGGGTGGCCGGCCGCCTGGGCATCGGCTACGACACACTCTCTCAGGCGAACCCTGCCCTTATCTACTGTTCCCTGCCGGGCTTCGGTGAGGACAGCCCCTATCGGGACCAGCGGGGCTGGGAGCCCATCGTGGGAGCGGCCACCGGGGTCCACCGGGCAGCCCGCGGCCTGAAGGAGCCGTTGTTCGTACCCCTCCCTTTTACCAGCACCTTCGCCGCCATCATCGGCGCGGTTTCCGTGGGGATGGCCCTCTATGCCCGGAACCGTACCGGCGAGGGCCAGCGGATCGAAGTCCCGCTCCACAGCGCCATGTTCACGGGGATCGGGCGGTACATGGTCAAGATGCACGACATGGAGGTCGAGTACCCGTTCGAACTTCCCCGGCGGACTATGGTCAAGCAGTACCGGTGCTCCGACGGGCGGTATATACAACTTCAAGGGATGTACGAGCGGTTCGCGCGCCAGTTTCTAACCGTCGCCGGACACCCCGAGTGGGTCGAGGATTACGTGGCCGGGATGGGCGAACAGGTGGGCAACCAGACCGTGAACATGTGGCGGGAACGGTTCAAGGATATCTTTCTGGAGCGGACGGCTGAGGAGTGGGAGGCGGCCATCGGTGCGGCCGGGGGCGCCGGTTGTGTTTGCCGGTCCGTGGATGAGTGGCTGGTCCATGAGCAGGCCCTGGCCGCCGGCATGGTGGTCGAGGTTGACGACAGCCGATTTGGCCCCATGAAACAGCCGGGGATACCCCTGAAGCTCCGGAGCACCCCCGGGGCGGTCCAGGGCCGGGCACCGCGGTTGGGGGAGCACACCGAACAGGTTCTGGGGCAATTGGCCGCTGCCGTCGCACCTCCCACCCCGGCGGAGGCCTGCGGGCATCAGGCCCCGGCGGCGCCGGAAGGCATCATGGGCGCCCTTCAAGGGGTGCGGGTCCTGGACCTGTGTATCGTCTTGGCCGGGCCGGCTTGCGGCCGCACCCTGGGAGAGTTCGGCGCCGACGTGATCAAGGTCAACGACGCGGCCCGCCCCGTCGACATGGAGGGCTCGCTGGACGTGAACCGGTGCAAGCGCTCCATTCTGCTGGACTTGAAATCGGAGGAAGGCCGGGAGGTGTTCTGGCGGCTGGTGGACAACACCGACGTCATTGTGGAGAATAACCGGAAGGGCAGCCTGGCCCGGCTGGGTTTGAGCTATGAGGATCTCAAGAAAAGGAAGCCCGACATCATCTACGCCTCGTTGAACACCTACGGGTACGACGGCCCCTGGAGCGAGCGGCCCGGCTGGGAGCAGATGGCCCAGGCGGTCACCGGGATCGAGGTCCGCCGTGGCGGCCGGGACGCGGCGCCGCTGATGTTCCACTACCCGGTGAACGACTACGGCACCGGGCTGCTGGGGGCCTACGCGGTGGCCCTGGCCCTGCTGGAGCGGAACCGTACCGGCAGAGGCCAGCCGGTGGACTGCGGCCTGGCGTTGACCGCCTGCCTCCTCCAATCACCTTACTTCCTGGACTACCCCGGTTTTCAACGGGACGAGCCGGAGGGCCTGGGCGTTAGAGGGTATTCGGCGCTATGCCGGCTTTATAGCGCAGCCGACGCCTGGCTTTACCTGCACTGCCCCGAGAAGGACGACTGGAGCAAACTGACCGGTCTGCCGGAGTTCGCGGCGCTGGCCGGAGACTCCCGCTACGCCGCTGCAGCCTCTCGCAAGGACCACGATGGAGAGTTGGAGGCGGAGCTGGGCCGAATCTTCTCGCTCAAGACCCGGCGGCAGTGGGTCGGCCAGCTGAACGCGGCAGGATTGAGCGCCATCGAGAACGTTGCGATGCCCGACCTTCGGGACGACCCCCACGTGCGGCGGGCCGGTCTGGTCCTCACCCGGGACCATCCGGGCCGCGGCCGGGCAGACCAGATAGGCATCTCGGCCCGCCTGTCAGGCACACCGATGCGGATGGGGCGGCCGGCCTCCATCCTTGGCGCCGAGACCAATGAGATACTCCGGGAAGCCGGCTATACCGACGGTGAGATCGAGGCCTTGAAGGCGGCCCGGGCGGTTTTCGGGCCATAGGTCTGGCCCCGGTCGCTTCCACGGCTTGAGAGACCTCCCGGCGGGCGGCCTGTTGGGCCGGGCGCCCGCCGGCGGTGGATTTGCCGCCAGCGGAATCGCACTGCCGCTGGGTGACGGGGCGCAGTGCGCCCCCGGCATCCCGGTAATTGGCGAGGCATTCCCTCCCGTGCTAAACTGCAAATACCGCTTCTATAGAGTTTTGAATCCATGCTTGGGACCCCCATCCTAACCATCAGACCACGATTGAGTCGAGACTAATATACCCTTCGGGCAAGGGTGATCGGGTTGCTTCGCGTCTACAACACCCTGACCAAACGGGTCGAAGAGGTCCGGCCTATCGAGCGGGACCTGGTCCGCATGTACTCTTGCGGCCCGACCGTCTACCGCGATGCTCACATCGGCAACCTCCGCACCTACATGATGGCCGACTGGCTCCGCCGCACCCTCGAGGCCGGGGGCCAGGAAGTGTTCCACGTCAAGAATATTACCGACGTGGGCCACATGCGCCAGGAATTGGTGGAGGCGGGTGGCGACAAGATGATCCTGGCGGCCCTGAGCGAGGGCAAAACAGTCCAGGACATCGCCCAGTTCTACGCCGGCCGCTTCCACCGGGACGAGGCCCGGGTCAACATCCTACCCGCCCACGTTTTCCCTTGGGCGACCCAGCATGTTCCGGAGATGGTTTCCATCGTCGAAAAGCTCCTGGCCAGCGGCCACGCCTACCCTGCGGGCGGCAACATCTACTACGACGTGGGACGGTTCAGCGGCTACGGCAAGCTCTCCCGCAACACCGGAGCCGACTTTCTTGAAGGGGTGAGGGCGGAAGCGGACCCTTTGAAACGTGACCCCAGGGATTTCACCCTGTGGAAGGCCGCTGAGCCGGGCCGGGACCTCAAATGGGAGAGCCCCTGGGGTGACGGGTTCCCCGGCTGGCACATCGAGTGCTCCGCCATGGCCGCCAAGTACCTGGGGGAGACGTTTGACATCCATACCGGCGGCGTGGACAACATCTTCCCCCACCACGAAGACGAGATCGCCCAGAGCGAGGCCGCTTTCGGCTACCAGCACGTGAACTACTGGCTCCACGCCCAGCACCTTCTGGCGGACGGCATCAAGATGGCCAAGTCCTCGGGCAACGTTTTCCTGTTGGACGAGTTGATGGCCCGCGGCTTCGACCCGCTGTCTTTCCGGTACCTCTGCTTAACCATCCGCTACCGCCGCCGGATGAACTTCACCTTCAGCTCCCTCAAGGCCGCCGAAAAAGCCCTCACCAACCTGCGGCACCGGGTCTGGGTGTGGAACAACTTGCCTCCCGTGGCTGAGTCGCCCGCCGAGGCCGCTGAGTGGCGAGGCCGGTTCCGGTTCCGGGTGGAGGACGACTTGGACCTGCCGGGAGCGCTGGCCTTGACCTGGGACATGATGCGCTCCGGCCTGTCTGGGCAGGCCAAACTGGCCCTGCTTCTGGAGTTCGACCGCGTCTTCGGCCTAGGCCTGGGAAAGGTGCCGGCGGCCTACCCGCTGCCCGAGTTGGTCTCGGCCGCCGTGGGGCAGCGCGCTGCGCTCAGGGAGCACGCTGAGTATGACTCCGCGGACGCCATCCGCACCCAGGTGGTCTCTCAGGGTTACTCGATGGAGGATACCCCGGAAACCGTCCGCATCCGGCCCAAGACCCTGCTTGAGCGGCAGTTGGAGCGGTGGCGGTCCGTCTCCTCGTCGCGAGAAGTGGAGTCTTTCCTGGAGCGCCCCGCGGAGTACGACTTCACCTTTATTCTCAATGCCTACGGGTACCGTGATGACATTGAGCGGTGCGTCAGCAGCATGACCCGGTTCCGCGAAGGCTTTTCCACGGAGATTATCATCATCGACAACGGTTCCACCGACGGAACCGGTGAGTGGCTGGAGGAGTTCCGGGCCGACCAGCCTTCGGTGCGGGTGGTCCATTGCGACCACCTCGTGGGAGATGCCGGGGGCAAGAACATCGGGTTGAAGCAGAGCCTGGGCAAGAATGTCGTCATCGTGGACCCGTCCGCGGAGATCACGGGCAGCATCCTGGGGCCGATGGCCCGGCAGCTCGCGAACGAGTCAGTGGGCATAGTCGGCCCCTACGGGCTGACCACCAACGATTTGCAGCACTTCCACGAGGAAACTGAGAGCGGAGACGCGGATGCCATGCAGGCCTACTGCATGGCGTTTCGGCGCGAAGCGGTGAACATCGTCGGCCTGATGCGGGAATGCTTCCGTTTCTATCGCAATCTTGACATTGATTACTGCTTCCAGTTCAAGGATAAGGGATACCGTATCTTGGCCGACGGTACGTTGCCGATGGTCCGGCACGAGCATCGGCAGTGGACCGAGCTGGATGAGGGCCAACGAGACGAGCTGAGCCGCAAAAACTTCGGGCGCTTCCTCAAGCGTTGGGGCAACCGGCCGGACCTTCTGGTCGCCCCCGGCGGGCGTGGCGTGGGTGACGCCTTTTTCCATCACTAGATGGCTGTTTCAAAAGGTGGTTCGACAAGCTCACCACGAACGGTGGAAAGCCTCTTTCCCGTTCGTCCTGAGCCTGTCGAAGGACGGCGAACCTGGCCCCGGGGGATTTTCAAATGACCTCTAGAGGTGATTTCGCCGCGGATTTTGCTGCCCCCCGCGGGGCCGCCCCCATTTCGGCCACGGGCTAGCTAAAGACCCGTAATCCTCGGGATATTCCGTTCACCCTCCAGCCTCCCCGGCGGGCAACCGTTTTTTTAGTGGGCATAATGAATTTTCGGTGAGTTTTCCTTCGGCGAAGTACCGATATGTCACGCTGGAGAATGGTCCGAATCCCGCCCACTCGATGTGAATTGGCGCAACACGCCACATTGGTTTCCTAAACTATTCACGTCGTTTTCCCAAAGAGGGGCGCCGGCCGAGTCTCTTGACGGGGCCGGAGAGGGGGTGCTAGAGTCCAACGAGCCCTTATCGGTTGCTGGTTCACCGCATCCCCGGACCTGGAGTCCCTACCAGATGGAGGAAGCTGCCCAGCGGTTATTGGCGGGGGACCAGCGGACCCTCTCCCGGCTGATCTCTCTCCTTGAGCGGGGCGACCCGCGAGCCGCCAAGGTCTTGAGGTCCATAGACCCTCACACCGGTGCGGCCTATACCATAGGGATCACTGGGCCGCCCGGCGCCGGAAAGAGCACCATTGTGGACCGGCTCACCGAACTGTTGCGCGGCCAGGGATTGACCGTAGGCATCATCGGGGTCGACCCCAGCAGCCCATTCAGCGGCGGTGCTTTGCTCGGTGACCGGGTGCGGATGCAGCGCCACTATCTGGACCCAGGGGTGTTCATCCGCAGCGTGGCGACTCGCGGACATTCTGGAGGATTGTCTCGGATCGTCAAGGGAATAATCCGCCTCCTGGATGCTGCCCGCACGGACATCGTCTTAGTGGAAACCGTGGGCGTCGGCCAGACCGAGTTGGGCATTGTGGGAGTGGCTGATACTATCTTGCTGACCCTGGTGCCCGAATCTGGAGACGCCATTCAGACCCTCAAAGCGGGAGTCATGGAAGTAGCGGATATCTATCTGGTCAACAAGGCGGACCGGGGGGGCGCAGACCACCTGGCGGCCGCCATCAATGCGATGGTCCAGATGGTCAATGCCCACTCAGACTGGAGCCCTCCCGCGCTGTTGACCACTGCCCAGTCGGGCCAGGGTATTGAGGAGCTGTGGGACAGGATCCAGGATCACCGAGAGGTGCTCTACAGCACGGCCGAGTTGGCCAGACGCCGGGGGGCTCACCGGCAGCGGGAGTTCCTAGAGACGGTGGAGGAAGAGCTGGGCCGGCGGCTCAAGGCGCTGGTGGAAAACGATCCGGCCTTAGTGGCCACGATGGAGAAAGTGGCAAACAGAGAGGTTGAGCCGTACTCCTCGGCCATGGAATTTCTCGATTCTCCATACCTGCCGCCGGAGTGGCTTGCCACTCTGCCGGCAAAACCAGACTAGTCTTTTCCAGGCCTTTTTCCGGTAGGGTGAGAGTGCCTGCGGCGGTGGTGATTGAGGGGTGAACGGCAGTCGGCAGTAGATGGTTTTCGACCACCTTTTTCTACGTCGGAGTATCAAGATGGTGATTCTAGGAGTCGACCTTAGGGCCTCGGCCAAACGTCCTAGCACCGTGGTTGCATTGGACAGCCAAGCCCGAATTAAGTTCATCGATAGTTTTAGCGACGACAATGAGCTTGTCCAGATGACTGAGTGCCACAATCCCGAACTCATCGCCATAGGGGCTCCCCTAGGGCTGCCGGACGGCCTGTGTTGTCTGGAAACCTCATGCAATTGCCATTTCTCGGTTCCACTGCGGAAAGGCCGCCAGTCGGAGGCGGAGCTATCCCGCATGGGGATAAGCTGCTTTTTCACCAGCAAGGGCTCCATCATACGCAACCTGATATACCGGAGTATGGCGCTGAGCAGCCTGCTGAGCGGGCTGGGGCTGGAAGTAATAGAGGCCTATCCCCACGCCACCAAAGTAATCCTCTTCGGCGATAATGTCCCGCCCAAAAACAGCGCGGAGAGCCTGGTATTCATGAAAGAGCGGCTAGCTCCCTTGATTCAAGGGTTGGGGCCCCACCTGGGCGGACTCGACCGCAACAGTTGCGACGCGATGTTGAACGCCTATACGGGTTTTCTCCACACCCAAGACGCCACCGATACCCTCGGCACTCCCAAAGAAGGCAGGGTGGTCCTGCCGAAGCTCCCCTGTTGAGGTGCCTTCCGGCCGGCGTACCTCTCGTCAAAGGAAGCCCCGGCCATTCTTCGACCTGGGGTATGATGCCCGACGCCATTCGCCCGCGCCTCTCTCCCGTTTGTGGCTGAAGGCCCATCCCAATCCCCCATCCGCCGTAGGTGGACCGCGAAGCACCTGCCCAGCTTTCTCCAGCCCACCCAATCCATCCGCAGCGGCCGTCCCCGGTCATTTGACTCGGCAAGGGGCCTTACCGGTCCGGCCATGGCGGCTACCGGTCTTTCCCCATCGGCCGAGGGTAGGCCGGGGCAGCACGTCACAAGGCCGGGGTGTTTTCCCAATACGCCGGGCTGGAGGCGTTCTGGTGGGGGTAATCCTTGATTCATCTGCCCGGTACTGGCTACACTAAGAGTAGAGGAATGGAAGGCTGAGGGCCGATCAAGGCAAAGGGGTAGGGACATTGGATCTGCAGATACAGGGCAGGAACGTGGATATCAGCGACCAGGTCCGCAAGCACGTAACCGAAAAGCTGGGCCGGATCGGCCGGTATCTTCCCGGGATCACCAGGGCCGCGGTGGAGCTGGCTTCAGAACCTACCCGCTCCCAGCGAGACCGGGTGGTGGCCCAGGTAACCCTCGATGTAAGCGGTTCCATCCTCCGTGCCGAACAGCGGGCATCCAACACCGAGGCGGCCATCAACTCGGTGGCCGAAGTGCTGGCCCGGAGGATCGAGCGGTATAAGAGCCGGACCTACCGTAGCGAGCGGGCCCGGCAGGCCACTTCTCTTAGGGTCCAAGAGGCCGAAGAGGCGGCCCCCTCGGCGAGCCCGGTTGAAGATGAGGAGATGAGCGACGGCAACGTGGTGCGGATAAAGCGGTTCAATATGAAGCCCATGTCGGTGGACGAGGCGGCCTTCCAGATGAGGTTGCTCGGCCACCATTTCTTCATGTTCCTGAATGACGAATCGGACCAGTACAACCTGTTGTACCAGCGAGACGACAACAATTTCGGCCTCATCCAACCCAAGGGCTGACCGCCCGCCCGGAGGGCGCATACGGGTCACCCAAGCCACTGACCCGGGTCCATTAGAAAGGCCCGCCTTCTGGAGAAACCGATTACTCAGTCAACTTGGTTTTGACGGGATGTTATTCTGAGGAGCGGACCAACGAAGAATCTCAGCGCAGCAACGAGATTCTTCGCTTCGCTCAAAATGACATTAGGCACTTCTACTTGGACAGGGTACTAGGACCCGTCGCTGCTCCCCTGCTCCTGCTTGCCTTGGCCCAGGAAAGGCGAAAGCATGGAGGTGAACTCCATGGGGAAGATCCATTTGGTGGACGGGCTGGCGCCCAGGGACTTGAGGGTGTCGAAGTACTGAAGGTTCATGGTCTTGGCGTCCACTGTGCTGGCCACCTGGTAGATCTTGTCCAGCGCGGAGCTGAACCCCTCGGCGCGCAGGATAGCCGCCTGGCGGTTCCCTTCGGCTTCCAGGATAGCCGCCTGGCGGCTGCCCTCGGCCTCCAAGATGGCCGCCTGTTTCTCGCCCTCGGCCCGGTTGATTTGGGCTTGGCGCGTGCCCTCGGACTCGGTAATTTCGGCGGTTTTGATGGCGGCCGCCGACTTCTCCCGCTCCATCGCCTGCTTCACCCCCGGCGGCGGGTCGATCTCGTTGATCTCCACCTGCTTGACCTTGACCCCCCAGCGGTCGGTGACCTCGTCCATTCGTATCTGCATCTGGTCACGGATTCTTTCCCTTTCAGCCAAGGCAGAGGCCAGGGTGGTGGCGCCGATGACCGCCCGCAGGGTGGCGTAGGCCAGGTTCACCACGGCCATCTCGAAGTTCTGCACTTCGAGGACCGCCCTCTCAGCAATATCCTCCTGGACCTGGTAGTAGATCACGAAGTCCATGTCCACGACCACGTTGTCCGAGGTGATGTATTTCTGGGTTGGTACCCGGGCAACCCGCTCCCGCAGGTCCACCTTGGTGCCGTTGTACAGGATCGGTATCAAAAAGTGGAACCCGGGGCTCCTGTTGCCCACGAAAGTCCCGAACCTCTGGACCACCATCCTCTGATACTGCTGGACGACTATCAGTCCGGCTGCCATCTCTTACTCCTGACAGGGCGGCCAGATTCCATCAAATGAGTTCATTATCTTGCCGGGAAACCATTAGAATTAGGCCGTCTATCTTGGAGACCTTGACTGTTTCACCTATCCCTACCACACTACCATCTTCGCTCACCGCCGTCCATGTCTCACTCCCTACCCGGACCACGCCCCGGGGGGCCAGTTCGCCGGTAACGGCGCCGATCATCCCTTCCAATGACGGTTTTGTTGGCCGGAGACCCTCTTTTCGAGACTGGTAAATCACCCGGACCACGTACAGGAGGGTCAGGCCCAACGCCCCCGCCGTGCCCCCCACCAGCCACCGGTTGACCGACACCGGCGGCAGCGTGGGTGACCCGCCCCCGAACTGGGTGAACAACAAGAGCCCGCCGACGGAAAAACTGATGATGGAGCCGACGCCCAGGATACCGAAGCTGGCCACCTGGGTTTCCAATATTGCCAGAACTATGGCCACCAGGATGAAGGCCACCCCGGCCCAATTGACCGGCAGGTTGCCGAAGGCGAGGAAGGCCAGCATCAGGGATAAGACGCCGACCACGCCGGGAGCGATCAGGCCTGGATTGAACACCTCGACGACGATGCCCAGGCCGCCGATGGAGAGCAGGATGAAGGAGATATTGGGGTCGGAGATGAATTCCAGGAAGTGCTCCAGCGGGTTCTTGTCGAGCCGGACCTGGGAGAGGTCGCTGGCGTCCAGGGTGTAGGGACCGGCGGCGGTCTCCACCGTTCGGCCGTGAAGTTGGGCTAGCAGGTCGTCCAGGTCGCCGGCGATGAAGTCCACCACATTCAGTTCCATCGCCTCTATGGCGCTGTAGGAAGCAGCCTCGAGCACCGCCTCTTCCAGTTTGTCCTGGTTCCGTCCCCGCGCCTGGGCGATGCTACGAATCAGCGCGGCGGCGGCGTTGGTAACCTTGTTGGCCAGGGTCTCGCCCAGGTCCTCGCCGGTCCCGGAGATTGGCGTGGCCGCCCCGATGTTCGTGCCGGGGGCCATGACGGCGAAATGGCCCGCCGCGGTGATGAAGGTGCCCGCGGAGCCGGTTTGGGCGCCCCTGGGAGAGACGTAGACGGCCACCGGCAGCGGGGCCTCAAGCAGTTCCTCGACAATACCTCTCGTGGAGTCGAGCAGGCCTCCCGGCGTATCCAGCTCAATGATTAGCAGGGTGGCCTGGTCCCTTTGAGCCTGCTCGATGGCGCGGGATATGAACCTTTCCCTGACCGGGTTGATGATGCCGTCCACCTCGGCCACCAGGGCGTGAGGCGTCTGAGCGAGGGCCAGGGTTGGATCTATCAATCCAGCCAGCCCCACGACCGCGAAAACAAGGAGTAGTGCAATCCGGACCCTTCCGGCCGAAAACACGGTCATGCACCTGCAGCCCGGTTGTTTCGGCGATGCAGCTATCGCCGGGCTCACTTTCATGATCCTTCAACGCCGGGGGGTTGTCAATTTGGGTGGCCGGCCGGGCCGGAGGACGAAAGTGGCTGCCGGCGTTCTTGACACCCAAGGGCGCGGCTGTATAATGAAACAAATCCAGGAAATTGGTCTGACCACTTGACGGTGATACCGGCAGAGCTAGAAAAGGTCCGGCAGCGACGGCTGTACGAGGATATCGTGCAGCAGCTCCACTTGCTGATTCACCAGGGCACCCTGCGGCACGGGGCCCGCTTGCCCGCGGAGCGGGTGCTGGCGGAGCAGTTCAAGGCGAGCCGAAGCTCCGTGCGGGAAGCCATCCGGTGGCTGGAATTGCAAGGTCTGGTGGTGAGCAGGCGCGGCTCGGGGACCTTCATCAACACCGAGAACTTGGACTCGGTTGCGGCCTTGATCGCGTCTACCTCGAGTTCCGGAACGGAGGCGCTGAGGGAGATTTTCGAGGTGCGCCACCTGTTGGAGCCGCAGATCGCGGCAGTGGCCGCCCGGCGGGCCGGCGAGGAAGATGTGCGGCGGCTCGGGCAAATCCTGGAAGATCAACAGCGGCAGATCGCGGAAGGGAAGACAGGGGTCGACGCCGACACCGCCTTCCACTTCACCCTCGCTTCAGCCACCCACAACTCGGCGCTGGTAAAGGTGGTCAGCGCGGTGGAAGATATCCTCCGCCGCTCCCGTGACCAATCTTTTCAAGAGACGGGGAGACCGCAGCGCTCTCTCGCCTCCCACCGCCTGATCCTGGACATGGTGCGGGCCCGCGACGCCGACGGGGCGCGACAGGCGATGGAACACCACCTGACATCAGTGGAACCGAGCTATCAGCAAATCCCCCCCCTTACGAAAGGGCGGATAAAGGGGGGATTTTGACCGCTGAAGGCTGAAAGCTGAATCTCTTGGAGGCCAACCCATGACCACAGTAGCTGTGGAGGTGGTGTACCGGGGCATCTACCAGAGGACCTTGGCCCGGAACATCATTCGGACTATCGTCTTCGCCGCGCGGAAAGAGGGCAAGATCGGCACTGCCTTCGGCCGCTATGGCGACTCCCCGGAGCGCAACGGCATTCCGGCAAAACAGTTCGCCATCGTCGCGGACAACCCGGAAGAGTTGGAGGAGAGCCTGGCCGTCTATGAAGCATCGGAAGTAGACGTCACAATCACCCTGGACGATACCCTGTGCAAGGGAATCGAGTCCTGGGCCTGGTACGGTTTTGAGCCCATCAACGAGTTGACCAAGTCCAATGGCACGTTGATAGTTACCTCCCGTCAGGATGCCGCGTCCCTAGTTGAGGACATCCACCAGAAAGACCTCCCCTACAATCTGGCCATCGTGACCGGCACGCCAAGCTATTCCGGCCTTTGGGTTTTCAAGGACGACCACACCGACGTGAGGGTCCTAGGCGCGTTGAGCCAGGTGTGTCCCCAGCTTGTGGGCCAGGACGCCATGCTGGAGGCCATCCGGGAGCAATTCGCCAACGACACCAAGGTGGCTTCGGCCATGAAGGCCCACTACCGGGTGGCCCTCCGGCCGGTCGAGCCCGGCGAGGGCAAAACGGAGGCTACGGTCAAATTCGACCTGCCCGGCTGGAAGGACATGGAAGAAGCCCTCGTGATCAAAGCCATGGGCCAGGGCGGCGGCTTCCGAGGTGGCGACGAGGGGTTCCAGCCAGCGCGCAGCACGGTTTTCAACAAGTTCAGTACCCGCTCCATGCGCCCGGTCATCAACTTCGAGACCTGCACCACGTGCACCCTGTGCTGGCTCCAGTGCCCGGACACCTGCTTCGACGTGACCCCGGACGGGCTGTATGACGCCGATATGGGGTCCTGCTGCGGTTGCGGCGTCTGCGAGGCCGTCTGCCCCGTTACCGGCTGCATCACCATGGTGAGCGAGGCCCATTTCAACGACAACGATAGCCAATGGGAGGCGTGGCACAAGGACAAGGGTGGCTACAAGAGTTGGATGGCCGGTCTACTCGAAAAGCAGAAGGCGGAGAGCCGCACGCACGGCTTCCACCACAAGGGACAATATGCCGAAGAGATTGCGGCAATGGAGGAAGGGTAACCCCAACAGGAGAAGCAATGACCACAACAACCCAGCTTTACCAGACCGAGCGGGAGGAGCTAATCAGCGGCAGCGAGGCCGTGGCGATCGCCTGCGCCCTGGCCGATGTTGACGTGATAACCGCCTACCCCATCCGGCCCTACGATACGGTGATGCAATATGTTTCCAAGCTGAAGGCCGACGGCGCCTTCGACTGCGACTTCATCGTCGCCGAGAGCGAGCACTCCCAGTTCGAGATCGTCAAGCACGCCTCGGCGGTGGGGGCCCGGACCTTCAGCGGCTCCAGCGGCGTGGGCTGGTTCTACGCCTTCGAGGCCATCACCGTCACCGCCGGGCTGCGGCTGCCCGTGGTGGCGATGGTGGGGAACCGGGCGCTGGACGACCCCGGCGCCTTCGGCGTGGAGCACAACGACGCCCTGGCGGTGCGCGACCTGGGATGGATGCTCTACTGGGTCGCAACGGCCCAGGAGGCGCTGGACATGGCGTTGCTGGCCTGGCGGGTGGCCGAGGACCCCCGGGTCTTGCTGCCCTTCGCCCTCAGTTGCGATGGCTCGTTCCTGACCCACTCTCAGGCCATAGTCCAGGTGCCGGCCCGGGAGCAGGCGGACCGGTTCCTGCCTCCCTACGACCGGGGCAAGCTCCAACTTCATCCGGACAACCCCATCACCGTGGCCCCTCAGGTGAACGAGGACTGGCTCATGGAGATTCGCCGCCAGTCGGATGAAGCTATGCGCCGGTCTGTCGCGGTCATCGAGGAGGCCTACGCCGAGTTCAAGGGCATCTTCAACCGGGGCGACCCCAGCCCCTTCATCGAAGAGTTCATGACCGAGGATGCCGAGATGATCATCGTGGGCATGGGCACCCTGGCCATGCCCACCCGGGTGGCCGTTCGCAAGATGAGGGAGCAGGGCAAGAAGGTCGGGTTCTTGCGGCTCAAGTTCTTCCGGCCCTTCGCCACCGAGGAGGTGCGCCGGGCCCTGGGCAACTGCAAAGCCGT
>CAYOAF010000253.1:0-14301 GCA_964401855.1 uncultured Dehalococcoidia bacterium
ATGGGCCAATCGCTCGTACCTGACCACCACTCTCCTGTAGTTGCCCAGCCAGGCGAAGGTCCGTTCCACCTTCCAGCGGTGCCGGTAGTTGGAGTGTAGACCGTCAGCGATAATGGGACACATTAGGGTGTAAGAAAACCCGAGAGTCTGGAAGTGGCGTGAGTTCCTGGAGTGAAGGTAAAGTACTCACAGAAAAGGGCAGGTGCTTCCCAGTCAGAAATCAGCAAGGTCGCGGCCGTCGAGATGAAGGCCCAGGACATCGACAGGCGAAGACTTTATAACCGGACCCTCAAGGAGTTCACCCAAGCTCTTCCTCACCCTTGATCTCTCGGGTCCCAAACTGTCCCATTTATGCTGGTTGCCAACACTCTGGTGTTCGCTCACCCCGATGGTTCCCCTCGGGTTCCTTCAACGTTAACCCTGACTTTTCGACGCCTGACCCGGAGGATTGGGCTTGCGGGCGTCCGCTTGCACGATCTAAGGCACACAATGGCCAGCCTGTACCTACAGCAAGGAGTGAGCCCGAAAACAGTCGCGGAACGCCTCGGCCACGCATCCGTTGTGATAACCCTAGATCTCTACAGCCATTGCCTCCCTGGTGTCCAGGAAGCCGCAGCAGCACAGTTTGACGCGGCGATGGAGTCGGCAAAAAAGCCCTTTAGCGAAAGGGCACCGGGGCAATTGCGTTAGCAATCCGTTAGTAAAACCCGAAAGAGAAGGCCCCCGGGAGTTCCCAGGGGCCTCGTTTTGTGTCTGAAAAATGGTACCCCGGATGGGCTTCGATCCCATGATCTCCACCTTGAAAGGGTGGCGTCCTAACCTGGCTAGACGACCGGGGCACAAGGGTATCTTACTACAATCGGTGCATGTTTTACCATCGCCCCGAAGACTGAGGAAAGGAGTTTACCGCCGAGACGCTGAGAACGCAGAGGAAGTGATCCGGCGCTTTGGCCTCCGGCGGGCCCTGCGTCTCCACGGTGATAGCGTAACCCGTTCAGGGGTACAGGGCCAGCGCCTCCAAGGATTCGGTCTCGGGGAAGCCGCTCATGAGGTTCATGTTCTGCACCGCCTGGCCGGCGGCGCCCTTGACCAGGTTGTCCAGGCAACTGATGACGATGAGCCGGCCCGTGCGGGCGTCCACCGTGGGGTGGATGAGGCACAGATTGTTGCCCAGGGTCTGTTTGGTCTGGGGTGGTGTGGGTGTCACCCGGACGAAGGGGTGGCCGGCGTAGAAGTCCCGGTACAGGTCTTGAATCCGCTGGTTGCCGTCTCCCTTGACCCAAGACCCGGCGGCGCGCAACGGGGCGTAGCAGGAACTCAAAATGCCCCGGGTCATGGGGATCAGATGGGTCAGGAAGGTGATGTTCAGGTGCTCTTCGGTCAAGGCCCCCAGCTCCTGGGTGATCTCCGGCAGGTGCCGGTGGCCACCCAGCGCGTAGGCCATAACGTTTTCGTTGATCTCGGAGAAATGGACGGTCAAGCTCAGGCCCCGGCCGGCTCCGGAAACGCCGGACTTGCTGTCGATGATGATGTCGGGCTCGATGAGGCCACCCTCCACCACCGGGGCCAGAGCCAGTATGGCGCTGGTCGGGTAGCAGCCCGGGTTGGCCACCAGCCGTGCGGCCTTCACCTGGCCCCCGTGCAGTTCGCTGAGACCGTAGACCGCCTCCTCCAGGTACGATGCGTCCTGGTGCTGGACGGCGTACCACTGCTCGTACTCGGCGGCGTGCTTCAGCCGAAAATCGGCGCTGATATCCACCACCTTGAGCCCCTGCTCCAACGCCGGGATCACCGCCTCGGCGCTGGCCTTGTGGGGCAAGGCCGAGAAGGCCAGGTCCAGGCTGCCGTCCAGCTCGGCGGTGATGGTCAAGTCCAGGGCTGCCAAGTGAGGGAACACCTCGCCCAGCCTCTGGCCGGCGGCGCTGCGCCCGGTGACCGAGGCGATCTCCACCTCCGGGTGCTGGTACAGAATCCGGGCCAGTTCGGAGCCCGCGTATCCGGTCACGTTGATGATGCCGACTTTCATCGTGGGTTGCCCTCCGCCAGCGGGGAATAGGATAGTCGAGAGGAGGCGGCCGCAGGTCCACCGGCAATCGAAGCTACCTCCGGCCCGGCCGTGCCTTCCTGGGCCATGAATTGGCTTTGGCAGGGGCAACCGTCCGCCACCACGCACTCGCCGCACCGGGGCCGCTGGGCTTTGCAAACCTGGCGCCCGTGGGTGATGAACGATACGTGGAAGTCGAAGACCCGCCCGGGCGTAACCGAGGCTTCCATGATGTCGTGGGCTCTGTCGGCCGTAACCTTGGGGCCGATGAAGCCCAGCCGTTTGCAGACGCGGTAAATGTGGGTGTCGATGGCCATAGCGGGCATTCTCAAGGAGAAACAGAGTATGATTCCCGCCGACTTGGGCCCAATGCCGGGCAGTCGCCTCAGCCAGGCCTTGGCCTCGCCGAGGGGCATTTCCCGCAGAAAAGAGAGGTCCAGGGAGCCGTTGAGTTCCAGCACCAGGTTCAACACCTGCTTGATGCGGGGCGCCTTGACCCTGGCCAGGCCGCCGGGGACGATGGCCTCTTCTATCTGAGCCACATCCGCCTGGGAGACCGCCTCAAGGGTCCCGAACCGGTCCATCAAACGGTGAAAAGCCCGGGAGGAGTTGGCGTCCGAGGTGTGTTGCGACAGAATGGTGAAGACCAACTCATGGGCCGGCTCCAGGCGCGGCTTCCCGTCGAAGGGGCCGTACCGGGCGGACATGAGGCGGATGGCGTCGTCAATGCCGGCGTTCGGCTCCAATCGGCTGGTTATCTGAAGGTCTGATGACATCCTTTGCCTTCTGCGAGGTTGCCGGAGCGCGGCGGAGAAAGCCGCGGATCAGGACTGTGACCCACCCGGCCGACGGCGCTGCTCGGACTTCAGGAACTGCTCCAGGTCGCGCACTACCTCGGCAGGGTCCGGCATCTCGCTGGCCGGCACCGATTCATCGTAGTGGTCCTCCAGCTTCTTCACGTAGGAGCTGAGCTGGTCGTCTTTTTCGACCGCCTCGGCAACCTGTCCGTCGAAGTTGGCGGCAGCAGTCTCCAACTCGGTCAGATCCAGGGGCAGGTCCAGGAGGGTGACCAGGGTCCGGGCCAAGGCATGGCTGACCCGGAAGTTGGGCGCGGCCTGAAGATAGTGGGACGTGTGCCCCCACAGTGAAGCGTAGTCTATTCCTTGATCGGCGCAGGCCTCCATAACGGCCGAGCTAATGCCAGTCGGTCCCTGATAGCTCGAGGAGCGGATGCCGGCCTTGTCGATTCTCTCCTGCAAGTCGGGGTTGGTGGAGAAGCCGGTGAGCCGGGTCTCCCGGTTGTGGGGGATCGCATCCAGCAAAGCGCCCACGTGGACCACCTTCTTGACCCCGTGCTGTTTGGCCAAATCGGCAATGGCCTTGGTGAACCTGCGCCAGCGCAAATTGGGCTCAATACCAAGGAAGGTCATCGCCCCTTTGGCCGGGCTGGGACCAACCCAATAGGAAAACTCGTTGGCCGGCCAGCGCACCCGGCGGCGGCCGTCCCGCAGGCGAGTAGTATGCGGCCGGGTCTGGGTGAAGTCGTAGAACTCTTCCGGGTCGATCTCGGCGAACCTCTTGGCCCCGAACTGGCGCTGCATGAACTTTATCGCGGTGGTGGCCCCTTCGCCCGAGTCGGTCCACCCGGCGAAGGCGACAATCAAGCAATCCAGTTGAAGGTCAAGTTGGTGGTCAAAAACCAGAGAGTTTGTATCCAACGGCGTCATCCTTGACAAAGGCTACGTTGCCAGCCGCCCCAACGGCTGGCAAATGGCCAAATCAGTATCGGTGGATCGCCTCGTACCCCGTCCAACTCTTCGGCCGGCCTTGGCGAAGCGTTCCCCCGCCGAGGGAGAAAGGACCGGTCCTCTGCTCCATCGCCTTGGGATGTCCGATTAGGGGTGAACTGCTATGGGTCATTTCTTACAGGACTCATGCCGAGGGTAGTGAGACGTCTGGCCACAGGGACCTGAGTATCTAGTGTAGCATTGGTCTCCGGGTGTCACAAGGCACGTGTGGTAGTTCAGGGATAATGACACCCCTTGACAGTTCAGTTAAATGGAGGCAGGGCCAGCGGGCCCGCCTCCTCCCGCGGCGGCCACCGGCTAAATAGCCATCCCAAAACCTTGAGTGCCGACCCCCAGCGGTCCTTCGACAGGCCAGGACGAACGGATAGGGCGCTCCTGCTCCGATCGTGGTGAGCCTGTCAAGTCACCTTTTGGGATAGCTTCTAGGCCCGGTGAACAGGGGTGCCTGGGGTCTTCATCCGCATGCTGAAAACCGAGGTGCGGGCGGTGAACAGCATGGTCCGGTTGTCGGGGCCGCCCCAGCCGCAGTTGGCCGGAATCTCGGGCAGGCGGATGATCCCCAGATGGTTCCCCACGTCGTCGAGCACCCAGCACCCTTCGGGGCCGGTGCAGTAGACGCGGCCCTCCATATCCACCTTCATACCGTCGGGGACACCATCTTCCGCCGATGACATGTCGGCGAAAACCCGGCCGTTGATCAGCGTTCCGTCGGCGGCAACTTCGAAGACCCGGATGAACTGGTGGCGGCACACCTCTCCCTTTTCTTTGCCCTCCTGACACCGGTTATCCAGCCGGGTGTTCGCGACATACATCTTGCGTTCGTCGGGGGAGAAGGCCAGGCCGTTGGGGTAGCCGGCCTCCCGGGTCGCCACGGTGTGGGCGCCATCGGGGGCGATGCGGTGGACCCCGGCAAAGTCAAACTCCCTCTCCTCCGGAGGGAGCCGACCGTTGGGGTTGGTGAAATAGATGCTCCCATCGGAGCGGCAGACGACATCGTTAGGCATGTTCAGCCGCTTGCCGTCCAGCCGCTCGGCGATGGAGGTGTAGGTCCCGTCATCCTCCCTCCGGGACAGCCGCCGGTTGCTCCCCTCGCACATGATGAGCCGGCCTTGAAGGTCGAAGGTCAGCCCGTTGGAGCGGCCGCTGTTCTCCCGTACGATCTCCGGCTCGCCGCCGGGCGCCAGCCGGTGAATACGGTGCTGCCGAATGTCCACGAATAGCCAGTAGCCATCGGGGTGCCAGAGAGGCCCCTCGGTGAAACCGAATCCCGTGGCCAGGAGTTCCGGTTCACCCGATTCCACGACGTCGGCCAGTCGGTTTGCCATGTCAACCTCCGTTACCCTTTTGCCCCGAGTTACCCGGCCGACAGGACCGCTGCTCCGCCGGCCGGGCTCCGACGGGTTTCCGTCAAGTTAATCCAACGGATCAAGATTTGCTTTTCCACATGAAAAAAGGGTATCGAGGCCGGGCTTTCTCCGCCTCAGGGCAGGTGGGCCAGGTACTGGGCCTCGTAGTCCATGCCAGCCAGGTCGCTGAAGGCGGACATCAGCCGCCGGGTCACGGGCCCTGGGACGCGGCCGTCCCCGATGGATGCGCCGTTGACCGAGGACACGGGACAGATGCAGAGGCTGGTGGAGGTGAGGAAGGCCTCGTCGGCGGTGTAGGCGTCGTACAGGTCCAGGTCTCGCTCTTCCACGGGAAGGTTCAGGCCGGCGGCCAGGTCCAAGACAGCTCCCCTGGTGATGCCTTCTAGGACGAACTGGCCCCGAGGGGTGGCCACCACCTCGTCTCGTACCAGGAATATGTTCGACCCACGGCCTTCGGTGAGGTTGCCGCTTTCATCGAGAAGCACGGGCCAGGCGCTTGCATCGGTCCCCTGGGCCTCCAGTTCACCCAGGACCAAGTTAAGGTAGTTGTGGGTCTTGGCCCGGGGGCTTAGAAAGCGGGGGGGAATCCGTGGTGTGGAGGGGGTGATGACTCTGGCGCCGTCCCGGTACAAAGCAGCCCGGCGAGCAAAGGGAATGGCGTGGGACTCTATCAGCACAGTTGGGGCCATATCCGCCCCCGGCTCGTTCGCCTCTACGCCACGGCTGATGCGCTGCATAACCCACATGTCTTGGCCGGGCGGCAGCAAGGGGTAGTTGTGGTTGACCACTTCCAGGGACCACCGCTCCATTTCGGCGGGGTCCATCCGGGGATCGATCCTCACGTAGCGGAGGGAATGGTACAGTCTGCCGATGTGCTCCCGGAGCCGGAAAGGTCTGCCGTTGAAGGTCCGGGTGGCGTCGAACACGGCATCCCCGTAGATATAGCCCCGGTCGCGGATCGGTATGCCCACCTCGGACTCCGGCCTCAGCTCCCCGTTGAAGAACACGACGTTTTGCTGTTGAGACATGGGCGCACCTCATCAATGCTGATAGCCGGCGGATACGTGACCAGCATACCGCCGCGCCGACGCCCGGGGAAGGCAGCCTGCCCGAGGGACGCTCAGGGTACGCGAGGATAGACCGGGCGCGGTGAGCCGCCTCCCAGTTTCAACGCAAATGAGAGGTGGTGCCAGGTGGGGCGACCACACAGGACCAGAGACCGACCTTAAGCCCGGTAAAGCTGAAGGGTTGGACCGAGGAATACTGTGAAATCGTTGCTGATGGTGGGCAGAATCAACGCCGCCACCATATAGTTGAGCCTGGCTACAATCTCTTTAGGAGCAGAAGTCGATAATCCTGGCGACCGCCAGCGCGTTGTCCCTGATAACGCTGAGGGTCGCCCGATTAGGATAGCCCGGCCCTCCAGCCAGTTATGCTCCGGGACTGGATTAGCCACCGGAACCACGATAGACCGGCGGGCCAGCCCACGACCACCCCACCGCCCCAAGCGAACTAGCCCGACCGTCTAACTCCAAGAGCTTCGCTGCCGCCCCGGGCCAACAGCCGGATTCAGCGGGCTGAACCCAGCCTACCCACGGGCATTAATCGGCCCGAGGGCTAGGGCCCGTTACTTAGCAGCGCCGATGCGGAAGACCTTGGTGCCACAGGAAGGACAGGTTCCCTGGGTGGCTGGCTTGCCGTTCTTCATGGTGATGCCCTGGGGGTTCCGGATTTCCTTTTTGGCTCTGCACTTGACGCAATAGGCTTCCATCAGTCAATCACCTCACTTCTGTGGGTCGATATATTGTATAGCCCACGGGTCGCGATGTCAATATGTGGTATGCTAATTTTCCGTGAGGGTGGTCCCAGGCACAAACTTTCGCCGCTAGCAAAACTGCGGGGCGGCCTCCGATGGACATCCTGCCTAACTTTGCTAAAATATGGCCGGAGATGTGAAACCTGGGTCCCCGCCCGGAGCCTGGAATTGCCTTCCGGAGACAAATCGAGGGCGACCAGGGCATGATGCCGGCAAGGCCCGGCAGTTTCTGCACGTATCTTAGTGAAAGGCATTCAGTCGGATGGGTAGATTGTTGATCGTTCGCCACGGCGAAACGGAATGGAACGCCGAGGGGCGGGTTCAGGGCCATACCGACGTGGGCCTCTCGGAAAAGGGTGACGAACAGGCCCGCCTGGTGGGCCGCCGGCTGGCCGGCGTCCCGATAGACGTGGCCTATTGCAGCGACCTGCGCCGCTGCACCGGGACCGTCCGGCACATACTGGACGAGCGTGACGTGCCGCTGCATTTCACGGAGCGGCTGCGAGAGTACCACAAGGGCGTCTTTGAAGGCCTGACCCCCGATGAGAGCCGGGAGCGCTATCCGGAGATGTTTGCCGCATCGCTGATCAAAGACCTGGACTTCGCGCCCACCGGCGGGGAAAGTATCCGTCAGACCAGCGCCCGCATGGCCGCATTCGTGGCCGATATCCGAGAACGCCACCTGGACGAAACGGTGTTGATTGTCGGGCACGGGGGGTCGCTCCGGGCGACTCTGGTGGCGCTGATGGAGCTTCCCTTGGAAGCCAACTGGCGCTTCGTGATGGCTAACTGCGCTCTTTCCGTCGTAGAAACCTTTCCCGACAATGCTGTTTTGCGTCTCTACAACGACACCTCTCATTTTCTGCTCCCCTATCTTCCGGGGGAGGTGGGGGCCTGAAGGCCGGCAGCTGAAAGCTGACGGCTGAAGGGACAACGATATGGCCAGCCAGGTCTTGATGGTCCAGGGCACTGCGTCTCACGTGGGGAAGAGCGTGCTGGTGTCCGCCCTATGCCGCATCTTCCGCCAGGACGGGTTCCGGGTGGCCCCGTTCAAGGCCCAGAATATGTCCAACAACTCCTATGTGACCGCCGGCGGAGGCGAGATCGGCCGGGCCCAGGCGGTACAGGCCGAGGCCGCCGGGGTAGAGGCCAGGGTGGAGATGAACCCGGTCCTGCTCAAGCCCGAGGCCGACCACATCTCCCAGGTGGTGTTGCTGGGCCGGCCGGTACTCTCAGCCCGCACCCGAGACTATTTCGGGTTGAAACCCCAGCTTTGGGAATCGGTCTGCGCGTCGCTGGACATTCTGCGGGATGAATACGACATCGTGGTGATCGAGGGCGCGGGCAGTCCCGCCGAGATCAACCTGAAGGCTACCGAGATCGTCAACATGCGGGTGGCCCGCTACGCCAACGCCCCGGTCATCCTGTGCGGAGACATCGACCGGGGCGGGGTGTTCGCCGCCATAGTGGGCACCCTGGAGCTGCTGGACCCGGAGGAGAGGGACCTGGTCAAGGGGCTGGTGATAAACAAGTTCCGAGGCGAGGCGAGCCTGCTGGCCGATGGCCTTACCTGGCTGGAGCAACGCACCGGCATCCCGGTCCTAGGCGTGGTCAACCATTTCCGGGATATCCACATCCCCGAGGAGGACTCGGTGGCCCTCGACCTCCTCCTCCGCTCGCCGGGCGGCGCCGTATTGGACATCGTGGTGGTCCGGGTGCCCCACATCTCCAACTTCGACGACTTCGACCCCCTGGCCCGGGAGAACGGGGTTGCCCTTCGCTACGCGGACTCACCGGAAGGGCTGGGCCGCCCCGACTTGATCATATTGCCGGGGACCAAAACCACCATAGCCGACCTGGACTGGATGGAAGGGCGAGGGCTGGCCGGCGCCGTGGGCCGGGCGCACCGGGACGGGGCCTCCGTCATCGGCATCTGTGGCGGCTACCAGATGCTGGGCACCAGGATTCACGACCCCGAAAAGGTGGAGTCCGCCCGCACCGAAACCGATGGCCTGGGGTTGCTGCCGCTGACCACCGAGTTCGCCGGGTCCAAGGAAACCCACCGCGTCCAGGGTGAAGTGGCGCAGGACTGGGGACTGCTGGCCGGGGCAAAGGGGCTGCCCATCCGGGGTTATGAGATTCACATGGGAAGGACCTGGGGTGAAGGGGCAAGCGCCGCTTTTCGCATCGACGACCGCTCCAACGCTCCGGTGACCGGGCGCGACGCTTTCGACGGAGCACTGGACTCCTCCGGCGCGGTCCTGGGCACCTACATCCACGGCCTGTTCCACAACGGCGGGCTTCGCCGGGCCTTGCTGCGGGAGCTGGCCCGCCGCAAGGGGGTTAGCCTGCCCCTGCCGGCCCGGGAAGCGGCCTCCGACCAGGAGTTCGACAAGCTGGCCGACTGGGTGCGGGCCAGCCTGCGGATGGACCTGGTCTACCAGATGGCCGGCCTCACCCGCGATTTCGACGGCGCCGGGTTGCTTCGCTGATGGCCTCCCAACTCTGGCTGGTCCTGGGGGGTGTCCGGTCGGGGAAGAGCGCCTTCGCGGAGAAGCTCGCCCGGGAGATGGCCCGGCCCACGCTCTACGTGGCCACCGGCCTCCCCACCGATGCCGAAATGGAGGAGCGCATCCGCCGCCACCGGCAGTCGCGCCCGGCCGGATGGACCACCATCGAAGGACCCCTGGATCTGCCGGGACGGGTGGGGGCCGCTTGTTCCAGCGCGGAGCCGCCCGGGTCGGTTCTAATCGAAAGCCTGGACCTCTGGGTGAGCAACATGCTGCTGGAGCATGAAGGTAAGACTGGGCCGGCGGTGGAAACGATGACGCTGTCCGCCGTCAACAACCTGGTGGTCGTCATCCGCCGTACCGAAGCGGCCTTTTTCGTGGTGAGCGGTGAGGTGGGCCTCAGCCTGGTGCCGCCGGAGCCCCTGGGCCGCCGGTTCCAAGACCTGCTGGGCCTGGCCAACCAGCGGGTGGCAGCCGCCGCGGACCGGGTCTACCTGGTGGTCGCCGGCATACCGACCGAGATCAAGGGCCACGGCGGGCCGTGAGCCTTGTCCATGGGGTCAAATTGCCCAAGACACTCCCCAACAGTTGCATGATCAGCTCATCCTTGAGCATGAGGCTTCTCTGCTGGGGAAAGGAGTCCCAATATCAGGCCGCATCGTGTGTTAGCATTGATACAGCAATGTAATCGGGAAGGTCAGCACCGGGATCGAGGGTTTCGAATGGAAGGGCAATTTATCCTCACGGACTATGTCGAAGAGGCGCTGGCCCAGGCAACCTACGACAAGTTGAATGACGGGACATTTTCGGCCCGAATTTCGCTGTGCAATGGCGTCATCGCATTTGGCTCCACGTTGAAGAAGTGTGAAAATGAACTGCGGTCCGTATTGGAGGACTGGATTCTGCTTGGCGTCAAACTGGGTCATTCCCTTCCCGTGATTGCCGGTATTGACCTCAACGAGGAGCCTCAGCGTGAGCCGGTGGACTCCGTGTAGACGCCGGCACTTCGTTCGTTGTCTCAGGGCACTAGGCTTTGACGGCCCGTTTTCAGGCATGCGGCACCAGTTCATGGTGTACCAGGCGCACCGGCTGGCAATACCATCGAACAATGAATACTCTGTTCCGCAGCTACGAATGCTGCTGCGGGAGGTGGAGGCCATCCTAAGAAGGCGCATTTCCGCGGCTGAATGGAATGCTTTCTAGCCAGGGTAGCACTCTGATGCGTCTGTCTGATATGCGATTACCTTCCCACGCCGCCGGCGAACACCCTTCGCGGGTCGGCAAGCCGGGCCGGTCCCTGGCAGGCAGCGCCACGGTGCGCGCTCCCGGCGTCTGCGGTGAACTGGTGCAGGGCATGCTGGGCGATGCCCACTTCCTGGTTACCTGCCCCATCGACCTTTTCTCCGAGGTCCGGGTGACGCTTCACCGCGACGGCCCCGGAGTCGCGGCCCCCGCCGGTTGCCACAAGTCCGCAGCGGCCCTCACGGCCACACTGGCCCACCTGGAATGCGGCGACCTAGGGGCGAGGCTTTCCCTCCGCAGTCCCATACCCAGGAGCAAGGGGATGGGCAGCAGCAGCGCCGACGTGGCGGCCACCATCGCCGCAGCCGGACTGGCTTTGGGAACCAAGCTTCTTCCCAAAGTGGTGGCCCGCATCGCCGCCTCCGTCGAACCCACCGACGGCGTCATGTTTCCCGGCATCGCCCTGATGAACCACCGGGAAGGACGAATCTTGGAATCCCTGGGTCCGCCGCCGCCCATGGAGATAATTGCCTTGGATTTCGGCGGCACGGTGGACACTGTGGAGTTCAACTCGGTGGACCGCCGCTCGATCTGGCAGTCCATGGGTACAGAGGTTGACCGGGCCCTTCGGTTGGTTAAGGACGGCATGGGGAGAGGGGATCCGGGACCCATCGGCGAGGGTGCCACCATCAGCGCCAGGGCCGGTCAGCGGGTGTCGCCCAAGCCCAAGCTGCCGGCTGTGCTGGAGTTCGCCGAAGCCATGGGCGCCGTGGGGGTCAACGTAGGCCACAGCGGCACCATCATCGGCGTGCTGCTGGACGCCAGAGTGCAAGGAGGTGGGGCCGTGTTCCAACAGGCCCGGCAGACGTTCCCCGATGCGGAGGCGATACACCGGTTCCGGTTGCTGGGCGGCGGCCTGCATCAGCTTCGACCGGACCCTGCAGAGTGACCGGGCGATTCCGGGTGGGAAAACCCAGAGTTAGCTGGTAGACTGGGCCTCTAGACACAAGTACTCAGTCAACTTGGTCCTGGCAGAATGACATTAGTCACTTCTACCCGGACAGGGTACCTGGCAGCGAGAGGAAGGGAACTGAGAGATGGCAGAGCACAAGCTGGCGGTGATCGCGGGAGACGGTGTCGGCCCCGAGGTGGTGGCCGAGGGGAAAAAGGTACTGGAAGCGCTGGCCCGAGGCACCGACGGCCTGAGCTTCCGCTATACCGAGTTCCCATGGGGTTCCGACTATTACCGTGAGACCGGGCGGATGATGCCCGAGGACGGGCTGGACCAACTCCGGCCCTACGACGCCATCTTCTTCGGCGCGGTGGGCGACCCTCACATACCGGACCACATCACCCTCAATGGCTTGCTGCTGCCCATGCGCTTCGCCTTCGATCAGGGAGTGTGCATCCGCCCGTCCTATCTTCACCAGGGGGTCATCTCCCCCCTGGCCGGCAGGAAAGCCGGAGACATCGACCTGGTGATCTTCCGGGAGAACGTCGAGGGGGAGTACGCCCCGGTGGGCGGCCGGCTGTACCCGGGCACCCCCCACGAGACGGTCGTGCAGACCAACATGTTTACCCGGCGGGGGACCGAGAGGATCATCCGGGCCGCCTTTGAGTACTGTGTCCGGCGCAACAAAAAGAACAAGGTGACCTCCATCACCAAGTCCAACGCCCAGACCTTCGGTATGGTGTTCTGGGACGAGGTGTTCCGGGAGGTGGCCACCGAGTTCCCCCAGATAGAGACCGAGTCCCTCCTGGTGGACCGGGCGGCCATGGACTTCGTGCGCTGGCCGGAGAGCTTCGACGTGGTGGTGGCCTCCAACCTCTTCGCGGATATCCTCTCTGACATCGCGGCGGTGATCACCGGCAGCATGGGGTTGGCCCCCAGCGCCAACGTCAACCCGGAGCGCCTGTACCCCTCCATGTTCGAGTCAGTGCACGGCGCAGCCTTCGACATCACCGGCAAAGGCATCGCCAACCCCTTGGCCACCATCTCAGCCGTGGCCATGATGATGGACCACTTTGAGGAACGGGAGGCGGCCCGGCGGGTCGACGGCGCGGTGGCCCGCTGCCTGAACGAGCGCAAGGTACTGACGCCGGACCTGGCCGGCAGCGCCTCCACGTCTCAGGTGGGCGACGAGGTGGTGAGGCTGTTGGGGGAGGGGTAGAAGCTGGCGCCGAAAAGATCCGCGC
This sequence comes from uncultured Dehalococcoidia bacterium, assembly GCA_964401855.1. Classification (GTDB taxonomy): domain Bacteria; phylum Chloroflexota; class Dehalococcoidia; order Lucifugimonadales; family UBA3495; genus CAJWBT01. The sequence continues at coordinate 12,984 of CAYOAF010000253.1, forward strand.
GGCCCACCCGGAAGTCGACGATGGTGGAAGACATGAGGCCATCGGCGTCGCCCTGAAGCACCCGGAGGGCCACGGCCTCATCGTAGAAGTTCGCCGGCTCCAGGCGTTGGACCGAGATTATCTGCTGGCCCTGGCCTACCTCCTCTCCCACGTTTTCCTGGAAGTCGTTGAGGAAGATGTGGTGCATCCAGTCCACAACCGATTGGGGACCGTCGAACAGATGGGCCGCGGTGGCGGCCAGGAAGTCGAACCCGTCCTGGGGTGTCATGGCCGCGGTCGGACCGAATTCCCGAATATATCCCGTGACCCTACCGGCCCGGCTGAACCGGGACGCTGTACTACTGGCGAACGCGTACCGCGCCAGTCTTGCATTATCCCATAGGCCCTCTCGCATTAACTGGTGGCCCCGAAATTCAGAGGCCAGATCCGTCTTCTCCAGCACCAGGAATTCCAGGTCATCCTCGCTAACTCTGAATGTGGCATGTTCCATCGCCATCGTGGGAAGGGCGACCTCCTTGAAGTTGGGGGCTTCCCCCTTGCGGCTTTTAGCTATCAACTATCAGACTGTTGCACTCGGCTCGCTGACCGCTGAAAGCTGACTGCTGACTGCTGACTGCTGACTGCTGATAGCTATTATACGCCCTCCTCCGGTGTGAACCCTGGCAACCGGCTCAGGTCTGCGGTAGTATGTAGTACACTATGCTCCGCAGGAGACCGGTCCTATGAGGAACAAAGTTTGCCTTACTTTTGATGAAGCGGTGGCCGACGTCCCCGACGGGGCGACCATCTTTTGCCCCGGCTTTGGGGGCGTGGGGCTCCCGAGAAACCTGATCGCCGCGCTGCACCGGCAGGGCGCCAAAAACCTGACCGCCGTGTCCAACAACGCGGGCGCGCCGGATGAAATGACGGACGTGGGTACCCTGGTGGAAGCGGGCCAGGTGAACAAGATGGTGTGCGCCTTCAGCGCCTCCCCCCACCCGTCCCGGGTAACCCCCTTCACCCGCATGTACAACAACGACGAGATCGACGCCGAGCTGGTTCCCCAGGGGACGTTGGCCGAACGCATCAGGGCCGCTGCTTTCGGCATCGGCGGCTTTTATACCCCGACCAGCGTGGGTACCGAGCTGGCCGAGGGCAAAGAGCACCGGGAGATCGGCGGGCGGATGCATGTGCTGGAGCAACCCCTCCCCGGCGACTATGCGCTCATCCGGGCCTGGCGGGCCGACACCTTCGGCAACCTCCAGTTCCGGCTCACCCAGCGCAACTTCAACCCCGTCATGGCCATGGCGGCCACCGTCACCGTGGTGGAGGTGGAGAA
>CAYOAF010000254.1:0-3056 GCA_964401855.1 uncultured Dehalococcoidia bacterium
TTCGGTGGAACCACCAAGACGACCCACTACGACGGGGTGGTCACCCAGACAAGCAGTGGTAAACTGTGGCGGGACAGCAGGACTCTCTCTTAACTTAGCCCCGATCCTGTCCAAATGATGGGATCCACCTCAGTACAAAAAACTTGCCAACCACTCTACATCCTGGTAACCTTCATTTTTAGCATGGAGGACTGGTGAGCTCGGACTCTTAATCCGTAGGTTCTCGGTTCGACCCCGAGGCGGGTCACCACCCCCGGCCCGGTCATTGCGGGCTTCCAGTAGGGGGAAGTGTCGGAACTGGTAGACGAGCATGACTTAGGATCATGTGCTGAAAGGCGTGGGAGTTCGAGTCTCCCCTTCCCCACCAGCATACGTGGCGCTAAAATGCCGGGTTGCGGCGCAACGGGAACGTCAGCCCGGACTCGGGGCGCCTGGATTGGGGATAGCCTCTTTCAGCCGAGGAGGTCAATTGGCAGCACTGCTGGAGGTAAAGGACCTCAGGACTCATTTCTTTACATACGATGGCGTGGTGAAGGCGGTGGACGGGATCGACTACGAGTTGGAACAAGGCGAGACCTTGGGCCTGGTCGGAGAGAGCGGCTGTGGCAAAAGTGTGAGCGCCCTCTCGCTGATGCGCTTGATTCCCGATCCACCCGGCAAGATCATCTCCGGCGAGATCCTGTTCGAAGGTGAGGACATCCTCAAGGTCGAAATGGACGATATGCGCCATATCCGGGGCGGCAAGATGTCCATGGTCTTCCAGGAGCCCATGACCTCGTTGAACCCAGTGCTCACCGTAGAAAGGCAGCTCACCGAGACGCTCCAACTCCATAAAGGTATGACCCGGCAAGAATCCCGCACAGAGAGCGTAGACCTGCTGGCCAGGGTGGGCATCCCCGACCCGGACCGGCGAGTGAAGCAATATCCTCACCAGTTCAGTGGCGGGATGCGGCAACGGGTAATGATCGCCATGGCCCTCAGCTGCAACCCCCGCTTGATCATCGCCGACGAGCCGACCACTGCCTTGGACGTGACGATTCAGGCCCAGATTCTGGAGTTGATGAAGTCGTTGACCTCCGAGTTCGGGGTGGCCCTGATCGTCATTACCCACAACCTGGGTGTGGTGGCCCGCTACGCCGACCGGGTGAACATCATGTACGCGGGCAGGATAATCGAACGGGGGTCGGCGATGGAGATTTATTCCAACCCTCGGCACCCCTACACCGTCGGGCTGCTCCGGTCAGTGCCGCGCTTGGACCAGCCCCGCCGGACCAGGCTGGACCCAATAGAAGGCCAGCCTCCCGACCTGATAAATCTGCCAATAGGGTGCTCCTTCCGCGAACGGTGCCGCTGGGCCCTGGATAAGTGCGCCACGGATTTCCCACCGCTGATGCCAGTGAACGACGGCCACGTCTCCGCCTGCTGGGTTTCCGAACAGTTGGGCGCTGAAACCGTTCAAACCGAGGGCAGCCCCAAAGCCAGGCCAACCGGCGGCGGCGATGAGTCCCTCCCCAACAGCGGCGGCGCCTAGCCGGCTCCCTGCTCCAACGAGCCACCGGACAACCAGGAAACGGAGAGCGGTGAACCATGACCACATTGCCAGGCACACAATCCGGCGAGGCTTCGCCAACCGCTGCTCGTGAGGTTCTCGTCGATGTAAAGAACCTCAAGATGTACTTCCCCGTCTCATCGGGAATGCTGTTCCAGAGAGCAATGGCTTATATCAAGGCGGTGGACGACGTCAGCTTCTTCGTGCGCCGGGGTGAGACCTTGGGGCTGGTTGGAGAAAGCGGATGTGGCAAGACGACCACCGGCCGTTGTATCCTCCAGCTGTACAAGCCGACGGCGGGCCAAGTCTCCTTCGAGGGCCGCGAGCTTACCGAGCTTTCCAACCGGCAAATGCGAAGCATGCGTCGCCGGATGCAGGTCATCTTCCAGGACCCCTACAGCTCCCTCAATCCTCGCATGACCGCCGGGAACATAATTGGAGAACCTCTGGTGGTGCACCGGATGGTGCAAGGCAAAGCCGAGTACCGGGAGAAGGTGGCGGACTTGTTGCAAAACGTCGGCTTGAACCCTTACATGGCTGACCGATTTCCCCACGAGTTCAGCGGCGGCCAACGCCAGCGCATCGGAGTGGCGCGGGCCCTCTCGGTGAGCCCCAATTTCATCGTAGCCGACGAACCCGTCTCGGCGTTGGACGTGTCCATTCAGGCCCAGATCATCAACCTGTTGGAGGACTTGCAGGAACAGTTCGACCTCACCTACCTGTTCATAGCTCACGATCTCTCAGTGGTCCGCCACATCAGCGACCGCGTCGGCGTCATGTACCTGGGCCATATCGTGGAGTTGGCCGAGCGAAACGAAATTTACCGCGACCCCACCCACCCATACACCAAGGCCCTGCTATCGGCAGTGCCCATTCCCGACCCGGTAGTCGACTCCAAGAGGGACAGGGTCCTGTTGACGGGTGAGGTCCCCAGCCCCTTGGACCCTCCCAGTGGATGCGTATTCCACCCCCGCTGTTCTATAGCCACGGAGCAGTGTTCCCAGGTGCTGCCGGAGCTAAGGCAGGTACGGTCCGACCACTGGGCCGCTTGTATCCGAACGGAAGGTTACGGGCCGGTCTAGCACTCCCCCATGGACCCATCGCAGATACGCAACTTCTGTATAATCGCCCATATCGACCACGGAAAGTCAACCCTGGCCGACCGGTTCTTGGAGATCACCGGCACCGTCCGCCCCCAGGACATGAAGGCCCAGTTCATGGACCAGATGGAGTTGGAGCGGGAGCGGGGCATCACCATCAAGGGCAAGGCGGTAACCATGTCCCATCGGGCCCCCGATGGGCAGACCTACCAACTCAACCTTATCGACACCCCTGGCCACGTGGACTTCAGCTACGAAGTGTCCCGGGCCCTGGCCGCCTGCGAGGGCGCCCTCCTGGTGGTGGATGCCAGCCAGGGCATTGAAGCCCAGACCATCGCCAATACCCTGCTGGCCATGGAATACGATCTGGACCTGGTGCCGGTGATCAACAAGGTGGACCTTCCCCA
>CAYOAF010000255.1:0-18360 GCA_964401855.1 uncultured Dehalococcoidia bacterium
GGCTCCGTGGCCGCCCAGACCTTCTTCGATAACGCGCGGCTCCCGGCCACAGCGTTGCTCGGTGAGGAGAACCGGGGATGGTACCACGCCATGACGTCCCTGGACTACGAGAGGTCCGGGCTGGAGCGCTACGGCCGGACCAGGCGGGCCTTCGACGATTTCGTGGAGTTCTGCAAAGAGACTCGCCTCAACGGCAAGTTCTTATCCGCCAACCCAGTGGTCAAACACAAGCTGGCCGAACTCAGGTTGGGGATGGATATCTGGCGGCTGCTTTGCTGGAAGATTGCCTGGATGCAGAGCAGCGGGGCCATCCCCAACGCCGACGCCTCCGTGGCCTTTCTTCACGGGAGCGAGGAGCGGCTGCACTTCGCCCAGGCGGCCATGCAGATCCTTGGCCCCTACGCCACTCTGCGCCACGAGTCGAAGTGGGCGCCTATGCGGGGGACCATCGAGGGCATTCACCGGGAAAGCATGCACCTTCACGGAGCCGGGACCAACGAGGTCCACCGGAACATAATCGCCCAACGAGGACTCGGCATGCCCCGCTAGCCCGTCCTTCGCCCGCGCACCGCCATCCTCGGAAGGCAGGCTACAAATAACAGTCTGCCCTCACCCCAGCCTTTGGCCGCCCTTCTCCCGCTGGGAGAGAGGCCGGGGGTGAGGGATTTTCGGAGCACCAACATGGATTTGGGTCTGAGCGAGCAGCAGGAGATTCTAAGGCGAACGGCCCGGGAGTTTCTGGAAGCGGAGTGTCCCACCTCTCTGGTGAGGGAGGTGGAGCACAGCGAACAGGGGTATTCCCCGGAGCTATGGAAGAAGATGGCGGACCTGGGATGGCTGGGGCAGGCCTTCCCTCCTGAGTACGGCGGCGACGGCGCCAGTCTGATCGACCAGGTAGTGCTCTTCGAAGAGATAGGCCGGGCCTTGCTCCCCGGTCCGCTACTACCCTCCAGCGTGCTTTCCGGCCAGGCCCTCTTGCGCGCCGGCAGCGAAGACCAGAAGGTGGGCCTGCTCCCCAGCATGGCGCAGGGCGAGACGATCGTTACGGCCCCCATGCCCGAACCGGGGACCGGCCCCGGTGACGGCCTTCGCCTCACCGCCGCTGATGGCGGCTACGTGCTCAATGGCGCCATGCTCTTCGTCCCCTACGCCCACGTGGCCCGCTACGTGCTGTGCGCCGCCGGTCCCGGCGGAAACGGCCTCGCGCCGGAAGGTTCCCAAGCATCCGAAGTCTCCCTGTTCTTGGTGGACACCGGGGGCCCCGGTGTGACGGTCAACCTCCTAGAGTCGGTGGCCGGTTACAAGCAGCACGAAGTGCTGTTCCGGGACGTAGCGGTGCCTGGAGAGCGCATCTTGGGCCAGGCGGGCCGGGGACAGGCCTCGCTGTCGTCAGCCACGGAGTGGGCCACGGTCGTCCAGTCCGCCGAGATGGCCGGCCGCGCTCAGAAGATCCTGGAGATGGTGGTGGAGTATTCCAAGGCCCGCGTCCAGTTTGGCCGGCCCATCGGCGCCTTCCAGGCGATGCAACACCGATGCGCCGACCTTAAAGCAGCGGTGGACGGCGCCCAACTGGTGACCCACCGGGCGGCGTGGAAGGTGACCCGGGAGCTTTCTTGCCCTGAAGACATCGCCGTGGCCAAAGCCGCCGCCGGAGCCCTGAGCCGGCTGGCCGTAACCGCCGGGCACACCATCTTCGCGGGAATCGCCTTCACCATGGACCACGACATGCAGCTATATACCCAGAGGTCCAAGGTGGCCGAGGCCAACCTGGGCGACACGGACTTCCACCTGGACAGGTTGGGAGACCACATGGGGCTCTAGGGCCTGTTCTGTCTCCACAAGTCCACCGAAAAGGCTACCTGGTAACGGCATCAACCGCCAACCGTCAAAGGTCAGCCGGGCCCCGGTGGGGACGCTTCCCGCATAATCCGGACGAAGGGGTGCCATGAATTCAGGTGCGTTAGACGATATCACGGTCTTGGACCTGGGCAGTCAGGTTTCCGCCCCGTACTGCGCCAAGCTCCTGGCCGACTATGGGGCCGAAGTCATCAAGGTCGAGCCCCCGGGTGAGGGAGACCCGGCCCGGCGCATGGGCCCTTTCCCCGGAGACGTTCCCCACCAGGAGAAAAGCGGCCTATTCCTGCACCTGAACACGAACAAGAGGGGCGTCACTCTCAACCTTCAGTGCCGCGACGGGGCCGCCCTGCTCAAAGAGTTGGTCCGCCAGGCTGACATACTGGTGGAGAACTTCCACCCCTCTTTCTTGCCGTCCCTGGGTCTGGGTTACCCGGACCTGGAGGCGGTGAATCCCCGGCTGGTGATGACCTCCATCACCCCCTTCGGGCTCACCGGCCCGTACCGGGACCACTTGGCCACGGAGTTGGGCGTCTTCGCCATGAGCGGGAGGATGCACATACACGGACAGGCGGACCGGGAGCCCCTGCGGTACGCGCCGGACACCTCATGGTTTCAGGCCGGGGCCACTGCCGCCATATCGACCATGGGGGCCTTCCTGGTCAGCCGGGCTGCGGGCGTGGGCCAGCAGGTGGATGTGTCTGCCATGGAAACCCTGGCGGGCAACGTGGACAACCGGCCCCTCTTTTACGCCTACTCCGGGATCAAGTCGGAGAGGGGCAACTGGCCCGGCGGGTATCCTCAGGGGGCCTATCCCTGTAAAGACGGCTACGTCGCGTTCGGCATCGGCACCAGCATGTTCTTTGGCCGCCTCTGTCACGCGATGGGCCGCCACGACGTCTTGGAAGACCCAAGGTTCGCCACCCCGGGCGCCAGGTCCGAGCACCAGGGAGAGTTCGAGGAGGTCCTTCTGGGCTGGACGATGCCCCTCACCAAGCGAGAACTCTTCCGGATATGCCAGGATGCCGGGGTGCTTTGCGCGCCGCTTCTGGGCCCGGATGAACTGCTAAACGACCCCCAGCTAACAGACCGGCGGTATTTCGTGGAGGTGGAGCATCCTCAAGCCGGCGGGTTGACCCAAACCGGCCCCCCATTCAAGATGACGAAGACGCCGCCGAAGGTGCGGAGCGCCGCACCCTTGTTGGGAGAGCACAACGCTGAGGTCTACCGGGGCAGGCTGGGCTATACTCAGCGAGACCTGGTCCGCCTCCGGTCCGCCGGGGTGATTTAGGGGTACTGTCTTGTCGATAGCTTTACATCGGCGAGATTGGGCAGCATTCTCCCTCCGCGGCCGTCTTTCCGGAGAAGGCCGGGATGACGCACCGGGTATCAAGCCATCTACGAGACACTAAACCAGGGCATCCGCCTAAAAATTTAGTAAGTCATCCGACCTGATCTAGGATGTGATCTAAAATGAAGCCGCCTCTGGAAGGAATAACGGTCATCGACGTCGCCGAGGTGTGGGCCGGGCCCATGGGCGCCTCTCTTCTCGGGGACCTGGGCGCCACAGTTATCAAGGTCGAGTCGTTCCCCCGACCCGCCCACACCAGGCGCCCCGGCTCCGCCATGGCCAAAGGCTACACCAACAACGACCCCTGGGGTCCCCGGCCTTGGGACCGGTCGGCCACCCACAACATGGCCAACCGCAACAAGTACGGCGTCACCCTCAACCTGGACCACCCAACGGGACTCAAGACCTTCAAACGCCTGGCGGAGATGGCCGACGTCCTCGTCGAGGCCTTCTCGGCCGGAACCGCGGAAAAGCTGGGGATCCACTACGAGGCGATGAAGGAGACCAAGCCAGACATCATCATGGCATCCATGCCCGGCTGGGGAGCGCAAGGACCGTACCAAGGTTACGTGAGCCTGGGAAGCGGCCTGGACGGGTTCAGCGGCCACTATGCCCTCAGGGGTTATCCCGACAACGACCCCAGCATGACCCCGGTGGTGAACCACTGTGATGCCATCGGAGCGGTCACCCTGGCCTTTGCCGTCCTGGTTGCCATCCACCACCGGAACCGGACCGGTGAAGGACAGTGGATAGACATCTCCCAGGTAGAGGGCTTCTTGCCTCATCTGGGCCGGCCGATGATGGACTACGTGATGAACGGCCGGAAACCGGTTCCTATGGGCAACCGGGACCATCACGTGGCGCCCCACGGTTGCTACCGCTGCCGGGGAGAGGATAGCTGGGTGGTTATAACCGTGTCATCCGACCAGGAGTGGGAAGCCCTCCGCCAGGCGATGGGCGACCCGGAGTGGTCCAGGGAAGCAGAGTTCGACTGCCTCCTCGGCCGGCACGGGAATCAGGACCGGCTGGATGCCTTGATCCAGGAGTGGACCCGGGGACTGGACAAGAAAGAGGCCATGCGGCTGTTGCAAGGGGTGGGGGTGCCCGCCCAGGCGGTGCTGAACGATGAGGACCTGTACGCCGACCCTCACCTGGAAGCTAGAGGCTTCTTCCAGCGGGCGGGGCATCCGAGCATCGGGGAGTACCTCTACCCCGGCCATCTCTGGAAGTTCGGCAAATCGCCCCGCCCCCCTTTCAGGGCGGCCAACGGCCTGGGAGAGCACAACGGGTACGTCTACGGCCATCTGCTCGGGATGAGCGACGACGAGATTCGGCGCCTGGAAGAGCAGAACATCATCGGCGACCGGGTCCTGTAGGCCGCCCCACGCCCACTGGACCACGGCCACCACCCACCACACCAGCTTCTGCAAGCCGGTGGACGGGGAGTTGAGCAGGTCATACTCGGCTGTAACGGTCGGCCGTGACGGGCGTCACGAGTCGCCAAGCCCGGCCCATTGTGCAACCGGAGGCAACCAAATATAATTACCGCCGCCGCAGCATTCCAGGCACGAGGAGTCCCGATGACCAGCCTGCCCGCCATCCCGCCCGAAACATTGGAGTCCCTTCGCCATATTCCTACCCAGACCCTGATCGACGCGCTGTGGGTCAAGAACTGGCCGATGAGCTTCATCCACGGCGCCAAACCCTTGCAATTGGGCCAGAAAATGGCCGGGCGGGCGGTAACCCTCCGGTTCGTCCCCCATCGTCCGGACTTGGCCGAGGACAAACCCAAGGGAGAGCAGTCCGCGGAATACGTCGCCTTCGAGCTGTGCGGGCCGGACGAGGTAGTGGTGATCGATGCCATGGGCTGGCAGTACAGTTCCATCGGCGGCGACATCAAGTTCATGCGGCTGATGCAGCGCGATGCCGGGGGCCTGGTGACCGACGGCGCTGTGCGGGACAGCATTGCCCTGAAAGAGTACGGCTTCCCGGTTTACTCGGCAGCCACCACCGCCAAGCAAGGCCCCGCCGAATTCTGGCCCTGGCAGGTCAATGATGCCATCCAGTGCGGCGGTGTGCTGGTGCGCCCCGGCGACGCCGTGGTGGGCGACGACGACGGTGCGGTGGTGGTGCCCCGCTCGATGGTGGACCAGGTCATTGAAATCGCCCGGGAGCGGGAGGAAGTGGAGGAGGTGGTCAAGGCCCAACTGGAGGTGGAACGGTGCTCCCCGGGGAAGTACTACCCGTTCAACAACCGTACCTGGAAGCTGTTCGAGGAGAAGACCGGCAAGAAGCGCCGGCCCTAAGCCTCCCACTACCTTCGTGGGAGACGATCCTTCGCATGGGCCCGTCCAAGAATCAGCGGCCGCGATTGGCCGCCTCCGGAATCCGATCGTTGATGAATCAGCGTAGGTTGTTAAGGCAGGTTTTCCTAGCGGGGGCAGTAATGGGGAAACGAAAACTCAACAACTCGGCCCGGATCAGGCACTGGCCCATGGCCGTTGCGGCCGTGGTTCTTGTCCTGATTCTGTCCTCCTGCGGCGGGTCCGGGACGGCCACGCCGGCGGCAAATGCCGGCTTGACCGGTACTCCTTTTACTGATCCGGTGGACGCCCCCGGCGCGGGGTCCATCGCTTCGTTGAACGCGGACGCCATCGTGGCTGCCCAAGAAGTGGTGTTGGTCCGCATCTACGAGACTGTGCTCCCCTCGGTAGTCCTTATCAAGGTGACCCAGCGCGTCGACGGACTGGCAGACTCCCGCGCGCTCCCGGACATTCCGGGCTTTCAATTCCCCGATCTCCCGGAGGATTTCTTCGAGCGTGGCAAAGGATCCGGATTTGTATGGGACGACCAGGGCCACATCGTGACCAACAATCATGTTATCCAGGGCGCCGCAAGGGTAACCGTGGTCTTCGCCGACCGCACGGAGATCGAAGCCAGGGTCCTGGGGACCGACCCTGATTCCGACCTGGCCGTTCTTGAATTGGAGGAACCCAAAGACAGCGCCCGCCCGGTGACACTGGGCAACAGCGACGCCCTCCGGGTCGGCCAGATGGCAGTGGCCATTGGCAATCCCTTTGGCCAAGAGTTCACCATGACCTCCGGCATTGTCAGCGCCCTGGGACGCACCATCCGGAGCGGCGCCAGCTCCTTTTCCATCCCCGAAGTAGTCCAAACCGACGCCCCCATCAACCCTGGCAACTCGGGGGGGCCGCTGCTCGACCGCCAGGGCCGGGTGGTCGCGGTGACCACTCAGATCATAAGCCATAGTGGCGTCAGTACTGGCGTCGGGCTTTCTGTGCCCATAAACACGGCCAAGAAGGTGATACCGGCGCTGATCGAGGAGGGACACTACGAGTACTCCTGGCTGGGCATCTCCGGCAACACCCTCGGCCCCGAGGTGGCTGAGCGGATAGACCTGCCCCGAGAGACCGGTGGGGCCCTGGTGATCCAGGTCGTCGAAGATAGCCCGGCGGAACGGGCCGGACTGACAGGCAGTGACTCGACGGTCATCATCGATGGGGTGCAGTATCCGGTGGGCGGGGACATAATCGTAGGAATCGACGGCACTGCCATCCCGCAAATGAACGACCTTATTGCCTTCTTGACCGCCAACACCCGGCCCGGTGACAAGGTGGTCCTGGACATCCTACGAGGGGGGAAGGATCGGGAGCAGGTTGAGGTGACCCTGGGCAAACGGCCCAGTACCGGCTAGCGGAACTCAGGCCCGCCGAAGCGCTCAGTCAGGATATGAATCTTCAAGGGGGAAGGCAGTATGCGAGAGAACCGGGTCAAGAGGGTGACTCGTGAGGGGGGACTGGCCATCGCCAGCCACATCGGGTTTTCCGATCCCGCGGTGGTGGAGATCATCGCATTAGCGGGATTCGATGCCGCGTTCATCGACATGGAGCACAGCAGTTTCGACCTGCAACTGGTGGCCGAGATGATACGGGTGGCAGACCTGGCGGGCATCACCTCGGTCGTACGGGTACCCGACAATGACACCAAGCTGATCCTGCGGATACTGGAGATGGGCGCCCAGGGCATCCAGGTGCCCCACATAGCGGGAGTCGAAGGCGCCAAGCGGGCGGTCGAGGCGGTCCGCTACCCGCCGGTGGGAGACCGTGGAGGCGCGGGCAGCACCAGGGCCGCCGGCTATGGTTCGGTGCCCTGGAAGGACCACGTAAGGACCTCCAACGAAGAGATACTGTTGGTCGTGATGACCGAGGACCAGCAGGGCTTCGACGAGATCGAGGCCATCGCCGGGGTGGAGGGGGTCGACCTCATCGCTCTTGGCCCCACGGACATTTCGGCGGCGTTGGGGTTCACCGAGCGCGGGGACCCCAGGCTGAGGCAAGCGTTCGAGGAGCTGGCCGGCAAGGTCAAGAAGGTCGGCAAGGCGGGTCTGTACATTCCCGTGTACCATTCGGCCCTCTACCTTACACCCCAGGACTTGATACAGATGGGGGTCAACTACACATCCGTGGCGCCGGCGCCCCCCATCATTGTCTTGAACTCCCTTCGGGAATCCGCCAAGCGCATCAGGGAAGCGACGCCTTAGAAGGCCGGATCGTAGGCGGGCTAGGGGACGCTCCCCGGGCGGGCGTCCCTTAGCCCGCTGTCTTGAAAATTGCTCCACGCCAGCGAAGTTACCGGCATTCCCTCTCCGCGATCGTCGGGCCGGCGATCAAGCCATTTACGAGACATGAGTGCTTGCTTGCGATAGTCGACGGTACCACCATCGTTCGTGGCGAGCGCGTCGAACCACAGGAACTGCGCCCTTCAACATGCTAAGGGTGAACCAAGGGTCGCAACAGCAACAATCGACGTTAGGTACCAAAACAGGCAGCCGCCCGGCCGGCCGCCTGCTCCAACGCCCTGCCGGCCAGCACGCGGGTGAGGTGCTCCCGGTACTCCTCCGAGCCGTATCGATCGCCCAGAAACTCGATGCCGGCAGACGCCCGCCCCGCCGCCTGACCTAGGTTCCGCTCTGAAGGCTTCTTGCCGGTCAGGTAGCGCTCCGACACCCTGGCCCGGACCGCCCTAGGACCGGCGCCCGTCACGCCGATGCGGACCCGCTGGCAAAGCCCTCGGTCATCAAGAGTCACCAGGGCTGCGACCCCCACCACGGCGAACCGGGACGCTTTGTTGGCGAACTTCCGGTAGGCCCCCCCGGTACGTGGTGGAAGCTGGGGTACGAAGATCTCGGTGATGACCTCAGTGTCTCGCAGCGCGGTGGTAAATAGGTCCAGGAAGAAGCGTCCGGCAGGCAGGCTGCGAGACCTTCCGCCTCCAGAGGTACGGATTCGGGCCTCCAGGGCCTGCATGACCGCTGGGAGGTCGGCCGCGGGATCGGCGTGGGCGATGGAGCCCCCGATGCTCCCCTTGTTCCTGACCTGCAAGTCGGCCACTTGGGCCGCCGCTTCCGCCAGCACCGGCGCCCGCTCCCGGACCAGCCCGGACGACTCCAGCGTGTGGCAGGTGGTCATGGGGCCGATGGACAGGCCCCCGTCCCGCTCCCTTATGTAAACAAGACCACGTATCCGGCCCAAGTCCACCACGTGTGCCGGCTGGGCCAGCCTCAGCTTCATCATCGGCAGCAGGCTGTGGCCTCCCGCCAGTACCCGGGCTTCGCCGGGGTGCTTCCGGAGAATTGCCAGGGCTTCCCGTAGGGTTGAAGGAGCATGGTATTCGAAGGCGGCGGGTATCATCCATGGCCCCTGGGCCTTCAGGTCCGGCTCGCGCGCATCTTGGCGGCCGCGTTCTGGGCCGCCTTCACGATGTTGTAGTAGCCGGTACACCGGCAGATGTTGCCGACGATGCTGCGCCGGACCTCTTCGTCCGAGATTGCCGGATTTCGTTCCAGGGCCTGGTACAGGGTCAATATCATGCCCGGAGTGCAGAACCCGCACTGGAGGCCGTGCTCCTCCCAGAACCCTTCCTGCAAAGGGTGCCAGTCCCCGTCCCCGGCCAGCCCCTCGATGGTTGTGATGCTTGAGCCGCCGGCCTGGACCGCCAGAACGGTACAGGACTTGACCGCCAGACCGTCGAGCAGGACGGTGCACGCCCCGCACTGGCTGGTGTCGCAGCCCACGTGGGTGCCGGTGAGCCCCAGGACATCCCGAAGGAAGTGGACCAAGAGAAGCCGCGGCTCCACCGCATGGGTGTAGCTAGCGCCGTTTACGCTCACGGTAATGGACTGGGCCATTGCTTCTCTCCCCGGCCAGATAGACGGCAGTCCCGCCAAGTGGCATGGTATCCAGGCGGCGAAAGCCTGTCAACTGCCGGTGACGCCCTCCTTGCGGTGTCCTTAGACTCGAGGTTCTTTAGGAAGGTTTCCCCTGACTTTTCCGAAGGAACTCAAACCTCGCCCCCGAAACAACCCGCGTCGACTGCCGGCGGCAGGGCGCTCCGGCGGCCAACACCACGGCGCCCTCTACTTGTAATAGAACAGGGCTTGTAATACTCTCATAGCAGCTTCGTGGCACCAGGCAACAACCCACTGACACCCCCCGCCGGTTGCTTCCGGCAACCGGCGGACGTGATTGTTCACCAAGCCCTGACGCCGGCCCTTTCAACTGAAGGGGGAGGGCCTGGCTTGAGGGATCGCCCTCGTGCCTGTAATCCGGGGCATACACGACCGATAAAGGACCTCATTTGAACCGGCTCGCGATAAAACACCTCCGCCGAATCTTTTACGGCTGGTGGCTGGCCGGGGTGGCCGCCACCGTGATGGCCGTGGGCAACGTTCCGTTCTTCCAGGGCACCACGATCTGGAACCCGGTTATGGAGGCTCATTTTGGATGGAGCCGGGGCCAGATGTCCTGGGCTTTCGCCTTGGCCAGAGCCGAGGGCGGCCTGATGGGACCGGTGGAAGGGTTCTTGATAGAGCGGCTGGGGCCCCGGCGCATGGTGGTCATCGGTCTGGTGGTCTTGGGAAGCGGTTTTGTCATCTTGGGCAACGTGCAGCAGCTCTGGCACCTGTACCTGGCCTTCCTCGTCATGAGCCTGGGCGTGGGAATGGGCACCTGGCTCCCGATGATGACGGCGCTCAATAGCTGGTTCGTCCGGCGGCGGGCAACGGCCATGGCCATAGCCATGGAGGGGTTCTCCCTCGGCGGAGTGTTCCTGATACCCATTATCGCCTGGGCAATTGGCAGCATCGAACCGGGCGAACCCGACCGGTTCGGCTGGCGGGCCACTGCCTTGGGCATCGGTTTCTTCTTGATGGCGCTCGCCTTTCCCATATCCCAGCTCGTGCGAAACCGGCCCGAGGAATACAGTCAGCGCCCCGACGGAGACAGTCCGGAACACCTGCCGGCGATTACCCAACGGGCGGAAGCTCCGCCGGTAGGCAGCGAAGGACAGGACTTCACCTGGCAGCAGGCCCTGAGAACACGGACCTTCTGGCTGATCACCATCGGCCACGCTTGCTCCACCACTGTAATCGTCACCGTGGCGGTGCACTTGGGGCTCATGCTGGGAGACCGGGGGTTTTCGTTGCAGATGGTTGGCTGGGTGGTTTCGACGTACACCGCCGTCGGGGCCCTGTTCACCTTGGTGGGCGGGTACGTGGGCGACCGGGTGCCGATACGTATCGCACTGTTCGGGTTCTCCGCTATCCAGTCGGTGGCGATAGCCATTCTGTTCCTGAACGAAAGCACCTATATCGCCTTCGTCTTCGCGGTGCTCATGGGCATCGGATTTGGGGGCCGGATACCCCTGACCACCGCGGTCCGCGGAGTCTACTTCGGCCGCAGGGCTTTCGCCAGCATCACCGGCATATCCATGCTGCCCATGAACTTGTTCCTGATCGCCTCCCCATTGTTCGCCGGCTACATGTTCGACTTCACCGGGAGCTACGCGGTGCCTTTCACCACCGTGGCGGTGGTAAGCTTCATTGGCTCCACCATGTTCCTGTTCCTGGGGAAACCGTCGGCGCCGGTACACCGGGTGGACTGAGCAGCCCGCGCCTGGTACAGCCATTCTCCAACGTCCAACCCCAGCCGTCACCCGGGGCCGGTCGGCGGTCGGCAGTCAGCGGTCAGCACCCGCTCGGCCTCATGGCTGATAGCTGATGGCTGTTGGTGACAATGCAAACCCGCAATCCGCCTTGTGCCCAACCGCCGCCCCGATTATAATGGCGCTGGCTTGCCGCTGGGGCGAGGCGTCCTTACCGGTCGGCAACACGGGTCAAGTGCGCCCGCCTCAACACCTGGGGGCAGAGGAGTTAACATGATTGCGCTGATCGTATCCATCAAGATTAAGCAGGGCCACAAGGAAGCCTTCATGGCGTCCATGATGGGCGACGCCCATGGTTCCAACAAAGATGAGCCCGGATGCCTTCGCTTTGACGTTTTGCAGGACAACGAGGACCCCAACCGGATCCACTTATACGAGGTGTACAAGGACCAGGCGGCCGTTGACGCCCACCGCGCGGCGCCCCACTACACCAAGTGGCGGGAGACAGTGAAGGACTGGTTCGACGGGGAGATCGGACGGAATGTCGCGACTCCCGTTCACTTCGCAGGGTCCGTAGTATAAGGGCCTCATCGCGCGACGGGCGGATCTCGCGGCGGCACCGCCCGTCTACCGCTGACGCGCCAGCACCCGCCTGAACGCCGCCACGAAGGCGTCCACTTCGGCCTCGGTGATGGCTGTGGAGAGGGCGCCCACCAGGTTGGACGCGGTCAAGAAACCCTCGTTCAGCAATCCCAGGAACACCTGCCCCCGGAGCCGGGCATCCTCGGCGGCCACGTCCCGGTACCCGCGCACCGGGCCTTCGGTGAAGTGGATGCCGAACAGCGAGCCCAGGCCGGTGACCTGAACCGGCACCTCCAGATCGGTGCAGACACGGCTGATTCCCCGGCGCAAGCGCTCCGTCAGCTCCGCCAGGCGGCGGTAGACCTCCGGGGTGAGCTGCTCCAGCGTCACCGCTCCCGCCAGCATGGTAACGGGGTTGGCGTTGAAGGTCCCGGCGTGGGATACGTTGGCGCCCTTGGAGGGGTCGTAAAGCTCCATGATGTCCCGGCGGCCGCCGAAGGCACCCACCGCGAAGCCGCCTCCAATGATCTTCCCCATCGCCGTCATGTCCGGGGTTATGCCGTAGTACTGTTGACTGCCACCGGGCGCGACCCGAAAACTGATGACCTCATCGAAAATCAGGATTATGCCGTGCTCCCTGGTGAACTCCCGCAGCATGGTCAAGAACTCGGACGAGGCCGGGACCATGCCCACAGAACCCATCACCGGCTCCACGATGACCGCGGCCAGTTGGTCTTTGTTCTCCTCCAGGAGCCGGCGCGCCGCCGCCGTTTCATTGAAGGGGATAACCACCACCTGGTCCAGGACCCCTTCGGGAAGCCCGGCGCTGCTGGGCAACGCCGCGGGGCGCAGGGCGTCCCCAGCCAGTTGGGGGTCGACCCGGAGGCTGACTGTCACCGCGTCGTGGGTGCCGTGATAGCCGCCCTCAACCTTGGCGAAGCGGCTCTTTCCAGTGAAGGCCCGGGCGGCTCGCAAGGTGTTCAGCGTCGCCTCGGTGCCCGAGTTGGTGAACCGGACCAGGTCGAAGCTGGGTATTCGCTCGCAGAGGAGCTTGGCCAACCGGACCTGGTTCTCGTTGGGCGCGTTGTAGACCACACCCCGGTCCAGCTGCTCCCGGACCGCCCGGATCACCGGCTGCGGGCCGTGGCCCAATATCAACGTGGTCATGGTGTTGATGAAGTCCAGCCGGTCGACCCCATCGGCGTCCACCACGTGGCAACCGGAGCTAGAATCAACGAAGATGGGATAGGGTTCCCAGAAGATCGAGTGCCGGCTGTCGCCGCCAGGGAGATATTTTACCGCCTCCTGCCACAGAGTTCGAGACTTGGGGGTCAATTCCAGGTAGCGGGTCATCTCGGTCTTGGCCTGTGTCATGGCGGCTCCTCCGGACTGGATTGGCACCAGTGTACCAGAGTGAATGGAGCTTGTGAGCTTTTGCCGTCGCTCTCACCGTTGGCACGTACGATTAATTATTACATAATATCTAATGCTTAGTATGTATTCACTTATTTTGCGGACTGAGAAGAGCGCCAAAATGCCCAAGTTCATGGATGTCCATGCTGACCTGAAGCTTCCTCCGGAGATGGTTGACCAACTACGGAAAGAGACCGCCGAAAAGAAGGCCGACTGGTTCGGAGTCACCCAGTTGGAACTCTACTACAACAAGGATGGAATGGTTTATTGTTTGCTCGATGCCCCAGACCAGCAGGCAGTCCGAGACCACCATAAGGAAGTCGGCGTCGCTTGCGGGGACGTACACCCGGTGGAATTACTTCTCTAAGTCGATGGGGGCCCGACAGGCCCCCATCGAACCTGGCAGAAATCCCCCTGCCCCCCTTCAAAAAACGGGTAGGGGGATTTACTTTTCGGCGAGATTGCCGACGCCTGGGCGGAGCACCGTTGTCAAGTTGATGGCCCTCTTAAAATCTGCTGTGCAGCGGTATTTAGGAGCTTCCGGCGGGAGAAGTGGTATAGCGGTCCATTCTCAGACTGTGGCGGCTGGCCACGGTTTGGACCGTGTTCTGCGATGCCCAACCGGCAAGTATCTCCGGGCCCCAGAGGTGGGAGTGGAGCCGTATTTTTTCACCGGGGTCAGGTTATCCCACCAGACATCACAACAAACTGCCTTTGCACCAACCGAATGCTTCCCCGCACCCATGGTGAAACCTTCCTGCCCGGTAGATATTGGGTCAACCTTGGGCCGGGTTTTCTAACCTTTGAGACCTCGGCGTGGGTGGTGAGGCCAGGCCCCGGCTGCCGCCTTCAGACGCCTTGCCCGCCGGTGTTACAATCTAGGGGCCGCAGGACCATTGCCCGCACCAGGGCATGAGAACAGAAGATGGCCCAACCGGGGAGGGCGCTTGGTGAAGCGCCTCTACCAAATACGGAGGAATCGGAGGTATCGATGGTAGACTACAGCTCCTACAAAGATCTGCTGATCGAGAAGAAGGACGGCATCGCCCTTTTGACGATGAACCGCCCCGAGAAGATGAACGCCACCGGCTTCCAGCTGCACAACGAACTCAGCCGCATCTGGGTGGACTTGGGCCAGGACCCGGAGGTAAGGGTGGCCGTGATCACCGGCGCGGGAAGGGCTTTCTCCGCCGGGGGCGATTTTGAGATGCTCGAAGCCGCCATCGGCAACTCAGAGGTGGTCGCCAGCAATATGCAGGAGGCCAGTGACATCGTCCATAACATGATGAACCTGGACAAACCGGTGATCTCGGCCATCAACGGCGTGGCGGTGGGAGCGGGATTGGCCGTGGCCCTCCTGGCCGACATATCCATAGCGTCGGAAAAGGCCCGGTTCACCGACGGCCATGTCCGGCTGGGAGTGGCGGGAGGGGACCATGCCACCCTGATCTGGCCCCTTCTCATGAGCATGGCCAAGGTCAAATACTATCTGTTGACCTGCGGCTTCCTGGACGGGATAGAGGCGGAAAAGCTGGGCCTGGTCAGCCTGGTAGTGCCTCCCGAAGAGTTGATGCCCAAGGCGATGGAGGTGGCCGGCAACCTGGCCGCCGGTCCCCAGCCGGCCCTACGGTTCACCAAGCGGGCCCTGAACCAGTGGCTGCGCGTGGCCGCCCATACATCGTTTGACTACTCGCTGGCCGTGGAAATGCTGGGCTTCCTCGGCGACGACGTGCGGGAGGGCTACGCAGCGCTCAAAGAAAAGCGCGCGCCCAAATTCCCGTCCGCCCAGTAGGCGCACGCCGGTGGCCGCACCCTCCTGGCAGACACCTATCACTACAGTGCGCCGCGGGTCCGTCCAGAATAGGCCGGACTCCATGCCCGTGGGGCCACGGGATTCAGAGTTCAGGTAAACCACGGGCGAAGGGGATATGGGGAGTTCCAGCGAGCAGTTGCGTGGCGAGGCGGAGCCCATCTGGAGCCGCACATTCGCCCAGCCGTTCCTCCGGGAGATCAAAGACGGCTCCCTGCCGCTGGAGAAGTTTCGCTACTACCTGGCCCAGGACTACCTCTACCTGGAAGGTTTTGCCCAGACCGTGGCCTTTGCGCTGGCCAAGGCGCCGGACTCGCGAGCGCTGGAAGAGCTTTCCCGCCGCGTGTTGACCTCGATGGAACGTCCCCTCCACCGCAAGCTGCTGGCGCAGGTGGGGGTCACCTTGGAGGAGATCCACCGGGGCGGGCGCTCGCCCACCAATACGGCTTATGTCAACCACATGCTGGAGACCGCGGCGCTCCACGGACTAGGCCCCACCGCCGCAGCCCTGCTGCCCTGCCCGTGGACTTACAACGAACTCAAGAACGCTATTGGAGCGTCGGAGCACCCACTTTACAGCCAATGGGCGTCTTTCTACGTCGTCGGCCTGCTCCAGGAGAGCGTGGACGCCTGGCGAGGGTTCGTAGACGCGGCGGCCCGGGAAGCAGGCCCGCGGGAACTGGATACCATGCGGGAGGCTTTCCTGACCAGCAGCCGGTACGAGTACCTGTTCTGGGAGATGGCCTACCGGCAAGAACGGTGGCCGGTGTGCCCCTCCACCGCCGCCGCGCACCCGCTGTCGGCCATCAGCCATGGGGCCGGGCGGGTACTGACTGCTGACTGCTGACCGCTGCCGGTCAATCAGCTATCCTTCCGGGGCGCACCCGAGCGCCGGCCCGGCTTCACGGAGACCGGCCATTCCCGGTCTGAATAGTACCAGACACCCGGAAAGGGCACCTGGTAGAACCAGCGGACTACCTCAGGTTTCTCCGTCTCGGCGATTCGCTCGGCTTCCTGGAATATCTCCGCCAGCTCTCTCGATCCAGCCATCGAGGTCTACCGGGTACTCTTCTGCCTCTCTAGCGCTCTCCGACAATCCTGCCGCTGACATCACACCACCTCCTCGCTAGCCCTTGATGGTTGCTCCTTGCCAGTCTTCGCCGCCTAATTTAATTCTCCCCCTTGTTGGTCAAAACCGCCAGTTCCGAACGGCCCCTCATCCGGTGCGGACCGGCTGTCGCGCCAAGTAGCCTGCCAAGTCTTCTTTAACATTTGGACCGCCCCAGTCAAACCACTTGCGCCTCGCCGCAAAGGTGGTGGAAAATAGGGTGTGACTCACGGCACATCTGAGTTCTGCCACCGCTGAGACGCAGAGGTCGCGGAGTGACACAACATACTCATTCGATTCCATCTTTCTCTGCGTGCTCAGCGACTCCGCGGTATTCGTTCCGCCCTTGAATATCCCTCCAGGAGGTGCACCATGCCCAAGGCGCCGATCAACGGCATCGAGCTTTACTACGAGTCCCACGGCGAGGGGCCGACGATTGTCTTTGCCCACGGCAGAGGCGGCAACCACCTGAGCTGGTGGCAGCAGGTACCGGTCTTCTCGAAAGAATACCGGTGCATCACCTTCGACCATCGGGGCTGGGGCGCGTCCCTAGAGCAGCCGGGCGGCCCCGAGCACAAGGCCTTCGTGGAAGACCTGAAACAGCTTCTGGACCACCTGGGAGTAGAGCGTGCTTTTCTGGTGGCCCAGTCCATGGGCGGGCTGACCTGCCTCGGGTTTACCCTGGCCTACCCGGAGCGGACCCTAGGCCTGATTCTGGGAGATACCACCGGGGGCGTGGGTGACCCGACGGTGCTGGCAGCACTGGAGGAAACCAATCCCCCAGCCCAGGGGCCGAACCGGGCGCTCTCGGCCGGCACCATAGAGCGGCGCCCCGATTTGACCTTCCTTTACCAGGAAATCGGCGGCCTCAACCCGGAACGTGGGAGCAACGGGGTTCTGTCGTCCTTCAGAGACCCTGCCGGCCCTCAAGCCGCCGATCTTGCCAGGCTGTCCGTGCCCACGCTGCTGATCGTCGGAAAAGAGGACGTGATCTTCCCGGTAAAGGCGATGCAAGCGGTACACCGGTTGATTCCCGGCTCCAGGCTGGAAATCGTGCTGGATGCGGCCCACTCAGCCCATTTCGAGCAGCCGGACGTGTTCAACAAGCTGGTGGGGGAATTCTTCGCCGGTATTCTGTCCGGCAAGCCGGCCACGACAGGTTAGGAGCGGGAGGGGACGGGAGAGGACCGGCTCCCGGCGCTTCCACCCGGATGGGCGGGAAAAGCGGACGCTAGCTGATAGACCGGGCCCCTGGCAAAGCCTACATGCTTCCCGTGCAGGAGGATACCCATGCCCAAGGCGCCGGTGAACGGCATCAAGATCTACTACGAGTCCCACGGAGAGGGCCCGGCGATAGTGTTTGCCCACCAGCGCGCCGGCAACCACCTGACCTGGTGGCAGCAGGTGCCGGTCCTCTCCAGGGAATACCGGTGCGTCACTTTCGACCAACGGGGGTGGGGCGCCTCCATACAGCCGGCGGGCGGCCCTGGGCTAGGTGCCGGCGTGGAAGACCTGCGGCAGCTTCTGGACCACCTGGAGATAGAGCGCACTTTCCTGGTGGGCCATTCGATGGGCGGGATAACCTGTCTGGGCTTTGCCCTGGCCCATCCGGAGCGGACCCTGGGCCTGATTCTGGTGGACACCACCGCCGGCGTGGGAGACTCGGCGGTGTTGGAGGCGATCACGGACCTTGCTAACCTGCCGGCCGGAGACGTGCCCCGGACGCTGTCGGCCCGTTTCATAGAACAGCGTCCGGACCTGACCTTCCTGTACCAGGAAATCGCCGGTATCAACAAGGAACTGAATCTGAACATCAGATCGGCCTTCCATAACCCCGCCGGCCTCCAGGCCGCCGACCTGGCCAAGCTATCCGTCCCCACCCTGCTGATGGTCGGAGAAGAGGACGTGATCTTCCCGGTAAAGGCGATTCAGGCGATGCAAAAGATGATCCCCGGCGCCAAATTGGAAGTGGTGCCGGGGACGGCCCACGCCCCCCAATTTGAGGTGCCGGACGTGTTCAACCGGCTGGTTGGGGACTTCTTCGCCGGTGTCCTGACGGGCAAGCCGGCAACGGCCGAATAGGGACCTGTCCTCCAAACCGCCGCCGTGGCTCGACCGGGTTGCGGCAAAACCGCCGCTGGTCACGGCGCGGTCGTCCCTGCCCCCCACCCATGTGGAATGTTGACCAGGCCGGACTCCAGCTCCCGAATGTTGGTCTGACCGCAGAAGGCCATGGCCCGGTCTATCTCTTCCCGTAGGATCTCCAGCACACCGTGGACC
>CAYOAF010000256.1:0-4251 GCA_964401855.1 uncultured Dehalococcoidia bacterium
ACAACCGGCACCGGCGCCATTCCACGTTGGGCTACCTGAGCCCAGCGGAGTACGAGAGGAGGTGGAAAGACCAACGCACGTCTGCTATGCTCAGTCCAATTGCTTAGTGCCCACGTGTCCACCGAAGCGGGGCAACTCCAAGCACGGCAAGTACCCAATACTAAGCTGGGAGGCAACCATCATAGCGAAAGGCTGGCACGCGGTAGCCGTTGGTGCGCTTGGGGCTACGGATGGGCTCCTTCCAGGGATAGATAGCTCCATGGTAGACCTGGGATTCCAGTTTGAAGTGTTTCGCCTGTTCTAGGGTCTCGATAAAGGGTAAGCCCATGGGGTACCATCTGTCCGTGCTCTTGGGCAAGGCCCCCGCCTTGCTCTCGTGTCCGAAGGTAGGGTGCCCACATCTCCTCCAGCAACCAGACGCAGTCAATGAGCTTGTCAAAGTCCACCCCAGTCTCTATCCCCATGGCCTCCAGAATGTGCAACAGGTCCTCAGCGGCGGGCAGCCCTGTGGCGCCACCCGTTGCCACAGTAGGGACATCCGCCAATGCCACCAAGAGCCCTTTCCAGGGCTGCTGTATCGGTGGGCTCCAGCACCTTTAGGGCGGCGTAGATGGAGACGGGGGCCATCCCCCAGCCGTTGTGTGGATGCAGGTTGAAGTTAGTAATCTTAGGCCATTGCTTCTTGACGGCCTCCTGGGGATCTTCCACCCGGTGGGGCATTGCCCAGCTCATTTCGCCGGATATGCGGATGTGGGTGACCGCCAGCCCCGCCTCGTCGCATACACGGTGCTGTTGCTCCAGGACACGCAAGTGGTCGTCGAGGGTGAACTCCCCCAACCAGTTGAAGCCAAAAGCGGCGGCCACGCCGATACGGGCTTCCTTCACCCTCGCCTCTCGGGTCCGGGCCATGGCCCGGGGCCACCGCTCCATCTCCTGGGCCTGGCTCCGGTTGGTGTTGCGCCGAACGAAGACGTCGCACTGGTGGCACCGCACGTTAACCACGCCTTCTTCGATAGTCAGGGGCGGCGGGTAGGCTTTCGCCCGCTTGACTCCCCGTTCGTTCATCAATAGAGCAGGGTACTTCACCCCGCACTTGGAGGTGAACCTCTGCATCAGCGCATCCATGCAGGCCATCTGGGGGGTCTACCGCGGGCTAACGAAACTCCCGACCACGATGTTCTTGATCCCGGTTTCCCCTAGGGCGTCCCTTCCACGGCAAAGGCCACCGCCGGATGGGGCGCATCGCCGTCTTCGCCCAGGCCGGGGTCCACCGGCGCCGGGGCAGCCCTAACCGCTGAGTGGAGGGTGAGGGAGGCGCCGCCGCGACCACGTACACCTCACCCACCTGGCACATGGCAGATGCCGTCGTCGTTGGTCAGGAGTATCTTCAACGAACCATTCCCTCAGATTTGTCATGACGCTTGGGTTGCCATTACAAGCCACCGTGAGAAGGGCAAGCCCGCCATGTCTCTCGGGTAGAGGTGGCCGGAAAGGCTCATGCGGCTGAACGCACCGGAGTATATGCTTAGCCGTTGCGGGAGTCAGCGGGCGTTCTTGTTGCACAAGATTGCTCATTGGGCCTATGATGGCCCCTGTAAACAAGTTTTCAGCTCTCAACGGCTTGGCTGAAAGCTGATGGCTCAGCGCTGGAGATGAAGGATGGCGACGTTTCCCCACGCGGTGTTTCCGGATACCGCCCAGGTCAACCCCGAAGGCCAACTGGTCATCGGCGGCTGCAATACGCTGGAGCTAGCCGCCGAGTACGGCACTCCGGTCTACATCCTGGACGAAGCGACACTGCGGGCCCGTTGCCGCAGCTTCACCCGGGAGTTTCGGCAGCGCTACCCGGCGTCCCAGGTCGCCTACGCCTCCAAGGCCTACATCAACCCCGCCCTGGCGCGGCTGTTCCACGAGGAAGGCCTGGGGCTGGACGTGGTCTCCGGCGGGGAGTTGGCCATCGCCCACCACGCCGGGGTTCCCCTGGGCCGGGTCTACTTCCACGGGAACAACAAGACGCCTGAAGAGTTGGCCGAGGCGATGGAGCACGGCGTCGGATACGTGGTAGTGGACAGCTTCCACGAGCTGGACCTGCTGGAGCGCATGGCCTCCGTCGCCGGAAAGATACAGGACATTCTGATTCGGGTGTCGCCGGGGGTGGACCCCCATTCCCACGTGTACACCACCACTGGGATTCTCGACTCAAAGTTCGGGTTCTCCATCCAGACCGGCCACGCCGCCGAGGCCATCCGGCTGGCGCTGGCGGCCCAGCACCTAAAGCTGCAGGGCCTGCATTTCCACCTGGGTTCTCCCATATTCGAGTTGGAGCCCTTCAGTGTCGCCATCGACCTGGTGCTGCGCTTCGCCGCCCAGTTCCGGGAGGAGGGCTTGGTGCTCCGGGAGTTCAGCCCCGGAGGCGGCTTTGCCATCGCGTACACCCGAGACCAGAAACCGCCAGACATCGGGGAGTACGCCGAGACCATCGTTTCCGCGATGAAATCCACCTGTGAGGACCTGGGCATGGCTACGCCCACGTTGATAATCGAACCGGGCCGCGCTATCGTGGGCCCCGCGGGGGTTGCCCTGTACCGGGTCGGCGCCATCAAAGATATTCCCGGGGTGCGCAAGTACATCAGCGTCGATGGCGGCATGGGGGATAACATCCGTCCCGCGTTGTACCAGGCGTCTTACGAGGTGGTGGGCGCGGGCAAGGCGGACCAGCCGCCGTCGGAGAAAGTGACCATCGCCGGTAAATACTGCGAGTCGGGAGACGTGCTGGCCGCCGACATAATGCTCCCCGTCCTGGAGGCGGGCGACTTGATCGCCATCCCGGCCTCGGGGGCCTATGCCCCGTCCATGGCCAGCAACTACAACATGAATCCCAGGCCGCCGATCGTGCTGGTCCAGGACGGCCAGAGCCGGCTGATCCGCCGCCGCGAGAGCTACCAGGACATGATGAACTGCGATGTATTGTGAAGGGTACAGCCAGCTTTCAACTGTCAGCAATCAGGCCCTCCTTTGATAACCGGGGGGCTTTCTGGCCGCTGCTAGCTGGCTGCTGATGGCTGAGAGTTGACAATGTGGCAGGTTTACGGACAGGACCACCTACTCCGGCACATGGAGGCCAGCCTCAAACAAGGCCAGACGGCCCATGCATACCTGCTGGTCGGCCCGCCCCATGTGGGTAAGATGACCCTTGCCCTGAACCTGGCCCAGGGCGTAAATTGCTTGAAGGGTCCCGGAGAACCGTGCGGTGAATGCGTACAATGCATCCGCATCGCCGGGGGCCTCCACGCCGACCTTCGGGTCGTGGGCCTTGGCCGACGCGAAGAGGGAGGGCCGACCAAGACCGTAATCGAGATCCGCGAGGTCCGGGAAGTTCTGCGGCAGGTTAGCCTGAAACCCTACGAGGGGACCTGCACCGTCATCATATTTGACCGGGCCGACCTGATGAGCGAGGACGCGGCCAACGCCCTTCTGAAGACTTTGGAAGAACCTCCGCCCGAGGTCTTGATCCTGCTCTTGACGGCCGACGAGGACAGAATCCTACCCACCGTTCAGTCTCGCTGCCGCCGCATGGTCCTCCTGCCGGTAACCAAAGGGAAAATGATAGAAACGCTGGTAAAGGAACATCACACCGGCCCTGAAGAGGCTGAGCGGTTGTCCCGGCTCACCAGGGGTTGCCCGGGTTGGGCCATCACCGCCCTGGCCGAAGGGGCGGAGGTGCTGGAGTTGAGGGAGGCCGAGCTGGACCGACTGAAAGAGACGTGCGAGTCCGGGCTGGCAGCGCGGTTCAGCTACGCCGACGAGCTTGCCACTCTCTTTTCCAAGGACCGCGACGCGGCCAAAGAGTCGCTTTTCCTCTGGTTGCGGTGGTGGCGCGACCTGTTGCTGGTAAAGGAAGGCGGCGAGGATTACCTCCTCGACATCGACCGGCAAGCTGACCTGCGTCTTCAGGCGGCCCAATTGACGTCGGTCCAAATCGTCCGGTTCATCAAGCGGTTGCTGGAGACGCTGGAGGCCCTGGACCGAAACGCCAGCGCCAGACTGGCGCTGGAGGTCTTGATGCTAGATTTGCCGATTACGACGGTCCGGGTTTGAGCCGGGTAGTTGGGATACGTTGGCGCCGGGCGGACCCCATCGTCTATGTCGATGCGGGTGAGATGGACGTGCACCGGAACAGCTACGTGGTGGTCCAGGCGGGCAACGGCCAGGAGCTGGGCTGGGTCGTCCGCGAGCCCCACGACCTGGTCT
>CAYOAF010000257.1:0-3436 GCA_964401855.1 uncultured Dehalococcoidia bacterium
CGCTTGCCTCCGAAAGTTGCTGGTCATTCTCAACTCCATGTTCAAGCACCGCCGTACTTGGACCCCAGTGGGTCAAACCTCTTGACATTTAAGACAGTTGCTGTCGAAGGACGGCGAACCTGGCCCCGAGGGATTTTGAAATGACCTCTAGGAGAAGCCTACTTCGGGGTTGTTGGTTAGCTCCTAGGCCAGTAGCTGACCGCTGATAGCTGAAGCCCGGGGTTTACTGCTTCCAGAACCGCTCCTCTTTGAACTTCCAGCCCTTGGCGGCAAACTTTTCCTTGACCGCTTCGATCATCCCCGGGTGACCGCAGGCGTAGACCATGGTGTCATCCTGGGGCAGGTCGAACTTGGCCATGTACTCCTCGACGATGTCGTTGACCCTCCCTTGTGCCCCCTGCCATCCGGCGTTCCGCTCCTCACTCGGGCGGCTGATCGTGGGGATGAACTGAATCACATCGGGGTGCTCCGCGGCTAGCTTCGACAGTTCGGCATCGTAGGTCAGTTCGTCCACGTAGCTGGCGCCATACAGCACATAAAACTTGTGACCCTGGCTGCCGCCATGCAGGTAGTCGCGGATTATGCTCACGTACGGGGCGATACCGGTCACAGTTGCCACCTGGAAGTGGTGATGCACCTTCTGATTCATGGTGAACAGGCCCTTGGCCCTTGGCCGGATCGATATCCAATCGCCAACTTGCATTCTAAACATCCGGGGCGTCAGCTCGCCATCGGGGACCAGCTCCACGAAGATCTCCAGGAGCGGTTCGTGGGGCGCTGATACTATGGAATACGCCCGCTCGACGCCATCCAGCCCCAGAGTGCAATACTGGCTGGGCTTGAACTTCAATGGGCCGTCTTCCGGCTCCAGCTTGATGACCATCAGGTCTTCAGTAATCCCTCTGCGCTCCATCAGTTTCGCCCTGGGCAAGCCGGGATTGGGTTGCGCCCTGGGGGCGCCGGTACCTGCCGAGGTCCCATCTTCCGCCATTTCCTGCTCCTTTTCGGTCTCGAAGCCAGCCTGGCCGGTGCACGGCGCCCGGGCCCTGCGGGCCGGCATCGGGCCTTGGCCGTCTTCTCTTGATTACGTTTACGTCGGCCCCGGCGGGAAGGCCGGGTGCTATTGGGTCCCCTCTACACCGAGCTTCACGACCCTGGCCTGGCATATGTCGAGGCCGGCCACCTTGGAGGCCGGGTCCAACTCCTCGCTGGCCTGCAAGTCCACCGCCAGTTGGCTGAAGAGGGTCGTGGCCGCGACAACCCCGGCCGGCACCGACTCGGTCAGCCACGCCCTGCCCTTCAGAAGGCGCCCCCGGGTGTGGACCTCCAGGTTGTCCCCCTCTTCGATTTCCCAGCCGGCCGCGTCGGCCGGATTCAGTTCCACCCACTCGTCCCTGACGATGTGGTTGCGCCTGCCTCTGATGACCTGGACCTGCCGTTGCGGTTGCTGCAACACCCGGCCGGGCACGAACCACACAGGGTATTCCGGGTCGAGGGGAATATCGGCGGCGCGAAATTGAGGGGTCTCCACTTCGGCTTTCTCCATAGGGAAGGCGTCCGAGTACAACGTGGGAGTGCTTTCGGCGCTCTGGCCGGTGCAAGGCCATTGGATGCCGGTATGCTCCCGAACGGAATACAGCACCTGGGTGGGTTGCGGGCTATTCAGGCTGGTGCGCAGCACCAAGGCCCCCTCCTCTTCCAGGCGCCGGTAGGTGACGCCGGAGTAGATTGGGGCCAGCCGGGCTATTTCGTACATGGTTTCGGCGAGGGATGCATGATCGAACCCGGGGGCGCTCATCCGCTGGGCCACCTGGGAAATCACCCAGCTTTCTGGACGGGCCTCGCCGTCGTTGATGTTGAGGACGGGCTTCAGCTTTTGGATACGCCGCTCCAGGTTGGTGAAGGTGCCCTCCTTTTCGGCAAAGGTGACACGGGGCAACACCACGTGGGCCCGCTGGGCGGCGGGGCTCAGGAAGGTGTCATGGACCACCAGGAACTCCAGCTTCTCCAATGCGGCCAGCCCGTCTCCAAGCTTGCCGTTGACGAAGTTGGCGCTGTCGCCGATCACCAGCATGGCCCGGACTCGCCCCTCGCCGGCCGCCTGAACGGCCGCGGCCAACCCCAAGCCCGGACCGGTGGGAAGGACACACCCCCACACCGGCTCCACCGCCTGGCGGTCTTCGTCATCGTTAACGTGGCCGTACCCCGGAAGCCGGTCGGGCAGGCACCCCACGTCCCAGGCCCCTTGCTCGTTGGCGCCTTGCCGCATGGGATACAACCCGGAACCGGGTTTGCCCAGGTTGCCGGTGACCAGGGCCAGATCGGTCAATGCCCGGACACAGTCCCTCTGCAACTCGGCGGGGACATTGTCGAGGGCGTAGACAATCGCCGCGCTGCCGGCCTGGGCGTAGATTCGGGCCGCGTCGGAAATGGCTTGCCGCGAAACCCGGGTGACCTCCGCCAACTGGTCCATATCCAGGGCGTGCAGGGCATAGTGAAGGGTCGCCGGGCTCTCGCTTTTCTCGTCCAGCCAATCGGATCGCTCCAGCCCCTGGTCGATCAAGGACCGCAGGATGCCGCCCAGCAGCAGCAGTTCGGTGCCGGGCACCGGCCGCAGCCAGAGGGACGCGTAGCGGGTCAGCTCCACCTCCCGGGGGTCGATGATTATCAGCTTGGCACCCCTCTTGGCGGCCTTTTTGACCGGCACTCCGACCACGTTGTGCTCTTCGGTTACGTTGGAGTTGAACACCAGGATGCAGTCCGACTGCTCCAGGTCCCAGATGGAGTTGGTGGCGGCGGCGTAGCCCAGCGACCTCTCCAGGCCGATGGTCAGCTCCGGCTGGGTATCAGATGTCTGGTCCACGTTGTTGGACTGCATGACCACCCGAGCGAATTTCTGCGCCAGGTAGTGCTCTTCATTGGTGCTGTTCGGGGAGGTGAGGAGCGCGAAACTCTCGCCTTTGTATTCACCCAATCTGGCGGCGATGTAATCGAGGGCCTCGTCCCAAGAAACCTCCGCCAGCTTGCCGTCGCGCCGGATCATAGGCATTTGCAACCGGCCCGCCCGGCTGATGAACTCCAGGCCGAATTTCCCCTTGAAGCAGGCCTGGCCCCGGTTGGCCGGGGAGTTCAACTCGGGGACGGCGCGGATGAACCGGCCCGACGGGTTGACCTCCAGGTTCAGCTGGCAGCCCACCGGGCAGTGGGGGCAGATGGTTCGCGCCGTCCTTGCCGGCTTATCCCATTTGTGCTCCCTCTCCACCAGGGCGCCCACCGGGCAAACGTCGATACAAGCGCCGCAGAACTCACATCCGGACTCGAGCAGAGAGGCGCCGAAAGAAGTGCCCACCAGGACGACGCCACCACGCTGGGTGAAACAGATGGCGCTGTCGCCGCGCAACTCTTCGCAGGCCCGCACGCAGCGGCCGCAGACGAT
>CAYOAF010000258.1:0-5141 GCA_964401855.1 uncultured Dehalococcoidia bacterium
ACAGTGACTTACCCGGAAGAAGGCATCACGCTGTACAGCGCGGTTAAAACCCAAGCGATAGTCCTTCCGCTGGAGAAATTGGTGCGATTCGACGTCACCGCCACCGACGTGCTCCACTCATTCTGGGT
Source organism: uncultured Dehalococcoidia bacterium (assembly GCA_964401855.1). GTDB lineage: Bacteria > Chloroflexota > Dehalococcoidia > Lucifugimonadales > UBA3495 > CAJWBT01. The sequence goes on from CAYOAF010000258.1 coordinate 129, forward strand.
CCCCGCCTTCCGCGTGAAGATCGACGCAGTGCCCGGTCAGGTCACCACTGTCTTTGCCAGGCCCAACACCACGGGAACCATGGGGGGGGATTCCGGCTACCGGCTCCAGTGCGCTGAGATATGCGGCCTGGGCCACAAGGACATGTGGTTCGAGGTCCGGGTGGTCGAGCAGGTCGAGTTTGATGCCTGGGTAACTGAGAACAAGCCCAGCGCGTCGCTGGCTCGCTAGGAGTAAGAGGATGGCGATTGCGTTTCTGCCTTTGTTAAGAGGGGGGGCCAGAGGCGGTGTGGGCTTCTTCCTCGGAAGTGGGTTGGCTGCGAGTATCCAGCAATTGGCGGGCAATGACCCCTGGGAGGCGGAGCCTCTCATCGCAGTCGGGTACGTCTTCGGCCTCATTGGCTGGCTCTTGGGCGTGGGCCTCTGGGGCACGTGGGCCAAGGAGTGGGTCGGCCGTTCCTCCGGGGAGTCTCCAACAACCGGCTGGCAACGATACTTCCGCTACAACATCGACCACAAGGTCATCGGCCTCCAGTACTTGGTCACCTTCATCGTGTTCCTCCTGCTTGCCGGGGCCCTGGCAATGTTGATCCGGGTGGAGCTGATAGACCCCGGCAAGGTCATCCTGGAGACCAATGACTACAACACCACCATGGGCCTGCACGGTATGATCATGATCGCAGTGGCCGTGGCCACCATCATGGGGGGGTTCGCCAACTTCCTGGTGCCCCTGATGATCGGCGCCGATGACGTGGCCTTTCCCAGGATCAACGCCCTCAGCTTCTGGATTGTCCCGCCGGTGGCCATCTTGTTGCTGCTCTCACCCTTGATGGGAGGGTTCGACTCCGGATGGACCGCCTACCCGCCATTGAGCGTGCTCAATGCCTCCGGCCAGCTACTCGTCCTGCTGGCTTTCTTGACTTTCGGTCTCTCCTCTATCCTGGGCGGCCTCAATTTCGTGACTACGATAATCCTCTTCCGAGCTCCGGGAATGACCTGGTCCCGGATACCAATCTTCGTTTGGTCCATCCTCGCCGCGGCCCTTATCAGCCTAACGGCCACCCAGTTCGTGGCCTTCGGACTGCTGACCGTCATCCTAGACCGGGTTGCCGGGACATCCTTCTATACCGCTGCCGAAGGGGGCGACCCCCTCCTCTACGAACACATCTTCTGGTTCTACTCCCATCCCGCTGTGTACATCATGGTGCTCCCGGCCTTCGGGATCGGCCTTGAGGTGATAGCCCATTTCTCCCGCAAACCCTTGTTTGCCTACAAGTGGGCGGCGGGTTCTTTCATGGCCATCGCGGCCTTGAGCTTTATCGTCTGGGCCCATCACCTGTTCACCAGCGGTATGCCCGATTACCTTCACCTTCCCTTCATGGCCGCCACTGAACTGATCTCCATCCCCACGGGAGTGGTGTTCCTCTGCGGGTTGGGGACTATCTGGGCGGGACGGTTGTGGCTGACCACGCCCATGCTCTTCGGCCTGGGCTTCCTACTCAACTTCGTCATCGGCGGCATCACGGGCATTTTCCTGGCCGACGTGCCCACCGACATTCACCTGCAAGATACCTATTTCGTCGTGGCCCACTTCCATTACACCATTATGGGGAGCGAAATGTTCGCGGCCCTGGCCGGGGTTTACTATTGGTTCCCCAAGATCACCGGCCGGATGTTCAGTGAGAAGTGGGGCAAGGTCCATTTCTGGTGGATGTTCCTAGCCTACAACCTCACTTTCATACCCATGTTCTGGGTGGGCTTGCACGGTATGAACCGCCGCAACCCCCTTTACCCGGAGGACCTGACCGACGTCAACGTGTTCATCAGTATAGCCTCTTTTGTCTTGGGCGCCAGCATGGTGCTGTTCACGGTCAACCTGGTCTATTCCTGGGTACGGGGCAAGGCCGCCTCTTCCAACCCATGGCACGCCAGGACCCTGGAGTGGCAGACCTCCTCACCACCTCCGCTGGAGAATTTCCTCTACCCGCCGAGGGTGGTTGGCGGCCCCTACGACTACGGCGTCCCCGGATCGGTCCACGCAATAGTCGGCGTAGCCGGGGCATCGGACGCGCCGGAGTCTCCCACAGCGAGATCGGGCCAAGAGGGTTCGGCATGAGGCACGCCTCCGCCACTACAATCCGGATAGGAGGTAAACCGTGAAGAACCCCGAACTCAAGTCGTTGTTGCGGGTGGGGCTGCTGGTCTTCATCGCTCTCGTGATCTTGGCGGCAGCGGAGTACGTCCTGGGGCTGGCCCTGGAATCGGGCAACCTGGGTTACATGATTTTCATGAACGTCGTGGACGCCGCGCTCATTCTGTATTTCTTCATGCACGTTCGCCAGCTCTGGCACCCGGAGGAGTAGATGTCAGCAGATCCTACCGCCGGGGTCCAACACCAATCAGGTAGCGCCAGTCCGGCCTACTCGGACTCCGCCGACGCCCATCACCCCAGCCGCCTGGCCGTCAACCGGCTCGGGTTGTGGCTGTTCATCATTTCTGAAACCTTCCTATTCGGCGCAATCATCTCCGCCCGTTACTTCCTTCAAGGACTGGACCGGCCGGAGGAACTCAATCAGATCCTGGGCTTGACCATCACCATAGTCCTGATCGGGAGCGGCCTGACCGCCTACCGAGCAGAGATCTTCGCTGCTCACGGCGATCAAAAGGGCTTTCAAAGAAACCTCCTGGCGACCCTGGGTCTGGGGGTCCTCTTCATGGCCGGGGTGGGGTGGGAGTGGAAAGAGGCGTTCGCCCACTTTCCTCCCGGTGATGGGTTTGGGAGCCTCTTCTTCACCACGACGGGCGTTCACGCCTTTCACGTGTTCACCGGCCTGATTGCCCTGGCCATCGTCTACTGGCTGGGGAGGGACGGCCGGTTCACCCAAGGGAACTACTGGGGCGTCGAAGGGTCCGTCAAGTACTGGCACTTCGTGGACGTGGCCTGGGTGTTCATCTACCCCACGCTGTACCTGGTAAACTAGGGCTGGGCGTGTCTTTCCGTCGCCGGCGCCGGCACCTTCTCCATCGCCAAGAAGCCGGCGACAGGCAGCAGCAGCACCGCCTGTAATCACGTCCAGGACCCTCCCTGCCAGCCGGGAAGCGCACCCCCGGCTAGAGGCGGCAGCCCGCGTCATGAAACCCAGGAACATCGAGCCTGGATGGCCGAGTGACCGGTGAGGTCCGGCGAAGGAGCAAATCCTCCACCGGGCCGCGAACGCGCCCGGCGCCGGCGGAGTTGCGGGCCGGCCCCTGGGAAGGTGAAGGCGGGCGGCGGCCGGGAATCTATGCCCTGCTGTTTGTCCTCGCCCGTGAGACGACCCTAACTGTGGGCCGGCTCGGGCGTCTCACTTTTCCGGGCGGATGTTACGTCTACGTTGGTTCGGGGATGGCCGGCGTCGGAAACCGCATCCGGCACCACCTGCGCCCTCACCCGCATCCCCGCTGGCATCTCGACTACCTCCTCCCCCGCGGTGAACCCGCGGCCATTATCGCCGGGCACACCTCGCAGCCGCTGGAATGCCCCCTCGCCGCCTCTCTAGGACGGCGGTTCAAGGTCTTTCGGTGCTTTGGCTCCTCTGATTGCCGCTGCCGCGGTCACCTGTTCCACAACGAGGAGTTGCCGCCCATGGCCAATGCGGTGCTGGACGCCATTCAGGGTCTAGATTGCGAGCTGCTGGTCTTACCCGTCTCCCCGCGGCCGGGCTCCGCAATGAAGACACGGCACGGCAGCACCGGCAACCTGACCGAATCCTAGCGTCATGGTTAGAAAGGCCCGTCCGCCAGCTAGCCGAAGGGCCCACCGGAACCCCCTTCGTCCCGAAGGTGCCGGGGCGCCAGCACTTCTCGAATAATCGGTCATTTTTGTAGAATCTGTCTTGACATACAGGGTGCGGCCATCGGAGAGTACAGGCTAGTCTTTTGGATAATGTTTCGCCGATTACAGACAGATGGATAGCGGATCGCAAGACCCAAGAAGGGTACGGTTGGTACGTTGCGCCAAGGAGGCCTTCGCCGGAAGGGGTTATTACGCCACCAGCATCTCTCAGATCGTCCGGCAGGCAGGCATCGCTAGGAGTACCTTTTACCTGTACTTCGACAGCAAGCTGCACCTGTTTCAGAGCATCTTGGACACCTTCCTGCAGGACCTGCGCGACTCCATTCGGCCGGTATCCCTGGCCCCGGCGGCCCCAGCGCCGCTGGTCCAGATACAGGATAACCTGTCGCGGGTCCTTAACCTGGTTCTGGGAGAAAGAGACCTCACCCGCATACTCCTGTTTCAAACCAGGACCCTGGACCGCACCGTAGCTCAGAAGCTGGAGGAGTTGTACAGCGAAGCCGCCGGGATGATACAACGCTCCTTGGATTTGGGCGTTGCCATGAACCTGGTCCGGCAATGTGATACCCGCCTCACATCCTTCTCCATCGTCGGGGCGGTGAAAGAGGTGGTCTTCCAGCTCACGTCTTCTCAGGAACCGCAACCCGCGATAGAAGACCTGGTGCGGGAGTTGCTGGAATTCGGCATGGGCGGAATTCTGGTCCAGCCCCGCACCTCTTTGATGGCGACGGCCCGCCAGGTCCGGGAGCCGGATCTTGCGCCGGACCCGGCCAGGGCCAGGCAATGATCAGCCGCGTCTCCCTAAGTGTCCCGGGCGGCGCGGGCGCCCGGCCTCCGGTACGTTCACCGGCAACCGGTATTCCAAGAGAAACCAGAGGATTCACGCCTTGAGCATAGTACCTGACACCGGCCTCCATGGGCCCGGCCCGAAGGACGGGGCGCCCTCCAGCGGGCTGATGATCGGCTTGGATGTGGGCTCGACCGCGGTGAAGGCGGTGGTCATGGACCCCGCCAGCGGCGAGATCCTCTGGAAAGCCTACGGACGGCATCAATCCAAGCAGCCGGAAAAAGTCCTGGAGTTTCTACGGCACATTGAGGCTGCCTATAGCTCGACATTGGATGCACCGCGTATTTTTATCACCGGCAGCGGCGCCCGAATGATAGCGGGATTCCTCGGGGC
>CAYOAF010000259.1:0-14964 GCA_964401855.1 uncultured Dehalococcoidia bacterium
ATTGGGCGTGTCGCAGGCCGGGTCGATCTCCACCCAGTTGACGCCGTTGTTGAGCGTGACTCCGGTGCACTTCACCATGCGCGCGCTGCCGAAAGCGCTGCCCAACGTCTGGCTAACCGAGACCGCGTTGCCGGCCGGGTCCACGGCCACGAAGTGGGTCGTCAGTCCCGAAAGAAATTCCCGGGGATTACCGGCGGTGATAGCTCCCTTGGGGATTTCCTTCATCCAGCGCTCCCCTTCGACCGCATTTGCCTTTTCCGGATTGATCAACCTGCGCCGGTCCGCGGCGAACGCCTTGGAGATGAGTCCCTCCACCGGCACGTCGGTGAAATCAGTGTCGCCGCAGAAACGGATGCGGTCGGCGACGGCGATCTTTATCGCTTCCGCGATGAGATGGATGGCCTCGGGGGAATTGTGGACCATGCCTCTTAGATCGTAGGCTTCGAGAATGTTCAGCGTCTCCAGCATCTGGAAACCTTCAAATCTGGGTGGGGCGGTCGCAACAGTGTAACCCCGGTACTCGGTCGTGATGATGTCCTGCCAGGCAGGCTTGTAGTTCTCAAGGTCCTTCAGCGTTATTAGACCGCCCTCTTCGGCGCAGAAATCCGCGATGGACCGGGCGATTTCCCCCTGGTAGAAAGCTGCGGCCCCCTCCTCGACGATCGCGCGGAAGGTCCTGGCAAGGTCTGGTTGCCGGAGCACCTCTCCAGGCGCCGGCGCGTTGCCGTTGCTGAGATACGCCGCCGACGCGTGGGGACACCGGTTGAGCAGTTGCGCGGCGCTGCTGAAGACACCGTGGGCGAAGTAGCTTACTGGAAAACCGCCTTCAGCGTACTCGATGGCCGGGCCGAAAACGTCGCCGCGACTCTTGGCGCCGTATGCGTCCAGCGCCGCGAGCCAGCCGCCGAGGTTGCCCGGCACCAGCGGCGACCGGATGCCCCTTTGTTGCGTCTCAGGAGTGAACATATCCGGTGTCGCCCCGTAGGGGACGCGGCCGCTGAAATCGAGAGCACGGGTCTCGCCAGTTTCGGCCAGATGCAGCAGCATCACCCCGACGCCCGCCACGCCGCTCATGAACGGCTCGCAAACGTTGAGCGCGGCGGCCACCGCCACTGCCGCGTCCACCGCGTTGCCACCGTCCATCAATACCCGCAGGCCGGCTAGACTTGCCAGCGGGTGCGCCGATGCGACCAGACCGCGCGTGCCCATCGCCACCGGGCGATGCGCTTGAAACGAGCTTCCCTGATTGGCTGAGGCCAATTTTGCTCCCTCCCGTTCCAACCTTTGGTTGGAAACCGCCGCTCTCAGTGTGCCCGTCGGTCACGCCAGGCGCCGGCCGTCACTCATATAGCTGAAGGCCGCCCTCCGGCGAAGGAAAGCTGTCGTCGCCGTTAAAGGCCCAAAGGAAGGCCTTGGTGAGGACTTTGCTGTTGGCCGCCCCGCTGAAGCGGTGGTCGCATTCGGGTACCTCACGGACCTTCAGGGAGGTGGCCGCCATTGGTCCGCAGCTCAGAATATAGGCCAGAAACCCGGCCATCGGGTCTTTGCTGCCGTAGGCCAGGTAGATGTCTCCGGGGAACTGAACAATGCCGTCGTAGAAGTAATCGGCAACACTGTCGTAGGTGGAGAGGAGCAGGATGCGCTTGATCTCAGGGTAGCGAAAAGCGACGGCGCCGACGGCCGACCCGCCGGACGAGAACCCCGACAGGTAGATAGTCGGGGAAGCTGTCCCGCAAAGCTCCGATGCATGCTCCAGGGAGTACTCGACCACGTGGGCCAGGCTCTCCACCAGCAACCGGTTCCAGCTTACGCCTTGGTGGGAGTAGGGCTCCCAGGGTAGCTGGACCTGCCAGTCGGGCCGGGGAGCGTTGTAGGTGACCATCGTGCCCAACTCCCGCTCCTGAAGGTGTCGGGCCAGCTTCAACCAGCGTTCGTGGCGCCCGTCCTTGAATTCCCCCGAGCCGGGAGAGTTGACGATGATGATCTCCGAGTTGGTGGGATAGGCGGCAAGGGGGACCTCATAGGTCACTTTTTGACCGAGGTGGTCCTCGGTCTCCTTAACTAGTAGCGCGTCTATTCGGTTCATAGACGACTCCCATCCACGGAAGTTGGGCTGGCCTAAACCACACCGTCCTCTTTGAGCCGGCGCACTTTTGTCGCGTCGTAGCCCACCTCGGCCAGTATCTCCTCGGTATGCTGGCCAAGGTTTGGAGGCGATTTGACCGTCACCGGCGAACCGGACAACTTGATGGGGCAGCCCACGGTTATGAAGCGTCCCCGGGTCGGGTATTTCGCCTCGACGATCATCTCCCGCGCCCAGAGGTGAGGGTCGGCCATCAGGTCACCGGTGTCGTTCACCGGCCCGCTGGGCACGCCGGCATCAGCCAGGATGCGCGCCGCCTCCTGCTTGGTTCTTTGAGAGGTCCACTCTTCAATCAGGGCGGTTAGCTCCCCGGCGTGCTCGTTCCGGGACTCCTGGGTATCGAACCTCGGGTCCTCGGCCAAATCCTCCCGGTCCATGACCCGGATCAAATCCTGCCACATGGCCTGATTCTGGGCGTAAATGAAAACGTAGTCGTTGCGCCCGCCGCCGCTGGTCTTGAAGATGCCGCTGGGCACCGCGCCCAGGTGGAAGTTGCCGGAGGCCACGACCGGCCTGCCGAGCCGCTGGTGCTCCCGCATGTAGGGCCGCATCAGGTTGAGCACCGAGTCCTGCATCGAGACCTCCACCTGCTGGCCCTCACCGGTGGCCTGGCGCTGCAGCAACGCCGCGAGGATGCCGACAGCGCAGTGCATGCCGGTCCCCGAGTCTCCAATGGCCGCCCCGGTGATCAGGGGTTCCGCATCGGGCAGCCCAGTTACGCTCATGGCGCCGCCGGCGGCCTGGGCTATCGGCTCGAAGACCTTGTAGCTGGAGTTGGGCCCATAGGTGCCAAACCCCTTTACCGAGGCGTAGACCAGGCGAGGGTTCACCTTGCGCATCGCCTCGTAGCCCACACCCAGCCGCTCCGCCGTGCCGGGGCCAAAATTCTCCATCAGCACATCGGCGGTCTTGACCAGGGCGTTGAATATCTCTTTGCCCTGCTCGGTCTTTATGTTGAGGGTCAGCCCGCGTTTGTTTGCGTTCAGGATCAGGAACGACAGGCCGTCGGAGTCCGGCAGGTCCCGGTTGGTTTGGCGGGTGGGGTCGCCCGAACCCGGCTGCTCCACCTTGATAACGTCAGCCCCTAGCCACGCCAGGACCTGGGTGCACGACGGCCCCGCCTGAAAGTGGGTGAGATCCAGGATTCGAGTGCCGGTCAATGCTTGCAACATGTTCTCCCTGCTCCTTTAGCCAGGCTTCAAATCGGGTCTCGGCGCGGCGTGATTGCAACTGGTGCAGGCGTTACCGTCCGCATGGATACGAATTGTGGGTCCGGCCAGCACCTTGGCAGAGTCGGGCAATCCGGCTTGGGGTCATCCGCCTGAGGCAGACCGAACCGACCTGTTATTTGTACCACTGGTTATGATACTCCCACAAGGGCGGGAATATTAGGCCTATCGCCACGCGAACATAAACCGCTCACGATACCATAGCCGGATCATGGACCAAGAGCCTATCCAACGGCCAGTTGCCGTGGTTCGACAGGCTCACCACGAACGGGGAAAATCCGTTCGTCCTGAGCCTGTCCAAGGACCGTTGTTCCAGGCCATGGGGGGTTGAGGTAATTACCAAGCCGGTCATGAGGCCCATCTCCGTGGGAGCGGACCGTGCGCCATGGCGGGGGTGTATCCAGCTTCGAGACGCTTGGGCTCAGTCCTGAAGCTTGACGGGGCGGCCATTTTGGAATATAGAGAGTTCCGACGGATTGCCTGGAAACCGGCCATCAAACGTCGCCGGTCAACGCTGGCTCGCTCCCTCTTCCTGCTTGCCGCGGCGGGCGACGGTGGACACAGCAATGTCGTTTGCCAGCGGAGAGTGTGGGGTGAAACCAGAAAAATGCACGGGAGGACCGATGGAGATACTGGAAGTTTTGGACCCGGTAGCACAGCAAAGAGGCGTCCTCAACGCCAGGCCGGTCAACAAGAGGCCGTCCAACCTGGAAGGAAAGATGGTCGGGCTGCTGTGGAGCGGCACCGCCAATGGTGATGTGGCGTTGCGCTCCATTGAAGGAATGCTGAAGCAGCACACTCCCAGCGTTGAGACCAATTTCTACCTCGGTGGGCTGCCCGCCCCGGCCGCGGTGCTGGACAAGGCCACCGGCGAGTCCGATATCGTGATCGGCGCCACCGCCGATTGAGGGTCTTGTACCTCGTGGATGGTCCACGAGATGGTGGAGATCGAGAAGAAGGGCACGCCCGCCGTGCTGCTGGTGTCCGGACGCTTCGAGCACGATGCCATCGCCAGCGCGCGGGCCTTCGGAATGCCCGGCATCCGCTACGTGGTGGTCCCCTGGCTCTACCGAAACCTGGATACGCAAAGAGCGGTCCAGCAAACCGAGGCGGCTTTCGAGACACTGGTCGGGGAGCTGACGGCGGAGGTCGAAGGCCCGGTTGGGCAGGCCAAGCTGGAGCCCACCAAGCTGGAGCGGTTCGAGGGCAGCAACTATGCGGATGCCTTTCAGGTGATGAACCGCGAGTTCCTGAACCGTGACTGGGGCGACGGATTTCCTCTCCTGCCGGCCACCCATGATGCGGTGGAAAAGATGCTCAAGGGCACCTGTCTGCCTCCCGGCCACGTGGTTTGCGACCTGCCCCCCGGCTACGGTCTGGCCACGGTGGAGAAGATCGCGATTAACTCGGCTATGGCCGGCGCATCGCCGGAGCACATGCCGTTGATAATCGGGGCCCTCAAGGCCGTGTCTCAGATGGACCCGGACCGGGTAAAAGGGTTCCTCATGTCCACCAGCTCCCACGCCTCCATGCTGCTGGTCAACGGCCCCATCGCCAAAGAGCTGGACATCAACTCCAAGGGAGCATGCATGGGGCCGGGCCGCCAGAACCGGGCCAACCTGGTCGTCGGCCGAGCCTATACCCTGTGCCTCAAGAATATCGGCTACTGGTATCCGGGGGAGATGGACATGGATACCATCGGCTCCGTCAGAAAGTTCACCGTCTGCCTGGCCGAGAACGAGGACGCCAGCCCGTGGGAGCCCTTCCACGTGGAACAGGGCTTCGAGGCAAAAGACAGCGTGGTGACCGTTCTCGCCACCAAGGGGGAGGTGGACGTGGCCGACCAGGGCAACAACACCGCCGAGGGCCTGCTGAAGACCATCGCCTACAACTCCATCTTCAGCCAGTGGGACCTGGTCCGGCCGGGCCGGACCGAAAAAGGCAGTGCAATGGAAACGATTGTGCTGGTGCCGCCGGACATTGCCCGCCCGGCCGGCGAGGCCGGCTTCTCCAAGAAGGGCGCGAAAGAGTTCATCCACATGAACGCCCAGTTCAGCCTGGGCAAGATGGTCCACTACTTCCCGCTCCGGGCAGACACGATTCCCACCCACTGGCGGTGGTTGCTGAAGCTGAGCGAGAAGGAGTTGCACGACATCTGGATGCCGGTGCGGGAGAGCGCCGACCGGTACCGGCTCATCTGCGTCGGAGCGGACCGGGCAAAACCGATCATCATACCCAGCATGCCGGTGCGCCCGGAATCGGTAAACGTGGACCAGTACCGGGCCCGCTAGCGCGGGAGCGAAAGGGAGGCATGTCCCCGGAGAGGAAGCCGGCTACCGGCAAGCCACCGTCGGGCAACCTCCCTTGACGTACAATATGCTCAGTGCCGATAATGGGTTCTCCGGGCCCGCCAAGGCCGGTGCAGGCGCACGGCGAGCCATCGTTGGTCATCGAGGAGGCATCTATGCGGGAAAAGTTGTTGGTCTATGACCCGGTAGCGGATATCGCCGTTACCCAAGGAAAGGCGCTTCGGCCCGTTGAAACTCTGCGGGCGGGAAAGATGGGGCTGGTCTATAGCGGCCACGGTTCAACCGAGAAATTCTGGCCGGTCTTTGAAGGGGCCCTAGAGGCCATGTACGAACCGGCTGAGACCCACAAGCTGTACAAGCACAGCACGTGGAACCCCGCGCCGATGGAAGACATGGAGGAGTTGGCCGCCAAGGTCGACTACGCCATCATCGGGGTAGGCGCTTGAGGCTCCTGCACCCAGGGGACCGTGCGTGACACGGTGAACATGCGGAAGCTGGGCATCCCGGCGGTCGGGATGGTGCACGACAAGTTCGAGGCGCTGGCCAAGCTAACGCTGAGACAATTGGGGGAGCCCGACCTGCCCGTGATCTACTACAAGCAGGACTTGCCTGGGTTCGATACGGCGGATGAGATTTCGACGAAGGCTGGCGAGGTGGCCGGCACTTGCGAACACCACATCGTGCGAGGCTAGGACCCCCTCTCTTATCTCCCCCTTCGTAAGGGGGAGAGGGTGTTCCTTCCCCCTTACGAAGGGGGAAGGCCAGGATAGGGGTCCTAGGAAAGACACCAAAAAGATACGGAACCAGCACCTAGGGCCCCACCGAGAGCCTCTGTTTGAGGCTGGAGCCTCTCTATGTTGCGATTTATCGTCAGGCGCATGGGCCTGATCGGGGTCACTCTGTTTGTGGTTTCCCTGGCCATCTTTTTGATAACTGAAATCCTGCCCGGCGACGCGGCGACAATGAAGCTGCGCCAGGGGGCGACCGAGGAAAACCTGGCAGTCGTCCGCCGCGATTTAGGTCTGGATCGCCCAGCCTACGAGCGTTATCTGGATTGGGTCGGAAACGCCGTGCGGGGCGACCTGGGCGACTCCCTGATACGAAAAAAACCAATTACCGAGATCGTGAGACCGAGGCTATCAAACTCTGCGATTCTTGCGGTTTTCGCATTCTTGGTAGCGGTCCCGGCGGCGGTGGGCACTGGAATATGGGCCGGCGTGCGCCGAGACTCCTTGGGAGACCGCATGGTGAGTATCGGCAGCCTGGTTGCCATCTCGCTGCCGGAATTCATGACCGGGCTGCTGCTCATCATCGTGTTCTCGTCAACCCTGGGCCTTCTGCCGTCCTCAAGCATCATCCTACCCGGCACCAGTCCTCTGACGCGACCCGAGATCCTGCTGCTGCCGGCCCTCACTCTGACCGGCGTCCTGTTCGCCTACATCATGCGGATGACCCGAGCCAACGTGATTGAGGTAATGGAGTCGAACTACGTTCGCACTGCGATCCTCAAAGGGCTCCCCATGCGCCGGGTGCTCTTCCGTCACGTGGTGCCGAACGCCATGCTGCCGACCATCAGTGTAATCGCGGCGAATATCGGCTGGATGCTTGGGGGGCTCATCATCGTGGAGAACGTCTTCGCCTATCCAGGGCTCGGAAGGCTGGTGTTGGAAGCGATCACGCGCCGTGATGTCCCGCTGCTGCAGTCGGTAACCCTGATCATCGCCGTGACCTTCTCCCTCAGCAACCTGGTGGCTGACCTGTGCTACGCCGCCCTCAATCCGCGGATCAGGTACGCCTGATGGCGACGCCAGCGCTGGAAGGGGAATTGCAGTCGGGCGTGCTTCGCGCCGGCAGCCGCCGGGGCGCCGCCCTGGGGCGAGCGGTCCGTAGGGAACTCGGTCTGGTGCTCCGTACCACCTCGGGTCGGATTGGGCTGCCGCTGGTGCTGCTCTATCTTACCCTGGCCCTCATCGGCCCGTGGTTGGCGCCTTTCTCCCCAACCGAACAACATCTAGAGCCCGAGAATCAACTTGCCGCGCCGTCCACGAGGTTCTGGCTCGGCACCGACAATTTCGGACGGGACATCTTGAGCCGGGTGATGTCAGGCGCGGGGTCCATCATCAGCATGTCCGCTGCCGGCGCCGCACTGGGCATCGCCCTCGGGACCGTGGTGGGGATGAGCGCCGCATATAAAGGTGGAAAGACAGACGAGGTCATCATGCGAGTGATGGACGGGCTGATGTCGTTCCCATCTTTGCTGCTGGCCCTTCTCGTCCTGACGACCCTCGGCGCCAGTTGGCAGAACATAGTGCTTACCATTGGGGTCGTCTCCATGCCGGGTGTGGCCCGGGTAATGCGGAGTGCCACGCTGTCGCTGAAGACACTGGAATTCGTCCAGAGCGCGCGTCTGCGCGGCGAGCCCGCACTCTACATCATCTTCCGGGAGATCCTGCCCAACACCGTGCCGATCTTGCTGGTTGAGGCCTCCGTGCGACTGAGCTACGCGATTCTTCTCGCATCTTCCCTCGGGTTCCTTGGTCTCGGCGTGCAGCCGCCGTCGTCTGACTGGGGTCTGATGATCAGCGAGAGCCGCCGGTTCATAGTGCAAGCCCCCTGGGTAGCGCTGGTCCCCGCGGGCGCCGTCGCCTCCCTGGTTGTAGGCGTCAACCTTTTCTCCGATGGTCTCAAGCAGGCCCGAGGTCTACCACAACGGGAGGACCAGGATGAGTGAGCGGCAACGCGAAGAAACACCGCTGCTGGAAATAGACCGGCTGGCGGTCACCTTCTATACCCCTCGGGGCACGGTTCGCGCGGTGCGCGAGGCTTCCTTCAAGGTCCGGCGCGGGGAAGTTCTCGGCCTGGTCGGCGAGTCGGGATGCGGGAAGTCAACCGTCGCCTTCGCGATGATGGGCTATCTGTCGGGCACAGCGCGCACGGACGGCGCGATCCGTTTCGAGGGCCAAGACCTTGCCCAATTGACGGCCTCCGAGCTACGCTTGCTCCGTGGCAACCGGGTCGCCATGGTTTACCAGGACCCGGCCACCTCGCTGAATCCCACCATGCGGATCGGTGCTCAGGTGGAGGAGGTGCTCCGTGAGCACTTGAGCTTGACTTCGAGGCAGGCCCGGTTGCGGGCGGTGGAGCTCTTCGAGAGCGTCGGCCTGGCTGATCCGCAAAGGATCGGCAGGCGTTATCCACATCAGTTGAGCGGTGGCATGCAGCAACGGGTGGTCATCGCCATGGCGCTGGCCTGCGACCCAGACCTGCTGATCATGGACGAGCCCACCACGGGTCTCGACGTTACCACGGAGGCGACGATCCTAGATCTGGTGGTCGACCTGAAGCAAAGGGTCAACGCCGGTATCCTCTACGTGAGTCACAATCTGGGTGTGATCGCGCGGGTCTCCGATCGCGTGGTGGTGATGTACGCGGGCCAGACCGTCGAGGAGGCTGCGGTTCGCGAGCTGTTCAAGAACCCCAAGCATCCCTACACCACGGGGCTGCTGAACTGTGTGCCGACGCCGCCCACGGAGGGTGGGTCGGCCACCCAGCTCAGCAGTATCCCTGGTTCTGTCTACTCCGCCGGTCAGCAGGCCGCCGAATCTTGTCTGTTCGCCTCCCGGTGCCCGATAGCGCGGGACGCCTGTCGATCGCAGGCGCCCGAGATGATCGACGCGGGAGACAGCCACCGATCGCGCTGCTTCTTCTGGAGTATGGTCGGTTCGGATATCTGGGGCGAGACGGTGTCGCGCGATGGGAGCCACCGCAACGGTGGCGCTGAACCGGTGCTCGCCGCCAAAGGTCTGAGGCGGTTCTACGGCCGTTGGCAGCGGAAGTATCTAGTCTTTGGCCCCAGAGTGCGGCCGCCGGTCCGGGCGGTCACGGACGTCGATTTCGAGGTTGGAACTGCCCGGACCCTGGGCATCGTGGGTGAGAGCGGCTGCGGTAAGACCACCGTCGCGCGGGTGGTGGTCGGCCTGGTACCGCAAGATCGCGGCGTAGTTCGGCTGCGCGATGAACAACTCGCCCGGCGGGTCGGAGACCGGACTCGCGGGCAGCGCGGCGCGCTGAGAATGGTGTTCCAGAACCCGACGGCGTCGCTTAACCCAAAGCTTCCCACCCGCCACGCGATCCTTCGATCGCTGCGGAAGTTCGCGCGGCTGGGCCGTGAAGACAGTCTTGAGCGTGCTGTAGAGCTGATGCACGCCGTTGGGTTGGGTCCCGCGTATCTGGACCGCCACCCCGGCGAACTCAGCGGCGGCGAACAGCAGCGGGTGGCATTGGCATCCGCGTTTGCGGCCAACCCGGACCTGATCGTCGCCGATGAGGCGGTTTCAGCGCTGGATGTCTCCGTCCAGGCCCAGGTTCTCAATCTCCTTGGGGAGCATCAACGTGAGAACGGCACCTCGTACATCTTCATATCCCATGACCTGGGCGTCGTGCGCTACGTTTCCGATGACATCCTGGTGCTCTATGCCGGACACGTGGTGGAATCGGGACCCACGGAAAGCGTTTTGAACGCTCCGTCACACCCCTACACGGAGACGCTCCTTTCGGCCGCCCCGGTCCCCGATCCGGATGCCGCGCCGAACCCCATTCGGCTTCCCGGCGCCGTGCCGACCCTCCGGGAGCGGTTCCGCGGCTGCTCCTTCGCCGGGCGCTGTCCCCGCAAGCTGGGGCCTATCTGCGACGATACACCCCCGCCCACCCGCCCTGGGCCGGACTCCTCCCGTCACCTTATCTGCTGCCATATCTCCGTTGATGAGCTTGAATCGATGCAGCGGGAGAAGAGCGCGGTCGGCATTTAGCCGGCGCAACGTGCCGCCGGTCACGCCACGGCGCAAGAGCAAGCGGGCCCCGTTCTTGGAGCCGGGCCCCCGGCTGAACGATGACCAGTCTGGCCGGGGCGCGTCCTGCCAATCCGCCGGTCCGGGCTAGGGCCAGGACAATACCGTCCAGTACCCGAATAGGGCCCAACCCCACAGGACGAACATCAGCAGTACGGTCAGGGGGAGGCCGTACTTGATGAAGTCGAATACGCTCAGAAGCCTCTGCCCAGTCTCGGGGTTCTTGCTCATGGCGAAGACGATGGCGTTGTTTGGGGTCCCCACCACCAGGACGTTGGCGAAGGAAGAGGCGAAAGAAACCATCAAACCCACTTTCCAGACAGACACATCAGCCAACTCGGCCATCGGTAATACGAGAGGTCCCAGGGTGCCCACGGTTGCCCCGTCGCTCATGAAATTGGTCAGGGTGGCGGTCATGATGCTCACCCCCATTATCAACCTGTTGCCTTCGCCTAGATAGCTCGGCATCAATTCCACGGTTTGAGTTGCCAGCCAGAGTCCTCCACCGGTGAAGGCCAGACCCACTGCAATGGCGGAGGCGGCGCCGTACAACCCAACAACGTCAAACGCCACGCCTCGTTGGATATCGTCCCAGGTGGCGATGCGAAATAGGAACATGGCGCACACCGCCGCGAGGGTCGCTCCGCCCATTCCCAAGGTGCTTTGAAGCGTCATCCAGGCGACCACCAGAGTAACCAGGATGAAGGCCATTGCGGCCTCCTTGCCGCCGAATCGGGGCAGCTCCTTCACCTCACGTTTGACCACCTCACTGGGGTTCACGCTCTTGACCAGGAGCTTCGGCTTGCAACGGACGTACATGTAGGCTCCGACCGTAAGCGCCAGCACCGGGACCAGGGGCATCCCGTATTTCATCCATTCCCCAAAGCCGATGGGGGAGCCCGCGTCCGCAAGGTAGCCGATCATGATGGCGTTTCTGGCTCCCGCCGCCGGGGAACCGGGGCCGCCGATGTTGGCCGCGAAGGAGATCCCCAGGAGAAGCAGGATCGCCAGCGCCCTATCCTTCTTGACCCCATGGGAATTGCAGGTGGCCTTGTATACCCCCATTATCACGGGAACGAGAAGCGCCACCAGGGCGTGGGCCGAGAGGAATGCGGAGGAAACGGCAAGGACCGGGAAGAAGATGAACGCAAAGGCCCCGGCGCTCTTGATCCGGCTCAAAAGGAGAAGCCCGATCCGTTTGTCCAGGCCGGTCTTGCTCACGCCGACGGCCACCGCCAGGATTCCCAGAATGAACAGGACGGCATCGTTCATGAACGTCTTGGCCAGCTCATTCGGCGAAAGGATGCCGAAGGTGAGCATCAGAACAGCCACCGTCGTGACGGTGCCCGCAATGGGCAGCCCCTTGGTTCCCCAGAGGAGAGCGGCCACGACCAGAATAGCCACCATGATCATTGCTTGCCGGGCGACATCTTCGCTCGACTCCAGGATTTTTACTGATTTCGCGGCCGCGCCGCCTTCCCCCACGGCTGCGAAGGCTTCCGGGTTCTTGTGGAGGTTCACCGAGTCGACGATCGTCTCGGCGCCGGCTCCTGACATGCTGTACCCTGATGGGTTCTCCTGCTCCATCAGGCGGACCAAGCTCTCGGGCACCGGGAGCAACACCATGGCACAGAAGACCAAAGCAGCGACAACCAACGCTATAGGCCGGTAGCCGCCTTGACCCAGCAGGATTTGCGTGCCCGTTTTGCGGACCTGCAGGCCGCTGAAGTCCACCAGGACGGTCCGGGGCGGCACATCGAGCCACGCCCTGCTCCGCCAAGTGCCGGGCGGGCTCTTTTGCGATTCCAATCTGACCGTTATGTGCTCTACTCGTTCCAATTCGCGCATCCTTGGGAGATTTGCTCTACAACATCTCCCAGCATCAGCATCCCCACAATGCAATCGCCCCCAGTCACCAGGAGCGATTGGTGGCGCCCGAGCGCCAATTTGTGTATGGCCACCTCCAGCAAGTCGCTCTCCAGCACACATTCATCGCTGCTCGGAGTGCACATGCAGTCTTTCACCTTCAGGTTGAGCACCTTTTGGCACTGTTGCTCCAGTGATCCGGCCCAAACGGACGATCGCTGCGTCAAGGAACGGAGTAATGCCGGACTGAGGCCGGCGGTGGAGGTGTGGGCTATCGCCTCGGAGCCCTCCGGCCCCTGGTAGCTTGGGTCCATGCTCATGACGATATCCGCATGGTCCAGCTTGCCCACCACCCGTTCGTCTTTGTTCAGTACCAAGAGCACCCCAAATGTGAATATTCTTCTTTGGGGCCGTTGCCCAATTTGAGCCCTCACCAGGGTCTGGAACGCCTCGCAGACGGTCATGTTCTACTGAACGGTCTCGCATTCCTCAACCGGCACCATTAGGTCCTTCACGGTTTTCATTTGCTGTCATCCTCCCGGAGAAGGAATCCATCCGGACGATCGGCCTGTCTCAGGCGCCCGCGGGCCTGGCGACGGTCAAGACCCATGCAGTTGGGTCCGCCTCTTGGGATTCCCTGTGGCGACTTCGCCTGCCGTCGGTTAATTGAACAGCTCTCGGATTCCATCCAGGTCCTCGGTTGAACGCACCGACCCCGTAACGACAATTACACCACCCTGGACCTCGACACCGATGTTGTCATCCGCGACGTCTTCTTTCATCGCGATCCGGGCCCTCAGTTCAGCGGCGACCGTCAACAGGTCAATGGTTTCCAGAGCCTTGCCGGTGGTCAGATATTGGGGCTGGCCCGCGGTGGCGCCTATGAGGTCACACGCTTCGGCGAGACTCATCACATCCGGCTCGATTGTCAGATCGAAATCCGAAGCGTCGCGTATCCCGTCGTCATGGATGGTCCTTCGCCATCGGGCGGTCTTGGCATCGATCTTCTCAATGAGCTGTCTCGCCTTCTTCTGGTTCATGACGTAGTCGGTACGCCGAATCAGGTTACGTATTCGGTGCTCCATATCGGCCACGACGTTGATGTGCAACACGGTTGGAAAATCTCGGAGCAAGGTGCGCCCGTCGCTTCCCAGGTATATGAGACTCCCCTGCCGAATCTCCTTGGTCAGGGCTGCTCGGGCATAGACCAGATAGTGCATCCACTCCAGGTCCTTTCGCGCCAGGACACCGAGCCGCCTGCGGCGTGCCCACTCCAGCCGGCTTCCGGGCAGCCCGTATTGAGCTGTTTTCTCAACGATCTCCTCCCTGGATACCAGGCTGTAGCCAAGGTTCTCCGAGACGAGCCTGGCCAATTCTCTGGCGCCGCTGAATATTCCCTTTGACAGAGTGATGATTGCCATCGTGTTGCCTGCTCCCCCTTCGATCGTTCCCCGCCCTATCCGGCCGATTATGATGGGCCGAATCCGGCGTGGTGCAAGGCTTCTCCGACTAACTATCGGGCACAGTCGGGAGCCGTGAGAATTGGCGGTAACCCGCCCGGTGCGACTCAAGGTGGGGCGACGGGGTACCCGGAACGCAGGGCGGGCTGCCGCGGCCGGCAGCCGCCTCCAATCGCTCCGATCCAGTGGACGGAGGTCGCGCACAAATCGGGGTCCGAGACTGTTGGCTGGAGAGGGCCCAACCCAGCACCGCCCCCTGGCAACCTGAGGTCCCATCACCAGCCGTCCATGGGATACCGCGCTCCCCACGGCCAGGGGAGCAGCCACACCTCATGAGTTAGTTTCAACCGCCGGACTCACGCCAAAACGTCCCCGGAACCACGCGGCCAAGACCCCAGAGGTGTATCTTCTCCCACAGGGATGTGACAGAGCGACCCAACGCCGATAATGTCGAACCGCGAGCAACTACGAGCGCCGCAGGCCACCTGGGGGCTTGCCTCAAGAGCACAAAGGAGTATGTCACCCGAGTGCAGCGAGGGTTCTGGGGTGGTGGGTCCAGGCCGCCATTGAGGGATCCCGCACCACCCGGATAGAATCGGGATCGTCGCTTCGCTCGTCGGAACGACGGTTTTGAGGCAACGCCGCCACCGATGGATGGGGAGATGAGATTCATCGGGGGCCACACCGGGGGCCGCAGGTAATGCTTCAGTAATTCTTCACTACATAAAATAACCTTGTTGAATGCTTCCAACGCCTTAGATCTTTGTGAGATGAGGTTCAGATGAGCTTATCTTGCGATGAGCGGACGAGTATTACCAACGGCGCTTACCCCGGACACCACAACGGCACGGGACCAAATCTAGCCGGGGCGCCCGCGGGTTCTCAAGCCGGATCAAAGACATACTATCGGAGCCGGCGGCACCACCCCCCCGTCATGGTTGAAGCCAAGGTCTACTGGTGGCAAACCGGCGAACGGAGGGCAGCGTATGTCGATAATCAGTTTGGAATGATGCCGGCGATACCCGTCCGGTTCAGTTGCATCGGGACCCTGACGCCCAAATTCCCCAAGCGCTACCGGGTAGACCTGGCCCAAGCGCTGGACAAGCTGCC
>CAYOAF010000260.1:0-24578 GCA_964401855.1 uncultured Dehalococcoidia bacterium
AGGCGGTGCCCCTGGTCCGCGAGCTTCACCAGGCGGACTGCCGCCTCTACGCCACCGAGGGCACCGCCGCCATGATCGCCGCCATGGGAATGCCGGTTACCATGACCACCAAGAAGCTGCGCGAAGGGCACCCCAACGTGATGGATGTCATCGAAGATGGCAGCGTGGACGCCGTCATCAACACGGTCACCGGTGAGGGCTCGGTGCTCCGTGACGGCTACTACATCCGGCGGGCGGCGGTGGAGCGCCGGATCCCCTGCTTTACGTCCCTGGACACGGCCCGGGCGGCGGTGGAAAGCCTAGTGAGCGAGCGGACCAGCTACAACATTCAGTGTACCGAGGAGTACCTGAACGGGGTTTAGGCCCGCGCCTACCAGTCCATATCCAGGCCGATTCCGGCGGCCCCTGCCCGGTCGTAGGCCAGCTTGGCGGAGGCCACATCGGCCACGCCGGTGCCCATCAGCTTGGCCAGGATGATCTGGTCCGCCGTATCGCGCCCCCTTGTCGCACCGGCCACGACGTGGCGCAGTTCCTGGAGCCCGCTCCACTGCAGGACGCCCCTGTCCACCGCGCTGGCCATGTCGCCCACTTCGATGGTGGCCTGCTCCGTCGAGTCGACGAATATCTTGGCGGCCCGGGTGAGGGTGGCATCGTCCACCTCCTTGGCCCTCCAGGAGGTGGGCCCAGCGGCAATCACCGTCGACCCTGGCGACAGCCACTCGCCCTCCAGCACTGGCTCCATGGCGTTGGCGATGCAGATCACGATGTCACTTCCGCTCACCGCCTCCTGATTGGTGACCGCCGAGACTACCTCGACGCCCAGGGCCTCGGTCATGGAACGGGCAAAGGCGTCGCGCCGTTCCTGGGTCCGGCTGTAGGCTTTGATCCGCTTGATGTTTCGGACCTTGCACGCCGCCTCAAGCTGGGTGGCCGCCTGGTTCCCGGTGCCGATGATGCCCACGGTGGCCGCATCGGGGTTGGAAAGGTGCTTGATGGCGATGCCAGTGGTGGCCCCCGTCCGTAGCTGGCCCAGCCGGTTGGCCTGGGTGTAGCACAGGAGCTTGCCGGTGTCCGCGTCGTACAGGCTGACCTGGAAAGAGTATTTCCCCTTGATTATCGTGTAGGTCTTGACGCCCATCACCCCATCGTAGAAGAGGCCCCCGCCCATAACCGACAGCGTTCCTCCGCCGGCGATGATCTTGCGCCGGGTCAGGTTGCAGGCTTCTCCGCGGCCGAAGTGGCCCTGCATCGACTCGATGGCCTCCAACATGTGGTCCATGGTGACGCACTGTTGGATGTCTTCATTCCGCAAAAAAAGCGCCATGGTTCTTCGAACCTCCTCTTAACGTCTGGGGACCTGCGGAGCACCAGAAGCAGACCGGGCCCGCCGGCTCGCAATAGGAGCAATTGATGCAAGAATTGGGGTTGCTGAAACTATCTCAACTTCGGCGGAGAGCGCTAAGCAATCGACCGGACACCCATCCACACCCGCGCCATCCTTGACCCCCGATACAGGGCTCGGTAATCACCAGCGGCATGTGGCCGTGCTGGCTGTCGAGATGTGTTGCCGGGTCACTTCGACGTTCGTCTCGTTGGAATACCCAGGCATCGAAATCTGTCCCTCATTCTCGAAGTGGCTCAGAATTTTGTCAAGCTCCGGCATGTAATATATAATATCAATACTTCTGATCTCGTTGGTGGGGGCTACATGGAGCTTCGCGAACTGGTTAGTTTTTACCACGTGGCCCGGTTTCGTAGCGTTTCCAAGGCAGCGCGGGCGCTGGGGCTAGGTCAACCCACCGTGACCACTCACCTCAAGAAGTTGGAAGACGAGTTCAGTATCACCCTCTTCGACCGGATAAGACGCCCAATCCTGTTGACATCGGAGGGATCCACCTTCCTAGAGCTGGTAACTCCGGTGATCGAATCGGTGGACACCCTCAAGATTCGGATGGACTCTTCGGAGCGCCGGGGCTCTTTCGTAGTGGGCGCTTACTCTGACCTGGTGATGCATCATCTTCCGAGGAGCATCCACGCTTTTCGCAGCCAGTTCCCCGACGTGCGGATCAGGCTCGTGGCCCGTCCATACGACTCGCTAATACGGCTGGTGAAATCGGGGGAGGTTGATGTGGCCCTCTGCGCGCCACCTCTCCCCAATGTGTCTTTCCTGCAGTTTAAGGGTCTGTTTCGCTATAAGGTGGTGCTCCTAACTCCGCCCGGCCACCCGCTCTTGGAAAAGTCCAACGTCGATCTACGGGACATCGCGGCCTATCCGCTGATCCTGGGAGCTCCGGGAAGCTTGACCAGGCAGCATGTGGAGCAAGCGATGAGGGGCCAGGGGCTTAGTTATAACCTGCACCTGTCCATGGACACGTCCGAGTTGATCAAGCGCTACGTGGAGATAGGCGAGGGCGTGGCCGTCTTCAATGACTTCGCCCTTCATCCGGAGGACCGCGATCTGTTGGGGGTGGTCCCGCTGGACCACCTGTTCTCCGGCATGGATATCGGTGTTTGCACGTTGAAAGGGAAATTCCTGGGCCGGGCCGTGCGGAACTTCCTCGATATTATGGAGGGCCACCTGCACGACATACGTCCCGAGTCGTGGAATCAGCAGCTGAAAAAATATGCCTCGATAGGTGTTGCATCCATGAAATCTGCCGACACCTAGCGGTCCTGGGCCACTCCAAGGCCGGCTGGGCGTCATGCGTCTTCTTCGGTAGCCTTGCTTGCCGGGTTCCCGGAGACAACCTCCTTGACCCGGCGCTCCAGATAAGACCGGGGCAACATAACGTAACGCCCGCATTTCTGGCAAGTGATACCGATATCCGCTCCCAGACGCCGGACCTCCCACAGGTGGCTGCCGCAGGGGTGGGCCTTCTTCATCCGCAGCACGTCGCCGATTTTCAGCTTGAGGGCCATCCCTTGCCCTCTGAGTCCAGTATCCGGTTGATCGCGTCCCGAAGGCGGGATGTCTCCTGCCGCGCCGCCTTGGCGTAGTCCGAGCCGCCCGAGGCATAGATGATGCTTCGCGACGAATTGACGATGGCCGACCGTCCTTGGTGGTCGGTTCCCAGACGGACCGCGGCTTCCAGGTCCCCGCCTTGGGCGCCGATGCCGGGTATCAGCAGGGGCATGCCGGGACAGATGCCACGGACGCTTCCCAGCTGGTCTGGGTTCGTCGCCCCCACCACCAGGCCGATGTTGCCCGCGCCGTTCCATTGCCGGGAGGCCTGGGCCAGATGCCAGTACAGCTGGACCCGGCCCTGGGGAGTGTCAACGGTCAAATCCTGCAGGTCCGCTGAGCCGGGGTTCGAGCCCCGGCACCAGATGAACACCCCTCGGTCCTCCTCTTCAAGGAAAGGGGCGATGGTGTCTTGACCACCCCACGCATTCACCGTCACGGCGTCGAAGCCCCACACCTGAAACATGGCCCTCGCGTAGGCCCGGCCTGACGGCCCGATGTCGCCCCGTTTGGCGTCGCCGATGACTATCACCCCCGGCGCAGCCGCATGAATGTGTTCCACGGTGCGCTGCAGGGCTTCCAGCCCAGGTATCCCCAACGCCTCATAAAATGCCATGTTGGGCTTGTAGGCGCAGACCAGGTCCGCCGTAGCGTCAACGATGGCCCGGTTGAACTCAAAGGTATCAGCCACCGGCATTTTGCCCGGTTCCACGTCCAGGCCCACGCAAACCAGGCTCCGGTTGGACTCGCAGGCCCGCTGCAAGCGGGTCAAGAATATTGACATAACCTCTCCCGGCTGACCCCAGCAATCGCTGCCGCCATTATATCGCCAAGTTCTCAGTCAAGGCTATCTGCGGCGGCCCCGGTTGCTGTTGCCGCCGAGGGTTGATACCATTAGCCGAATCTGACTCCGCGGAGACAAGTGTGGACTTTGCTTCAGACCTGGTCGAGGGCCGGTTCAAGGTGCGGCTCAACCGGTTTCTCGCCTTGGTCGACGTGGAGGGCCGGGACGTCGCGGTGCACGTGCCCAACACGGGCCGAATGCGGGAACTGTTGGTACCGGGATCCCAGGTGTTGATCGTGCCCCGTCCGGAGGAGCACCGCAGGACCGGGTTCGACCTGGCTCTGGTGGATTTGGAGTCTACCCTCGCCTCGATCGACGCGCGGCTGCCCAACGGCCTGGTTGAGGAGGCGCTGGTCCAGGGATGCCTGGTCCAGTTTCAGGAATATCCCACGATTCGACGAGAAGTCACTTTCGGCGAGAGCCGCCTGGACCTGCTGCTGAAAGGCTCCGGTGGGCGCTGCTACCTGGAGGCCAAGTCGGTCACCCTGGTGGCCGACGGGGCTGCCCTGTTTCCTGACGCTCCCACGGCGCGGGAGGCCAAGCATGTCAGGAGCCTGGCTCAGGCGGTGGCGGCAGGATATCGGGCGGCGGTGATGTTTGTGGTACAACGGGACGATGCCCAGGCGTTCGCTCCCCACGATATGGCGGACCCGGAGTTTGGGATGGCCCTGCGCGAAGGAATGGCCTCAGGCGTCGAGGTGTTCGCCTACGGCTGCCGGGTTACCGAAAAATCGATAACGCTGGGCCCCGAGTTACCCATCCGGCTGGGGCCGCTTGACCCACGAGATGCCGGACGATAGCCGGGGCCCCTTGCTGCGGGAGGTATACCAGAGGCTCTACGAGCGGTACGGGCCTCAAGGCTGGTGGCCCGGCGGCGGGGAGCAGCTGGACGTGGTGATGGGGGCGATTTTGACCCAGGCGGCAGCCTGGATCAACGTGGAGAAGGCGATACACGCCTTGAAAGAGTCCGGATGCTGGTCCCTGGAAGCGGTCCACCGGCGGCCCCAGGACGAGCTGGCCCGCATCATCCGCTCTTGCGGGTATTTCAACGCCAAAGCCAGGAAGCTGAAGGCTTTCGCCGGACACGTCGCCTGCCACTACGGGGGCGACCTGGCCGCCTTGCTCGGCAAGCCCCTGGGGCCGCTGCGCGTGGAGTTGCTCTCCATTCACGGCATCGGCCATGAGACCGCCGATGACATTCTGGTTTACGCCGCCGGGAAACCCTCTTTTGTCATCGACTCCTACACCCGAAGGATCGTGAACCGGTTGGGACTGGCCCCCGAGGCCCGGAAGGCCGATTACCAAACCTACCAGGCGATGTTCCAGGACAGTTTGCCCCGGGATGTCTCCCTCTTCAACGAGTACCACGCCTTGCTGGACGAGCACGCCAAGGTGGCCTGCACCAAGGTGCCCAACTGCTCCGGATGCTGTCTTCGGGACATATGCTCGACCGGGCAGAGCGGCGAGCCCAGGGTCTCGTAAAACGCTCGACACCCGGTCCATCATCCCGGCCCTTCCATGGAAATGAGATCCAGCCAACCCTTCTCTGGATTCCGGCCGGCCCCTACTCCACGCTGACGGTGACCGGGTAGCCGTAGCATTTCAGCGACAGGCTTCGCCCCGCCGTGCCCCCGACCACGGCGATGTGGAACATCTCCGGGGACTCGGTCGACAGTATGGGCAGGTCGTCGGGCGCGTCCATGACCCACCGGTATTCCGGCGCGTTGCGCTCGGGGTGGTTGCGGTGGATGTTCTTGAACCAGGCGGCGGGGATGCGCGCATTCTCGTGCAGGTATCGCTTCAAGCCGTCCCGGGTCCACCCCGCTCCTGCCAGCATCTGGGCGTGTTCTGGACCAACCAGCAACAGCACCCGGGCGGAGTGGTTGGTGTCCTTGCCCCACCTCTCTTCCCACCCCAGGAACTCGCCGCTGGGGTAGGTCGAGTAGGCGGCCAAGGTCCTGGCGATGCCGTCCGCCGCCGAGTTGAAGACATCCAGCACGTCAACGTCGCTCAGGGTATTGAAGGCAGTGACGGTATTGGCCTCAGGGGCGTAGCCGCGGTCAGCGTGGAAGGGTACCCAGGGGCTTGCCTCGACGTTCTCCGCTACGAACATGTTGAATTTCCTAGGGGAGCCGACGGTCGATGCGTCCAGCAGGGTGGGGTACGCGCGCCCCACGTTCATTACGATCAGCCGCATTGCCCTAGCCAGGCGCATGTTCACCCTGGATGGCGATCCCGGAACCAGGGCCGCGGTCCCGGAGTTCATCCCGATGGCCTTCCCGATGGGGCCGTTTACCAGATAGAGCTGGCCATACCCTCCGGTTGACACGAGGGCCGTCCGGCAGGGAAACGGGTAGGTCGTCAGCGCCCTGACGGCCGCCAGGATCACCGGCATCTCTTCCGCGACGCAGCCCGCCATGGCCGCGTTGGCGGCGATGTGCAGGACCGTGGCCATGCCGCTGGCGGGCGGCATGGTTGTGACGACGTCGGAAGGGTCGCGCCCGGTGCCCCGGACCAGGTCCTCCACCACTTCCCGGGTGGGCGGGAGCAGGGGGAAACCGTCGCTCCAACCCCGGCTAGTGAACGCCCGGTTCATCTTGTGGAAGCAGGCCAGAAGGTCCTCGGCGTCAAAAGTCTCTGTTTCCGGCTCCGGGGCCTGGGCCATGGGCAGAGAGGAAGGGGCGCTCCTGGGGCTGGTGAGGCCTTCGACTATGGCATCGACCCCATCCAGGGCCTGGACCCTCACCTGGTCATCAGGAATGCTGGTGAAGCAGTCGGGAACGAAGGCGAAGGCCAAGGTGCCGGCGCCGAAGGCCCGGGCGTGGGTCTCGGCGCTGGCCCGGAACTTCTCGGCCACGATGATAACGCAGGGAAGGCCCATTCTCTCCAGCTTGTGCTGGTCGAGCACCAGGCTCGACGTTCCGCCCCCTCAATCGGCGGTGGTCCCGACTACGGCGTCGCACTCCTCCGCGGCCTGCACCAATACGTGGTCGTTGGTCGGGTTGGTGCCCCGGATGTGCACCAGCTTGACGCCCTGGAACCGGCGCTGGAGTTCCTCTCCCACCGCGGCCAGGCCGACGTCGCCGCGGGCCTTGTGGTTCCAAAGGAGCCCCACCCGCTTGCCGGCCAGGCTGTCAATGCGCGGGGCTGCCGGTGTCTGGTGGTCCGTTCCCACGGTGGGCGCCTGGGGCACGTAAACTTCCAGCTTCGCCATTTGTCTCCTCCTGATATGTTGGTCTGTCTTTGGCGCCGAGGATCTGGCTCCCCGTTTCCTTATTCAAGTCCCGGTAATAGCGTATCACCGGGGGATCCCCGGTCCCGGTCCCACCGTCGTTTCTTGCACCACCGCTCTGGGCGGCGATCAGGTGGTTGACCTCGATACGCTGGATGTCGCCCTGGCCGCCATTGTTCAAGGTGTAGTGGTCCACATCGGGCGGTATGAACAAGGCGTCACCGTCCCTTACCGGGTACTTCTTGCCGTCGCACACCAGGGTCCCCACCCCGCTGATGACGTAGACTTCGTGCTCCCAGGGATGGATATGGTGGATGCTGGTCTTGCCGGGTTTGATCTCGGAGTACGTCATGGTGCAGGTTGGAGGGTTATCTTCAAGCCAGATCATCCGGAATGACGAGTCTCCCGGTTTACCGAAGCTGCTGATGTTCCTGATTACGGGTTCCAGGCTGTTCAACCTCCTCACCTGTTCGGGTTTGGGGCGGCTACATCCTCCGCCAGTTAGCGGCCGGCACATGCCCTTTCGAAGTCCCGATCGTCTCGGGAATGCCTGAGCGCCAAAACACGGGCTTGGTCCAACGAGACGCAGGCCGGTATCTGGAGTGTAGTTGGGGTTCTCTTCATGCCTGTTTTCTTCTTCATTGACCGCGATGAGATATTATATGGCAGATATGGTTGGTTGGGTCAATATCACGCTGGCAAATGTGGCTGGCGCTTCTGATTTCCAAGGAGGTGGATTATGCCAACGGTCCGGTTGGACGATACCCTAGAGATGTACTACGAGGACGATGACTACACCGACCCGTGGAAGACGCCCGAGACCGTCGTGTTGCACCACGGCAACGCCAAAAGCTCCCGCCTTTGGTACGCTTGGGTCCCCTTGCTGGCCCGCCAGTACCGGGTGGTCCGCCTGGATGCCCGGGGCTTCGGCCGCTCCTCGGTCCCCCCGGAGGGCTACCAGTGGTCGCTGAGTAATTTCGGAACCGACCTGCTGCGCCTGCTGGACCACCTGGGGTTGGACCGGGTGCACCTTGTCGGGGAAACCATTGGGGGGACGATTGCTCTGCGATTCGCCTACGAGCACCCGGAGCGCCTCCAGTCCTTGACGGCCTGTACTTCGCCGTTCAAGTTTACCGGGGTGACCACCTATCTGGAGTACTACCGACTGGTCCAGGAGGAAGGGGTGGCCGCCTGGGTCCGCAAGACGGCGAACCAGCGGGTGGACCCGGCAGCGTCGGCGGCCCACCATGAGTGGTATATTCAGCAGATGTCCCAAACCTCGCGGCGGGTGGTGCTGGAGACCTTGGCTTATCTGGCCACTCAAGACCTGACCGACATCCTGCCCCAGATTCAAACGCCGGCTTTGGCCCTGGTGGCCGAGCACAGCCATGCCAACACTCCGGGGCGGGCCCGGGCGATGACCGAGCTTATGCCCAACGGGCGGCTGCTGGTGATTCCCGGCGCCAGCGGCTACGTGCAGCACTCGGAGCCCGAGAAGTGCGTCGCCGCCTGGCGGGAGTTTGTCGGAGGGCTAGGCCACGGGTAGCGGTCAGTGGTCAGCTTTCAGCCATGATAGATATTGGGTTGACGTGAATCGGTTGACCGATAGCAATCGGGCGGCCTTCAGCCGTCCGCTGAACGCTGATAGCTGATAGCCTCTAAAACAGCGAGCGGGACTGGCCGCCGTCCACGTTGATGCAAGCGCCGGTGATCAGGTCGGCTCGGTCCGATGCCAGAAAGGCCACAGTCTCGCCGATGGGTTCGGGCCAGCCGAACCGGCCCGCGGGCAGGTTCCGGGCGATGAACTCGGCCACAACCTCCGGTGTGTTGGTTTTCTGGAAGCGGTCCCAACTCCCGCCGGGGAAGTCGATAGAGCCCGGGGCAACGCAGTTGACCCGGACGTTGAGAGGGGCCAACTGTAGGGCCAGGTGTTTGGAGAAGGCGATCAGCCCGGCTTTGGCGGTCATGTAGTCGATGGAGCCCCCGTGCTCGCGGCCGTATATCGAAGAGATGTTGATGATGCGTCCCCAGCCCTGTGCCTTCATGTGGGGCAGCACCAGGGCCACCAGGCGGAAGGCGCTGACCAGGTTGACCTCCAGCCCCTCGCGGAACTGTTCCAGGGTGGTCTCCTCGAAAACCACCGAGCCGCGGCGTCCGCCCACGTTGTTCACCAGGATGTCCGGGTACCCCAGCTTGGCGACCGTCTCGTTGTAGAACCGGGCCGCGTCGCCGTCCCCGGTCACGTCGGCCTGTACGCCGTGGACCTGGTAGCCCTGGGCCGTGAACTCGGCAACGGCGGCATCGAGCGTTTCCAAGCCGCGGGCACAGATCGATATCTTGCAGCCTTCCCGGGCCAGGCTTCCCGCCGCCTGTTTCCCCAGTCCCCGGCTACCCCCTGTTATCATTGCTACCTTGCCGTTCAACCCCAGGTCCATGGCCACCTCCTGTCCTCGCTTGGTGCCCGGCCAACAAAATTATAGTCGCTCGCAAGGCCTCCTGCACATTGAATGAATCTGCGGCCTGCGGAAAGCCGACCGGTATCCGCTATAATTGGCGGCGACGTTTTGATTGACGGAGGAGTCAACGAATGCTAGCTCTCGAAGGAATAAAGGTCCTGGACTTTTGCCGGAACACGCCGGGAATGTTTTGCACCATGATCCTAGGGGACCTGGGCGCCGACGTGCTCATGTTGGAGCGGCCGATGACGGGCAGCCGGGTGGCGTACGAGCGGGTGGTGAACCACATCGACAGCCCTGAGGATGAGCAGAGGCACGCCGCCCACAACGCGCTGAGGCGGAACAAACGAAGCATCGGCTTGAATTTGAAAGAGCCGGAAGCCCTGGAAATATTCTACCACCTGGTCCGGGACGCCGACGTTGTGGTGGAGGGTTTCCGTCCCGGAGTGATGGACCGCCTGAGGGCGGGGTACCAGAAGGTCCGGGAGATCAATCCGCGCGTGGTCTATTGCTCCATCTCCGGCTACGGTCAGGATGGCCCCTACAAAAGCTTGGCGGGCCATGACATCAACTACATCTCCCTGGCCGGCGCGCTGGGCATGATCGGTCGCTCCGAGGAGGAAGAGCCGGCGATCCCCCTCAATCTGGTGGCGGACTACGCCGGGGGCGGCTGGTGTTCGGCAGTGGCGGTCCTGGCGGCCCTGATGGCCCGGGACCGCACGGGAAAGGGACAGTACCTGGATATCGCCATGACTGAGGGCGTGCTGTACATGCTGGAGGGCGTCATATCGAACCTGTTTGCCTGGGGGCGGGCGCCCCAGCGGGGAAGGAGCATGCTGAATGGGGCCGCTCCCTACTACAACGTCTACGAGACCAGTGACGGCAAGTACCTGTCTGTCGCCGCCATTGAACCCTGGTTCTGGGAAAACCTCTGCCGGACCATGGGCCGGGACGAATTGGTCCCGGAACAGCGCGCCCGTGGCCGGAGGCGGCAGGAAATCCGCGACTTCCTGAAAGAGACATTCCGCACCCGTACCCGGGATGAATGGTTCGACCTTTTGAGAGACCAGGACATCTGCGTGGGCAAGGTGTACAGCATGGAGGAAGCCCTGGCGGACCCCCAGGTGGCCCACCGGGGCATGGTGGTGGAAGTGGAGACGCCGGGCCTTCCCGAGGGAAAGGTTTCCCAGGTGGGTATCCCCATGCATCTGTCGGAGACGCCGGGGCGGGTTCGCTACGCCGGTTCCGTTACCGGCCGGCACACCGAGGAGGTCTTGCTCGGCATGGGGTATGCCCAGGAGCAGGTCGAGGACCTGCGGAGCCGGGAGGTGGTTCAATAGGCGCCGGGCTGCGTATCGGGGAACTTCTGACGCGGCATTCCGGGTGGTTCATCGCCGCAGTCCTGGTGGTCACCGGCCTCCTGGCCGTGCCCCTAGTCTTGATGGCCCCCGAAGAACAGGCCTCCCAAGAGCCGGGCGGACCGGTTTTCGACCTTCAGAAAAAGGTGAACGATCGCTTCCGGCCCCGGATCCACATCACCAGCGTCATCGTCGAGGACCGGGAGCGGGACATCCTGCGCCAAGAACCCCTATGGGAGTTGTACCGCAACGAGGAGGCGCTGCGCCGCACCGAGCTGGGCGGGCTTCTCTACAACGGCTACGACCCCGACAACGAGCGCCGGATATTCGGCATCTTCACCATCGCCGACGCGGTACAGAATGTGCTGCGGTTGGACCCCGCGATTCGGGCCACCCTGGAGACGGCCACCGACGACCAGGTGAAGCAGGCCGTCCACCGAATCCTGGAGAGCCCCACCGGCCATCCGATGCGCGACTCTCTTTCCAAGGACGCTTCCTTCGAGCGGCGGTTGGTTGACGGCCGGGAAGTCAAGTATTGGCGGGCGCAAGCGCTGTCGGCCTTCGTGGCCTCGGATAATCAAGAGCTGGGCGGCGGCCCCTTCTCCATCAGCCTGACCGGCGATGATGTCACCCTGGGCAAGGAGCGCTTCAACCGCCGGGTCCAGGAGATCCTCCGGGGTGACCAGTCCAGCTTCCGGCTGTGGGGCATCGCCATCGACATCAACCTGGAATCCGAGGAGCAGGGTCGCGCCGCGGTCCCCTTCATTGTCGCCACCGTCGTGCTGGTGCTGGTGGTGGTGGGGGTGACCCTGCGCTCGTTGCGGGTCGTGGGCCTCACCTTCCTGGCGCTGGTTATGCTCCTGGTCTGGCTCAAAGGGGGGTCGAACCTGCTGGGTCTCAAGTCCTCCCTGACGCTGGACTTCATAGTCCCCATCGCCATGATCTCCCTGGGGGTGGACTTCGTCATCCACGCTGTGGTCCGGTACCAGGAAGAGCGCCGGCACGTCCACCAGCCTGCCCTGGCGCTGGTGGCGGGGTTCGCCGGCGTGCTGGGGGCCCTGACGCTGGCCATGCTGTCCGACGGCGTCGCTTTCCTGGCCAACACGACCTCGGGCATAGAGACCGTGATCGGCTTCGGCATTGGCGCGGGCATCGCCGTGTCCGCCAGCTACGTCATCATGGGGGTGTTCCTCCCTCTGGTGATCATGCGGCTGGACCAGCGGCGTCTGGGCATCGAGGTATCTCACGGCGGCGCTACGGCCGGCCCCGGGGCCCAAGCCGGAAGCCGGCCCAACCCTTCGTTGCCGGGCGGCGCCAGATACGGGCTGCGGGCCCGAGAGGCGATTGGCGGCCTGGTGGTGCTGTTCGCCCGTTTTCGCTGGGCCGTCTTGCCCGCCACCGCCATACTGACCGGCGCCGCCACCATCCTGGCGTTCCAACTCGAGCCGGAGTTGGACGTCAAGGAGTTCTTCGACGCTGATTCGGACTTCGTGATCAGCCTCGACAAGCTCGACCAGCATACTGGGCCGGCCCTGTCCGGCGAGCCGGCGGTACTGTACGTTGAAGGAGACCTGACGGCCCGGGAGTCGCTGGATGGGATTCAGGCCCTGTTGGACCGGCTGGGCGACAACGAGAGGGTTGGGCGGACCGAGGAAGGGGAAGTGTCCCTGTACCGCCGGACGGTCCTCACCTTGCTCTCGCGCATTGCCACCAACGAGTACGCCAGCTCCCAGGTGCTGGCCGCGACAGGAGTGGCGATCACCGACACCGACGAAGACCGGTTCCCGGACACTCCAGGCCAGGTCCGGGCCGCCTACGATTACATGACGGCGGCCGGGGTCCCCCTGGACGCGGAAACGTTGGTCTACGACTCCGGCCAGGTCCGGGAGACACTTTTCCATAACCCCGCCAAGGACCAGGCCCAGGGGACCATTATCCTCTTGGGTATCTTGGGTACCCGGCAGCAGGCCAACGTGCGTATAGGCAGGGAGGCTCTGGAGAGGGACCTGGCGCCGTTGCTGGAATTGCCCACCGTGTCCTTCGCCGGGATCACCGGCTCTCCCTTCACCCGGGAATCGACGCTCCGAGCGACCACCCGGGCTTTGAGTATCTCCCTGCCCCTGGCGGTGGCCGCCTGCTTCGTGATCCTGGTCGTCTGGATGCGTTCACTCTCGTTTGCTCTGGTGACCGTAATTCCGGTCGGCCTGGTGGTCTCTTGGCTCTACGCTTTCATGTACCTGGCTGGCTTCCATTTGAACTTCGTCACGGCCACCGTCGCCGCCGTTTCCATCGGCGTGGGTATCGACTACTCGATTCACATGACCCAGCGGTTCAGGGAGGAGTGCGGACGGGACTCCGACCCGGTTGCCGGCCTCCGGACCGCCGCCGAGGGCACGGGCGTGGCCCTGGCCAGCTCCGCGGCGTCCAGCGTGGCCGGTTTCGCGGTGATGAGCTTTGCGCCCATGCCGCTGTTCTCCACCTACGGAATTATGACCGCCATGATGATCTTCATGGCCGCGGGGGCCGCCCTGCTGATCTTGCCTTCTCTCTTGTTGATGGTGGGCAAGCAGAAAGCTTCAACTGGATGAACGCGGGATGACTGCGAGATGACTGCGGCCCGGCCGTTGCAGGCCGTGATCTGGCGGGTAGCCAGAAAGCAATACCGGTGTTGCCTACCAAACACCATGAGGAATGAGCGAGTAATTAACGCAGGTTTCGGTTATCCTGGAATTGCGTGAAGCCCTGTCCCCAGCTATCTGGCGCGCATGCGAGGAGGCCCAGCCAATGGGACCCAAAGAGGCAATGACTCCCTTCGAGCAAGTGAACCTTTTCTTTGACAAAGCCGCCGGGCGGCTGAAGCTGTCCGATGGCATTCGCGATATGTTGCGGCGGCCCTGGCGCGAGCTTCAGGTACAGGTCCCGGTGCGGATGGATGATGGGCGAATAAAGGTTTTCAGCGGGTACCGGGTTCAGCACAACGGCGCCCGCGGCCCGTATAAGGGGGGTGTGAGGTATCATCCGGCGGCGGACCTGGATGAGGTGCGGGCCCTGGCCGCGCTGATGACCTGGAAAACGGCACTGGTCGGGCTTCCCTACGGCGGCGCCAAGGGCGGCGTTCAGTGCGACCCGGGCAGCCTGAGCATCGGGGAGTTGAACCGGCTCACTCGGCGCTATACCCTGAACATCGAACACCTCTTGGCTCCCAACCGCGACATCCCCGCGCCGGACCTGGGAACCAACGCTCAAACCATGGCCTGGATGATGGACGCCTACGGGCAACTGCACGGCCATTCGCCCGCCATCGTCACGGGCAAGCCCGTGGAACTCGGCGGCTCGCTGGGAAGGGAGCCGGCGACGGGCCGCGGAGTCGCCTACCTGCTGGAGGAGACTGCCAAATACTACAGTCTGGATACCGCGGGCGCTCGAGTGGTGGTGCAAGGGTTCGGCAACGTTGGGTCCTGGGCGGCCAGGCTGGTTCACGCTATGGGCTGCAAGGTAATCGGGTTGAGTGACGCCTACGGCGGAGTTTACTCGGAAAAGGGGCTGGATATCGCCAAGCTGATGAGCCAAAAAGAGGCCGGCGCCGGAGTGGGGGACTTGCCCGGCGCAGAGCGTATCACCAACGCCGAGCTGCTGGAGCTGGACTGCGAAGTGTTGGTCCCCGCCGCCATCGACAACGTCATCACCTCCGAGAACGCCCCTCGGGTGAAGGCGTCCTACATCCTGGAGGCGGCCAACCGCCCTATGACCGTGGAGGCGGACGACATCCTCAGCAAACGCGGTGTGGTGGTACTGCCCGACATCCTGGTCAATGCCGGGGGTGTCATCGTCTCCTATTTCGAGTGGACGCAGAACCTGCAAGAGTTCCACTGGGGGGAAGAACAGGTCAACGAGGAACTGCGCAAGATAATAACGAGTGCGTTCCGTCAAGTGCGGGAGCGGGTTTCCACCAATGGCATAACCTACCGGCAATCGGCTTTCGAGATTGGCGTGGAACGGGTGGCCAGGGCGGTGGAGCTTCGCGGGTTCGTGTAGGTCGGAGTCCAGTTTGCCTTACCTCAGGGGCGGCCCTCCAGATGCTGGAGGCGGGCCTGCGTTGACACTGGGGCACGCCACCAGTATCATTTCGTCCATCAAGGCCAGGCCGGGCAGACGCCGGATCGCGGCGGCGTTGTCCGGAGGCAGATCTGAGGATACCCTCACTGGAGGCGTATTGTGGCTATCGGACTGAGAAGTTACCGGCCGCTGATAACCGGCACCACCCACATGGTCTCGACGGGACACTACCTGGCGACGGCAGCGGGCTACCGCATCCTGGAGCAAGGCGGTAATGCCACTGACGCCGGGGTAGCCGCCGGTATTGCCATCAACGTGACACTGCCCCAATACACGAGCTTCGGCGGGGTGGCTCCCATCATCCTGCACGATGCCCGGCGAGGGGAAACGGTGACCATCAGCGGATTGGGCCGGTGGCCCAAGGCCGCGAGCATCGACTACTACAACACCCAGGTCAACGGGGACATTCCACTGGGCGTTTTGCGAACGGTTACCCCGGCGGCGGCCGATGCCTGGCTGACGGCGATAAAGCTGTACGGCACCATGAGCTTCGAGC
Organism: uncultured Dehalococcoidia bacterium; assembly: GCA_964401855.1. Classification (GTDB taxonomy): domain Bacteria; phylum Chloroflexota; class Dehalococcoidia; order Lucifugimonadales; family UBA3495; genus CAJWBT01. The sequence goes on from CAYOAF010000260.1 coordinate 15,465, forward strand.
AGGTGGTGACCCCGGCGCTGGAGTTGGCCGAGCGCGGGTTTCCCATCCCCGCAACTATTCAGCGTGCCCTGGTCAACAACCTGGAGAATTCGCCCATCTCAGGTTGGCCCACCAGCATGGAGGCCTATTACCCCGGAGGAAAGGCGCCGGAGATCGGCGACGTGCTGGTGCAGGCCGACCTGGCCAGGTCATTCCGGCGCCTGATCGAGGTGGAGCGGGAGAACGCTTCCAGGGGCCGGGAGGCCGCGATTCAGGCGGCGCGGGACTTTTTCTACCTGGGTGACATGGGCCAGGAGATGGTGCGCTTCATCCAGGAAGAGGGCGGCCTCCTGACCATGGAAGACCTGGCCGATTTCCATGTGAAGCTGGAGCCGCCCGCCGTCGGGAGCTACAAGGGAATCGATGTTTACACTTGCGGACCCTGGTGCCAGGGCCCGGTGAACATCGAGACTCTTCAGATCCTCGAAGGCTACGACCTGAAAGGAATGGGCCACAACAGCCCGGACTACCTGCACACGCTGCTGGAGGCGCTGAAGATCGCCTTCGCCGACCGCCATAGCTACTACGGAGACCCGGACTTCGTGAACGTGCCGATGGAAGGTTTGATGTCCAAAGCCTACGCGGCCGACCGGCGCGGCGCCATCGACCCGAGGCGGGCCGCCCCCGAGATGCCCCATGCCGGGGACCCGTGGGCCTTTCAAGACGGCGAAGGCCCAGCCACCCGGGTGGCTCACCCGCAGGCGCTTGCCGGCGTTATGGAGGCGGATACCAGCTACCTGTGCGTTGTTGACCGGTGGGGCAACGCCTTTTCCGCGACCCCCAGCGACAGCATGGGCAACACCCCCGTGGCCCGGGGACTTGGCTTCACGGTCTCATCCCGCGGCTCCCAGACATGGCTGGACCCGGACCACCCATGCGCCCTGGTCGCGGGCAAGCGGCCCCGGCTTACCCCGAACCCGGCGCTGGCTTTGCGGGACGGTCAGGTGTGGATGCCCTTCGGCACTCCCGGCGGTGACGTGCAATGTCAGTCGATGGTCCAGTTGTTTCTGAACGTGGCCGAGTTTGGAATGGACCTGCAGCAGGCAATTGAAGCTCCCCGGATCTCCACCTGGAGCTTTCCCAACTCCTTCTGGCCCCACGCCTATAGCCCGGGAACGGTGGGGGCCGAAGGCCGGATCGAATCCGGCACCCTGGCGGAGCTGGAGCGGCGCGGCCACCAGGTGGAGGTGTGGGACGACTGGACGGTACGGCTAGGCAACCTTTGCGGCATCCAGGTCGACCGGGAGCGGGGCGGCATGAGCGCGGGCGCCGACCCTCGTCGCGACGCCTACGCGATGGGCCGCTAGCCCGGCATGGCATAGTCTCTGGTTGCCACGGAGCCACAGAGAGCACAGAGCGGGTGAAGGACTCTGTGTTCTCTGGTTGCCCGTGGCTTATAGCCGGTTATTGCGCGGTGCGGCCGCCGTCGATGACCAGCTCGCTTCCGGTCACGAACGACGACTCGTCCGAGGCCAGGTACAGGGCGCCGTAGGCCACGTCCTCGGGGCGGCCGAACCTCGCCAGGGGGGTCCGTTCCAGGCGGTTCCGGCGGTAGGCTTCGGTGGCCAGCATTGGGGCCGTCATCAGGGTCTCGATTGTGCCCGGGTGGATGGAGTTGGCCCGGATGCCTTCGCGGGCATACTGGATGGCGGTGGCTTTGGTGAAGAGACGCACGGCCCCCTTCGACGCACTGTAGGCCGCCGAAGTCGGGTTGCCGACCAGACCCGCCGTCGAAGAGATGTTGACTATCGAGCCGCCGCCGGCCTTTCGCATCTCGGGGATGGCGTACTTGGTGCCCAGGAACACGCCCTTGGCGTTGATCTCCATCACCTGGTCCCACAGCTCCTCGCTGGTGTCCTCCACCCTCTCCGTGCAGTAGATGCCGGCGTTGTTGACCAGCACGTCCAGCTTGCCGAACCGGGCCACCGTGGCGGCGACGGCCTCGCGCCAATCGGACTCACTGGAAACGTCCAGCCGGACGAATAGGCACTCGCCGCCGCTTTCGCCGATCTCGGCTTCCGTGCGGCGGCCCTCTTCATCCAGGATATCGCCGATGACCACCTTGGACCCCTCATCGGCGAATAGCTTGGCCTCCGCGGCGCCCATTCCCCTGGCGCCGCCACTGATGAGGGCAACCTTGTTCTCCATCCGCATTACAGTGCCTCCGTCTCGGTAGCCTGCGTCGATTCTAGTATTTTGGGAGCCAAAGTCAAGGATCGGAGGCTTGACCCGCCAGAAACATTTGACCCCGCGTGAGGCCGTCTATAGAATAGTTGGAGTGTTTCCTGGAGTCGTTGTAGTCCCGCTGCCGGCTGTTGATGACCTCCCCCCAGTTGCCCCGCCGTCATGTGCTGAATCCCCGCAGGATATTTGGTTGGCACCATGCTAGAGGAGAAGGAGCGTGATGTCCTTGGTCATTCCTCTGGAAACAGCCAGGTTTCTTCCGGCTCTCCGCCCGGCGGGGCATCGATGGCCGGGGGCTGCCGCCCGCCTGGTTTTCCCGCTGTTGCTGCTGCTTGTGGCTGCGTGCGGCGGAGACCGGGCAGCCGGGCAAGCGCCGGACTTCCAGGTGACCCGTTTCGACGGCGGTGAGTTTCAGTTGTCGGCCCGGGCAGGGCGCAGCCCGGTGGTGCTCAACTTCTGGTATCCCACCTGCCCGCCTTGCCGCGCGGAGATGCCGGCCCTCGAGAAGGCCTGGCAGCAGCTACGAGATGAAGAAGTCCAGTTCCTGGGAATGTTCGTGCCTCAAGGCTTCGACTCCGAGCAGGACGCCAAGGACTTCATTGAAGAACTGGGGCTGACCTACGCCTTCGCCACCGACAAAGGGGGCCGGATCGCCCGGTCCTACGAGCTGGAATACTTTCCCACAACCTTATTCGTCGACAGATCGGGACGAATCTTCAAGAGGCATGTCGCCACCCTCGGCGAGGAAGGGATCGTCCGCATCGTGCGCGAGATGGCCCAGAATTAACCTCACGTGGCTATGCGGAGAACACAGTCGGTCGTTGTGGATGGCCCTCGGGCATGAGTGTCTTGGACTGGATTCTGGTTGTCATCCGCTGGGGACATGCCTTGGCCGCCGTGGCCTGGGTGGGTGGGGGGATCTTCTACGTGGTGGTGTTGCGCCCGAGCATCCGGCGGCCCCCCCTGCCGCCGGAGACGGGACGGGCCGTTAGCGTCGAGTTCCAAAGGCTGATTGGCACCGCCATCGGGGTGCTGCTTATCACCGGCGTCATTCTCTCGGCCGCCCGGTTGACTGAGGACGCAATATCCGTGGCCTACGTGGCCGTCCTGGTTGTGAAGATAGTCCTGGCGGTGTACATGTTCTACATCGTGCGGTTTCTGCGCCGGCGGAGCTACCCGACAGAGACATCCCTGGGACGCGGCTGGCGGGACAGGACCCGTGACCGCTTGACCGGCACAAGCGCGGTGCTGATAATCGGCCTGGCGGTCTTTGGCCTGGCCGACGTCCTCTCCGCCCTGTACGAGCATGGACTGCGGTAGCCGGGGACTGAACCAACTGTCAGCCCCCAAAGGAAGGCCACCACGCTGATCGCTGATAGCTGACGGCTGATAGCTAACAGCTAACAGGAGGACCGTTGAAAAAGGAACTTATGGAAATCCTGGCTTGCCCGGTTTGTAAGGGTGAGCTGGAGCTGAAGGTAGAAGCCGAGGAGGGGGATGAGGTGGTCACCGGGTCGTTGTTCTGCCAGCAGTGCGACGAGACCTATCCTATCGACGGCGCCATCCCCAATCTGCTGCCGCCCGGCATGCGTAGCTGACGGGGCGTCACCTACGGAGGCAGGGACCCGCAGAGAAGCCCGCTACGATGGCCTCCAGGGCGCTATCCCACCGGACGGTGGTGGTCTCCCCAAGAACACTCAGAGTTGTGCCTCCCTTGAGGATGAGCGGTCAGCTCACGGACCAAGGCTGACCGCTGATGGCTGATGGCTGATGGCTGAACGCCACCCTTACCACTGGCGGGAGTACTTGGACAGGCTGCGCAGCGCCTTGGGCGGGTCCATCTTGGAGCCGCGGATGGTGAAGGATACTTCGCCCACGTAGATGGCGCCCTTGGAGTCCACCGCAATGCCGTGGGGCGCGATGAACTGTCCCGGTCCCTCGCCCTCCTCGGCGGCGCCGAACATGCACACTCTGTTGCCGTTCAGGTCGTAAACGGTGACCCGGTGGCCCAGGCCGGGGGCGTCGTCGACTCCGGGCATTCCGTTGAGTTCCCCCACGTAGATGTGGTCCTTCCACAGCACCATGGCGTCGGGCCGGTGGATATTGTTCCACATGGTGAGGAAGTTGCCCTTGGGGTCGAAGATCTGGATCCGATGGCACTCCCGGTCCACCACGTAGACCCGGTCGTTGCTGTCCACGGCGATGTTGTGGGGACGGATGAACTGGCCGGCGTCGATACCGGGGCTGCCCCAGGAGAACTTGTACTCGCCACCGCCGGTGTAAACGTGAATGCGGGAATTGCCGTAGCCGTCGGAGATGTAGACGTCCCCGTTGCTGGGCATGATCGCCGCGGAGGTCGGACGGTTGAAGGGCTGGCCGCTCCACCTGGGGGCGGGGTGGTTCCGCTCCCCGATCTCCATCAGCTTTTCCCCTTCAGAGTTGAACTTCTGGATAGTGTGGATTCCGTCGTCGGCCACCAGCAACGAGTCGTCGTGGGCTATGTACAGCCCGTGGGTGCGGTTGCTGAACAAGCCCTCCCCGAAGGTGCGGACGAAGTTCCCTTCCTGGTCCAGGACAATGAGGGGATGGTCCCCCCGGGTGAGGACGTACACGTTGTCCCGGGAGTCGACCGCCACGCCGGGACATTCATGAAAGGATACCCCGTCGGGCAATTTGGCCCATCCGTCAACAAACTGGTATTGAAAGTCGCCGCCGCCGTAGGTTTCAGCCATTTCCTCCCCCTAATGGTCCACTTTCACCGCGTCTCCAGCCCCCTGGAATCAGGGAGGAGGTGCGGGGAAGCGTGTAGCGAATTACCCGTTGGATGGAGGTTATCCTAAAGTGTCTCAGATACGGTGTCAATACGGGGGGACCCGGCCCTACCCCCGCCATCCCTTTTACCGTACGACGGCCATCGACGCCGAGTTTCCGGCGCAACCTACAGGTGTCCTCGGGAATGTGCGGTCGCGCGGCAGGCTTAGCGGCGCTCGAACACCGCGGCGACCCCCTGTCCGCCGCCCACGCACATGGTCTCCAGCCCGAACTGGGCGTCCCTGCGCTCCATTTCGTGCAGCATGGTGGTCAGGATGCGAGCCCCGGTGGCGGCGATAGGGTGACCCAGGGAGATACCGGAGCCGTTCACGTTCAGATTGTCCTGGTTGGGCAGCTTCCACTCCCGGAGCACCGCCAGCACCTGGGCGGCGAAGGCCTCGTTCAGTTCGATGAGGTCCATATCCTCCAAGGACATGCCCACCTTGCCCATCACCTTGGCCACCGCGGATACCGGGCCGATGCCCATATAGGCCGGGTGGCAACCGGTCGCGGCCCAGCCCTTCAGGAAGGCCATGGGCTTCAGGCCAAGCTCCTCCAGCTTGTCGGCGGCCACCACGAGACACACCGACGCGGCGTCGTTCTGGCTGCTGGCGTTGCCCGCGGTCACGGTGCCGTCCTTCATTACCGGGCGCAATCGGGCCATGACTTCCAGGGAGGTATCGGCCCGAGGACCTTCATCCTTGTCGAACATGACCGGGTCCCCCCGGCGCTGGGGTATTGGCACGCCGACGATCTCCTTGCTGAACTTGCCGCCGTCGACGGCGGCCACCGCCCGCTGGTGGCTCTGGTGGGCGAACTCGTCCTGCTCCTCGCGGGGGATCTCGTACTGTTTGGCCAGGTTCTCCGCTGTTTCGATCATCCCATCGATGAAGCCAAAACGGTCCTCTGGCTGGATGGTTGCCCGAGCGCGGACGAGCCTGTCGTGGAGGGTCAGCGAACCGAACCGGGCCCCCCACCGGGTCTCGTTTACATAAAACTCGACGTTACTCATGCTTTCGACGCCGCCGGCGACGACGACATCGGCGTTATCCGTCTGGATCAGCATCGCGGCGTTGAGGATGGCCTGCAATCCGGAGGAGCAGCGGCGGTCCAGTTGATAGCCGGGGACCTCGATGGGCAGTCCTGCCTTGAGGGAGGCAAGCCGGCCCATGGCCGGATTCTCGCCACTTGGGTAGCCGTGGCCCAGAATCACATCGTCCACCTTGGCGGAGTCCAGGCCGTTCCGGTCCAGCACTTCTTTGATCACCAGGCTGCCCAGCTCGACGGCCGAAATGCCTTTCAGGCTGCCGCCGAAGCTGCCCACGGGGGTACGCACGGCTGAAACTATGGCAACTTCTCGCATCATTTACTCCTTCGCAAACTCATGATGGGTGAAAACGGGCGGTTACCTTGAAACGCCAGAAGTTATGATACCTTGTCGGGCCGGTGGTGTCGATTGGTGGGCCAGCTCGTTCGATGATCCGGGTGCAGAACAATCGCAGACCGGCATCCAAACGGCATTGTCAGCGACGGCTGGCGCTACGAAGCCCCTCACTTGAACGCTGGCAATCATTGCGCGACCTCGCCCCGTCAAGGTAAGCTTGATGCGGCAATGGACCGGCTGACTTCACTCCGCCGGCCATTATTTGCGCTGAATAACCGGGCCGCCCCGCGGCGGGCCTTTTTCGTGGAGGAGAGTGGCCCACGTAGAGTCTGACACCGGCAGGCGGCGGAGTACTAGTATCTTTTATGGCTGGTGGGTGGTGGCGGCTTCCTCCGCCATGATCTTCTTCGCCAGCGGTATCTTTTTCCGGGGCTTTGCCGTCTTTTTCAGGCCGGTCCGGGACCACCTGGATCTATCCGATGCCCAAACCGCCCTGGTGTTCTCCATCGCCCGGGCCGAGGGGGGCCTGGAGGGGCCGGCGGCGGGGTGGGCTATCGACCGCTTCGGCAACCGGACCCTGCTGGTGGCCGGCATCGTCCTGGCCGCCGCGGGCTACCTCGTCTTTTCCCGGTTCGTCAACAGCTTCTGGAGCTTTGCCCTGGTCTACCTGGGCATGATCTCTTTGGGCAACACCGTCGCTTTCCAGCACGCCATGTTCGCCGGGATGAACAACTGGTTCCGGCGCCGGCGCTCCCTGGCTATTTCGACGATGGCGGCCGTCTCCTCGCTGGGAGGGCTGGTGCTGGTGCCTCTGGTCTCCCTGGTCATCTTGAGAATTGGCTGGCAGTGGACGGTACTCGCCGCCGGCGTGGCTTACCTGGCCGGCATCCTGCCCATGACGTTGATCTTTCGCAACCGGCCGGAGGACATGGGCCTGCTCCCTGACGGCGACGCCGCCCCTCCGATGGTGGCCGCCAGGGACCCGGGCCGGCCGGGACGGTACGCCGAAATCCGGGATTACACGGTCCCCGAAGCGCTCCGGACCCGGACCTACTGGCTGTTGCTCCTGGGCGCCGGGCTACGACAGGTCGCCGTCATGGGCATCCAGGTCAATATCGTTCCAATCCTGGTGGAGAGCAAGGGCGTCAGCGAGCAGACCGCCGCCAACCTTCTCGGCTTGATGTTCGGCATCAACTTCGTCGCGCGTCTTTCGTTGGGGTACCTGGGGGACCGTTGGTCCAAGTCCTGGATCCTGGCTGTCACGCTGGCCCTGGAGAGCGTGGCGTTCCTATGCCTCCTACTGGGGTCTTGGGGCGGCCTGGGGACACTCCTGGTAATGCTGTTTGTCCTGCTGGAAGGACTGGGAGACGGCGCCGGCGTCATCATCTGGGCGGCCCTGGGCGAGTACTACGGCCGAGACAGGTTTGCCAGCCTGCGGGGCATCATCACCTTTTCCCATAGCTGGGCACAGGTCGGCTCGCCCCTGCTCACCGGCTGGGTCAAGGACCGGTACGGCACCCACAGCCCGGCCCTGCTAGCCGCGATCATCTTCGCCGCCGCGGCCAGCGTGTGCTTCATGCTGGTTCGGAAACCGCCCCAGCTCATTCGGGAACCGGTCGAGGCGGCGGCGGAATCAGGCAACGCCGGCTAGTAATGTATCGCCCGGCCGACCCCGCCTCCGGCGGCGATGGCGTCTCCGTTGATCGCCCCTGACTTGGGTGAGGCCAGGAAGGCCACGACGTAGGCGATCTCCCTGGCATCAATGAGCCGGCGCACCGAATTGCCTCCCGCCATTTCGCGCTCCACTTCACCGGCAGACACGCCTTGCCTGCTCGCCTGGTCCGCCACCACGCCCGGGATCCTTTCGGTCCAGGTCAGACCCGGATGGACCACTGTGACGTTAATTCCCTGGGGCCCCAGCTCGTCCGCCAGGTTCTTGGTCATGGCCGCAACCGCCACGTTGCGCATGCTGCCGATGGCCGACCCCGACTGCCTGGCCGCCATGCCACTGATGTTGATGATGCGGCCCCAGCCTTGCCCTCGCATGTAGGGCGCGACCTCCCTGGCGCACCGTAGATACCCCATAACCTTCACGTTCATGTCTTCCCAGAAAGCTTCTTCGGTGATCCCAGACAGTTCGGGCGACAACCCGCCGCCGACACGGGCCGCGCAATTCACCAGGATGTCCAGGTGACCCAACGCGGCCGCCGCCTGCTGGACCATCCCTTGCACGGACTCTTCGTTGCCCGTGTCGGCGGTGATGGGGATGAAGCGCCTGCCCGTCTCGCTGGCAAGCTCTTTGGCCGTGGCTGCCAGCGCCTCGCGGCCTCTGGCCACTACGGCCACGTCCACCCCTTCCCGGGCCAGCTCCCGGGCAATGGCCTTGCCGATGCCCCGGCTGCCTCCAGTGACAATCGCGGTCTTACCCGCCAGCTCCAAATCCATGCCACTGCTCCTCCAGTTTGTCTAGCAGTGGAGTTTATCTCCCCTCAGTTATGTTGGCAAACCACAGTTCCTGTGGCCCAGGGGTCCAGGCCGAGAGCTAACCCTTTCCTCACCCCCTATATCACCCTTGCGGGCGACCCTGACCCCCCCTGCTTCTTGGGCAGCTCCAGCGTGACACAGCCCGCCGGGCAGTCGCATATTGAACCGATCTGGCATATACTCCAGTGGTGGCCTGGCGCGGACTACCTTTT
>CAYOAF010000261.1:0-9955 GCA_964401855.1 uncultured Dehalococcoidia bacterium
CAGAACTTCCGCCCCGGCACCATCGCCAAGATGGGGTTCTCCTGGGATGTGCTGAACGCCCTCAACCCCCGCATCATCATGTGCAACATCTCGGCCTATGGCCAATACGGCCCCTTCCATGAAAGGGTCGGCCTGGACGTTGTCGGTCAGGCCATGAGCGGCCACATGTCGCTCACCGGTTACCCGGAAACACCCCCGGTGCGCAGCTTCTTCTCTCTGGTGGATCGCACAACCGCGCTGCATGGCGTCATCGGCGTGCTCGCCGCCCTGAACGCGAGGGAGCTTACCGGCGAAGGACAGACCGTGGACGTCTGTTTGGCCGACTCGGGCTATAGCTGGATGGAAGATACCCTCATCGGCTACCTGGCAAACGGCACCGTGCCCGAGCGCCGCGGCAACCGGGCTCGGGGCGGTCCGGCGAACACCTTCATGGCCAAGGACGGCTATATCCTGATTCTGGCGTCCAACAAGAATGTCTGGGAGCGGCTGTGCCGCCTCCTGAACAAACCGGAATGGCTTGCGAACCCGGAGCTGCGGACCCAGGACGGCCGGCTCAAGCACGTTGTAATGCTGGAGCGGGAGATAGGCGAATGGGTCAGCCAATACACCATGGACGAGGCGGCGGATATTCTCAACAAGGCGGAAATAGCCTGCCAGCCGGTCAACGACATTCGCCGGGCCACTCAGGAGGCCCAACTCTGGGAACGGGGGTTGCTGTGGGAAGCGGAACACCCTTACGACGGTGGCAAGGTCCACGTCCCCGGAATGGCCATAAAGCTCAGCGATAGTGAGCCACCCAAGGGGCCGCTTTCCGGCCCAGGACAGCACACGGAAGAACTCCTCACCGGCGTTCTCAGCTACACAGAGGAGGATGTGGAGCGGCTACATCAGGACGGCGTGGTATACAAACCACAGCCGGGAATTCCCGAATGAGCTGAGGCTACCCCCCCCGGCAGAACTCACGCTACCGCACCGGACATCCTGGGTTTGACCTGATGACAATTATCCGCGCTAAGCTGACTGAGGACTGGCGTACCGGCCACTCTGGAAACCGAAAAGCTTGGATCATTCGATCAGGGCGCCCCGGCCGGTTACGTCTTTCTGGAAGCGGCGTTCTCCCCGGCGATACGGCCGAACGCCAGGCATTCGCTGATATTGCCTCCGCCGGCGTAGAGCATGCCGAATATGGACCCAAACTCCCCGGCTGAATAGAGCCCAGGTATCGGCTCGCCATCCACGTTCAACACCTGGGCTTTTTCGTTACGTTTCGCCCCTCCCTGGGTGTTCATCCCGCCCGGCCACATAGGGATGGCGTAGAAGAGCGGCGCGTCGATGGGAGTCAGGTCATCCGCCTCGCGGCCGTAATCGGAATCACGGCCCCGGGCGCAATAGCCGTTGTAGGTGGAGATCGTCTTGCCCAGGGCGTGTGAATCCATTCCAAGGGCGGCGGCCAGCTCTCGCGCCGTGTCCCCGGCAACAATCCATCCCCGTTCCAACTCCACCGAGTTGTCCTGGCTCCAAACGTAGCCCTGCATCGGTCCAGTGATGCCGCTGCTCAGGACGGGCACCGGCCCCGCGCTCAGCCGCTTGTGGTCGAAGATCAGGTAGCTGGGAACTCGAGGATAGTCCAGCGTCTGGCAATCGAAAAGGGCGGCTTCGTAGTACAGACCGTGGTTGCTGAACTCCTCACGAGTGAACCTGCGGCCGTACTTGTCCACCATGATGAACCCGCACGGCTGGTCTATGCGGCTTCGTCCCATCGACATGCTGATCCCCACCGGAATCTCGGGGACCTTGGCCACGTACCGGCCGGACACGCTGTTCATGTGCCACAGCTGCGCTCCCACATCCAGGGTCATGCGGACGCCGTCTCCCGTTGACGCCTCACTGCCGGCGAACACGGACGGGTAGACCTTCAGAAAGTTGAACTTCATCTCTTCGTCGAATTCAAACCCGCCCAACGTCAGAATCACTCCTCTGGCGGCTCTGATGTTGATCTTCTGCACCGGGTCTTCCCCGGTGGCCGCCTGCACCCCCAACACCTCGCTTTTCACGTTGGTGAGGAGCTTGAGGGCGCTGGTGGAAAACATCACCTCGATGCCCCGGCCCTTGACCGCTCCCTCGAAGACCCGCATCATCCCTATTCCGGCATCGGGGAAACGGCAGACCGAGAAGCAATCGGCCCCCGGAAAGTCGTTCTCCGGCCTCCGGGCTGTCTCCTTTACCGTACCTCCCAGGCCTTCCACCCAGGCTTTGTTGAATAGCGCGGACTCGACGTAAGCGTCAAGCGGCGCATCTTCCGGCCAGCCAACGGACGGGGAATACAGATGGCTGGTCTCCAGGCGGGACATGGCCCTTAAATATCTCCGGGCCTCATTGCGGTCGCTGAAATTCAGGAACCCGCCGGCGCTCATATGGCTGGTGGAGAAGTGTTTGCCCTCCTCCTGTTTTTCGAGGACCAGCGCCTTGACCCCCCTTTCATGGACCGTCAGCGCGGCCGCTGCCCCGGCGGCGCCATAGCCGACGATCACGACCTCGGTCTCTCTGTCCCATTTGCCATCGATTATGAGCACTATCCGACTCCTTGCGCCGCGGCCTCTGCCGGGCCGGGCCCGAGGTCGCCCTGATTCCCGGGCTAGCTAACGGTGATGACGCCCATTCCGTCCGCGATCTCAATGGTGGTGCCGAAGGGTTTGGACATGCGCTGGAACCGCTCCAGTATCTCCTGGGCCACCTCGCCCTGGGCCATGACCGGCCTCCCGCGCTGGCCCATGGGCAGCCCCATCCCCAAGTCGATGGGATGCAGCTCGACCGTCTTGAGCTGCCCGGCTTCCCAATTCGCCAGGGCCACGATGCTCTGCCAGTACACGGCCCCAACGTCCTGACCCCTGGTTTGGTTGCCGCTTCTGGCGTCATAGTAGTCCGCCGGGGTAGCCTCCCACCAGTCCAGGCCGTACCTGGTGTAGGCGTCGGAGGGTTGGAGCAGCACGGTGTCGTTCTGAAGGATGAAGTCGCCGATGCTGTAGAAGATGGGTTTGCCGTTATAGATCTCGATGCCCTTGTCCCGGTGGGGGCCGTGGCCGATGAAGACGTCGGCGCCGGCGTCGATGACGGCATGGGCCAGCTCGATCAGGTGGTCGGCAGGTTCTTCCGAGGAGGCGCCATGGTAGCCGCAGTGGAAGCTGAACATGACCCAGTCCGCCATGCGGCGGGCGTCTCTGACATACTTGAGGTTTTGCTTGAGGTCTTCCTGGTCCAGCATGGTGGTCTGGCCAAAGCCGTCGCCCACACGGAACAGGGGAGGTGCGATCCGCCGGCTGGCCCCGAACCGGAAGAACTCGTCGGTATCGGCCCACTTCTCTTGAGGCCACCTTCCCTGGCGGCGAGCGATCTTGCCCCGCTCCCAGCCCAGCGCCTCGCTGATGCGCTTGAGGTCGTTCATCGAGGCCTGGTCGATGGTGTAGGACTCTTCCACGTGAATGAAGTTGACGCCGGGCTTGCCCTTCATGTCAGGGCGCTGGTTTACCGCCTCGCCGCCGGGCACTTGAAGGTGGTCGCACGCCGCCAGGAGGGCAACCCGACCCTTGGGGGTGGCCACGTAGGCGGGGGCCCGGGCCCGGGCCAGGTTGGCGCCGGTGCCCGCGTGGGGCAATCCGTAGTCGTCGAAATTCTCGATGTTGACCAACACCCCGGTCTCGCCATAGTCGTAGGCGTGGTTCATGGCGCAGGCGGCGATGTCTATTCCCGCCCATTGCAACTCGCCGATCATGTCCGGCTCGGCCCGCATCCAGGTGCCGGGGTGCTCTATCCCCGGACAGCCTTCATAGTCGTGGAACAGCATCTCGGCGTTGGTGAAGCTGACATCGGCGTCGCGAAGCATGTCGACGATCTTCAAGAAGCCTTCCTCGGTGAACGGGGAAAGACTCCTTGTAATGAGGGATTCCCCAGTGAGCGCCATGGTGATGTCGTTGCTTTGCGAATCGTAGAGCATGGTTCCTCCTCTCGGTTCGTGGCGCCGCGATGCCGGTGGCGTAGCGGTGCCCGGCACGCCGTATTGGCCCATGCAGCCCAGCGAATTCGTATTACTCAGGCGGTCAACAGAAATATTTTCAACACCGACAGTTATAGGCAAGTCCCAAGCTGTTGTCAACGCCGCCGGTCTGAACCGGGGCGGCCAGCTTCGGCTGGCCGCCCCATTGGGTGATAGGACCAGGGCATGGCAAAGCCGGAGCGGAGGGGACTGCTGCAGGAAGAACACGAGGAGGCACGAGGAGGAATACTTCAAAGCTGCCGACAGGTATCGCGACGCTGAAACACGCCCAGCGGGCGCGCTCAGCACCTGGTCTCGATTGCCTGTACCCGGGCCTTACCCGAGCCCGGTGTTAAATGACCTTTTCTTCCTTGAGCCGGGCCAGGTCCTCTTCACTGTAGCCAAAGAACTCGTTGTACACTTCGGCGTTGTGCTCTCCCAAGAGGGGTGAGGTGGTGACATCGGCGGGCGAGTCGGAGAGCTTGATGGGGTTGCCAGGCAGGTCGAGGGTCCCCCTCTTCTGGTGCTCCACCGGGGTGATCATCCCTCGCTGGCGGAGGTGCTCGTCCTTGTGCAGGTCCACCGCGTTGAGGGTGGCCCCCGCGGGAACGCCGGCCTCCCCCAACAGTTTCATCACCTCGAACTTGTCGCGCTGGCTGGTCCAGGCTTCAATCATCCCGTTCACTTCGTCGGCGTGGTCGACGCGCCACAGGGGATCGGAGTAGTTGGGGTCGTCCAGCAGGTCCTTCCGGCCGATGACCCCCAGCAGGGCGTCCCACATGCGGGGCCGTACCGGCTGAGTGTAGATGTAGCAGTAGTCGTCCGGGCCGCCCGGCTTGCATTTGTAGATGTCGCCGGGTACTCCGCCGCCAACCACCGTGTTGCCCGGCCGTCCAATGGGCTCACCCGTCTCGTAGTAGCTGCGCAGCCGGGGGCGGCAGAAGTTCACGATGCAGTCCTGCATGGCGACCTCCACCACCTGGCCCTTACCCGACTGCTGCCGCTGCCACAGGGCCCCCAGTATGCCGATGGCGGCGTGGAGGCCGGTGCCCGTGTCGCCGATTGTCGGGCCGGGTTTGAGGGGAGGGCTGCCAGGGAAACCGGTCATGGTCATGGCTCCGCCCATCGCCTGGGCAATCATGTCGAACGCCTTGTAGTCGCTGTAGGGCCCGTAGCTGCCGAACCCCTTGATACGGGCCATGATGATCTTGGGGTTGACCTCACTGAGCACGTCGTAGCCCAGCCCCAGCCTTTCCATGGCGCCCGGGGCCATGTTCTCGGCCACGATGTCCGCCTGCCGTACCATGTCCAGGAACATGGTCTTGCCGGTCTCGCTCCTGAGGTTGAGGGTCACGCTGCGCTTGTTCAGGTTCAGTACGATGAAATAGTAGCTGTCAACTCCGGGCACGTCAGTCCGGCTGCGCCGGCCCGGGTCGCCTTGGTTGGGCTCCTCCACCTTGATGACGTCGGCCCCGAGAAAGGCCAACGCCTCGGTGCAAGAGGTGCCGGCTTCAAACTGAGTTAGGTCGATGATCTTTATCCCTTCGAGCGCTTTGGCCACTTTGGGACCTCCCCTATCTTGTGCTGGGCAGCCTTTTCGCCTACAGGTTAGCACACATGGCCCGCCGGCGCACGCACGCTGGAAATCGAAAGGGGGTGGAGGAAATTGGGGAGGCCACTTCTGGTGATTCGACAGGCTCACCACGAACGGGGGAAGGCCTCTTTCCCGTTCATCCTGAGCCTGTCAAAGGACGGCGAACCTGGCCCCGGGGGATTTTGAAATGACCTCTAGTACTCAGCCAACTTGGTCTTGGCAGAATGACATTGGTCACTTCTACCTGGGCAGGCGCTTAGTCGCCGACAGGGCAGACGCTCAGGCAGGTGGAAGCGCAGCCGTAATTGGAACACTTGAACACGTTCTTCCAGTACCTGCCGTCAATGGCCTTGCTGGGGCAGCGCTTCACGCACTCCAGGCACGTCTTGCAGCCGGGATAGAGTTTTTCAGCCATGGGTTCGCCGGCCAGCAGTTCGAGGTCGGTGATGATCGCCGTGACGGTGAATCGGGGTCCATGCTGAGGAGTGATGATGGCGCAGTTCATGCCGAGCTGGCCCATTCCGGCGGCGTACATGGCCGGCATGAAGTAAAAGGGGGCCGTCTTGAAGCGGGGCTCGGTCTGGACATGGGGAAAATAGAAGGTTCGATGGCCGTCCCGGCGCAGCCTGCGCGCCAACTTGTAGGCGATCAAGGCGACCTCATGGGACAGCATCGCGTACTCAGGGCCCAGGTAGTACCGTTCGGCGCCGGCAGGAGGCCGCTGAGCAGCCTGGGCATCCAAGGCAGCAATATCGGACCCCTTGCGGTGGATCTCTGCGAGCCAGGGCTTGGCCACCGTGTCCATGATCTCGCGGCTGAAGGGCAAGCCCACGATGATCACCGATTTGGCCCCATCCACAAATTTGCTGGGGGGTGGCTTCTTGGGGAAAAGCTCCTGGTACTTGTCCGCCGAAGCGACGCCGTATATCTCCGCTCCCAGGTACCGAGCATACTCTTCGACTTCGGTCCCTACATCCAGGCGAACGTCGATGGTGTCTACCATAGTATTCCTCCTCAGACTACCTCACCGCAATTATACTATAGGGGGCCAACGACACGATCCCTCTTCAGACCAGGCGCATCCCCTACCGTGCTCCAGCCCGTTCGACGGCCGTTTGAAGGGCGCGGCGGACGAGCACCGCGGCCACCTCGCTGCGGTATTCCGCCGATGCGTGGATGTCCGCCGCCGGCTCGATCTCCCCATTTACCAACTGGGCCGCCTCTGCCAACGCGGCCTCCGTGGGCCCAGCGCCCGTGATGGCTTGCTCCACGGCCCCGGCCCGGACCGGCGTCCCGCCCACTCCCCCCAACGCCACCCGCACGTTCTGACAGCGGCCCCGCTCGTCGAGCGTAACCGTGGCGGCAACGGCGACCAGCGCAAAGTCCCCGTAGCGCCGGCTGACCTCCTGGAAGCTCCAGCCGGTGCGGGGGCCCAGAGAGGGGAAACGGACCTCCACCAGTATCTCGTCGGGTTCCATGGCGGTGGTGAGAAAGGTAACGCAGAATTCGTCCGGCTTGAGTGAGCGCTCTCCGCGACTGCTGTGCACGACCATCTCGGCGTCTAGTGCCGCCACCACCAGGGGCAGCTCGGCGGCCGGATCGGCGTGGGCGATGCTGCCGCCCACGGTGCCCCGGTTGCGGATGGCCGGGTGGCCGATGTACCGAACAGCCTCGCTCAAGAGCGGGCACGTCTCGCCTACCTCGCCGGAGGCCAGCACCTGGCGCTGGCGAGTCCCGGCGCCAATGGCGATATTCCCACCGGTGCGGCGGATGTAGGCCACCTCGCTGAGCCCGTTAATGTCAACCAATGCGGCGGGTCTTACCAGCCGGAAGTTCAGCAGCGGCACCAGGCTCTGTCCACCGGCCAAGACCCTGGCGTCGCCCGCCCGTTGCCGGAGGAGGTCGAGGGCCTCGGCCAGCGCCTCGGGGACGACGTATTCGAAGGGTGCGGGTTTCATTGAGTCTGACCCGGAGTCTGACTTGCCGCAGCCTTGATTGCTTCGACGATCTGCATGTAGCCGGTGCAGCGGCACAGATTCCCGGCGATGGCCTCCCGGACTTCTAGGTCGGTGGGTTGCGGGTTGTCCCGGAGGAGGTAAGCCCCGGCCATGATCATGCCGGGGGTGCAGTAGCCGCACTGAAGGCCGTGGTGCTCCGCGAAGGACTGTTGCAGAGGGTGCATGTTGTTCACCGTTCCCATGCCCTCGATGGTGGTCACCTCACGGCCGCCGGCCTGGACCGCCAGGATGGTGCAGGAGCGTACCAGCTCTCCGTCTAGGAAGACGTTGCAGCAGCCGCAAACGCCGTGCTCGCAACCGGCGTGGGAGCCGGTCAGCATCAGGTCTTCCCGCAGGAAGTCCAGCAGGGTTTTGCGGACCGGGACGGTGGCGGCGTGCGCCACCCCATTCACCCGAAGATTGATGTTGCGCGTGGCTTCGGGAGCCGGGCCTGCCATCTCAACCCTCATCACAAGAAGATTCGCGTTCCCGCATTAACTCCCGGAGGCCGGTGGGGGTGACGGGAATGTCCGAGAGGAAAAGCCCGTACTCGGAAAGGGCGTCCTCCACGGCGCTGAGCACCGCGGCCGGGGCCGTCATGTACCCTCCTTCGCCGGCCCCTTTGGCCCCCAGGGGATGCCCCGGCGCCGGGGTGCAATTGTCGGTTGCGGTGATGTGGGGCACCTCCATGGCCGACGACAGGAGGTGGTCCATGAAGGTCTGGCTCAGAAGCTGGCCGTTCTCGCTATAGCAATACTGGGACAGGAGCGCGGCGTCGATGCCGCGCATCGTCCCCCCGTAAACCAGCCCCTCGACAATCTGGGGATTGATTTGGACCCCGCAATCGTGGGTCAGGTAGTACTGGGTGATCTTGATCTCGAAGGTCTCGGGGTCCACTTCCACGATGGGCACGTGGGCGGCGAAGGCAAAGGAAATGAAGCCCCGGGTCTTGAAGGCGCCCTCGGGCTGTATGTCTTCCCTCTGGCCGCTCTTGGGGTTGCGGTACACGTAGGTCTCCACCAACGCCGGCTCGAAGTTGGACGGGCGCAGGTCGGCGCGGCGGTAGGCGATGCGGGCCACCTCCTCGAACTTGATGCGCAGGTTGGGGAGGAGCTTGGCTACGAACTCGCCGTCGCGAAGCTCGAGCAGGCTCGACTCCACCCCCAACGCCTGGGAGGCGATGGCGACCATCTTATCCTTGATTTTGGCCGCTGCCCCCAGGACGGCCGCAACCATCATCAGGTGCATCCGGCTGCCCGTGGTGGCCACAGAGGGGACGCCGCCGGTGGAGTCGGCGCGGACCACCGCCACCTGGCTGGGCTTCACCTGAAAGGTCTCGCACACCAGTTGGGTCACCGTGGTCTCGTGGCCCTGGCCGGCGGACTGGAACCCGATGGTGGCGGTAACGTTCCCGTTCACGTCGACCTGGAGGCGGACCCCCTCCCCCGCGTCGCCGCCGCCGATCATTCCGGGGTTGTTGAACAAGTTGTAGATGCTGCCGCCGCTGGCGCTGGGCTCGATACAGGTGGCGATGCCCACACCCAGGAGCTTGCCTCGACGGCGGGCCTCGGCCTTCCGTTCGCCCATCTGCGCCAGGTCGTAGCCCGCCAGTTTCAGGGCCTTGCCGAGGACCGTGGGGTAATCCCCGCTGTCGTAGGTGGCGCCGGTGGGAATCTCGTAGGGGAACTGATCGGGCTGGATAAAGTTGCGGAAGCGGACCTCGGCCCGGTCGAGGTTCAACCCGCGGGCCACCAGGTCGATGCTCCGTTCGATAGCGAAGTTGGTGGGCGCCTGTCCGAACCCGTTGTAGGGCGCCTGGTTGGTCTTGCAGGTGAGCACCGAGACCGGGTTGTAGCGCACCGAGGGGATGGTGTAGGGCCCCACCAGCGCGGTGAGGGGCTTGCTGATCTGCATGGCGCCCCGGCCGGCGTAGGCCCCTGCGTCGTCGATGACCCTGAGGTCCAAGCCCAGGATCTTGCCCTGGTCATCGGCGCCGACCTTCACCGTCCAGACCCGGTCGGGACCGTGGGCGTCGCCGGCGGCCATGTTCTCCAGCCGGTCCTCGATGAATTTTACCGGTTGTCCCACCATCCTGCTGGCGGCGGCGGTGAGAAAAATCTGCTTGCGGCCCCGCTTGTTGCCGTAGCTGCCGCCAATGTCCACGTCCATGTGGACCCGCACCTTGTTGGAGGGAACGCGCATGGTGCGCGCCACCTGCTCGTTGACCTGGGGGTTCTGCTGGGACGCCCAGATGTCCACCATCCCGCCGATCTCGTCCCAGGAAGCGACGCAGCCGAAGGTCTCCAGGGGCACCCCGGAGTGGCGGTTCCAGCG
>CAYOAF010000262.1:0-8553 GCA_964401855.1 uncultured Dehalococcoidia bacterium
GAACTGCTTCCGCTCGAAACTCCGGCGGGTATGCTGGTGTGAACCTCCGCATCGTGGACTCCTTTCCTGGGGATCTGACCCCAAGTCTCCACCTGTCCACCAATCCGGGTCAACTCCAGAATCTTGGCGGCCGAGACCGTGGACGATTTCGAGACCAGGTTTATCAAGCTGATGACAGAGCACCCCGACCCCGGTGACTTCTAATTCATTTTTAAACTGGAGCAGATGGTGGGGATGGACCCAAAATCAAGGGACGCCGAAGTCATCAGGTCATGATCCGCTTGTTTCAGCGGACATTGAACCGGTCCCTCGGACTCAGCTTCTTGTGGGATTTTGTGGCCTGCTCACCGGCGGTGGCCTTGGCGCACCTAGAGACCATGGCGTAGTCCTGCCAGCCGCCAAGTTCCTTGAGATCGCCCACCTGGCCACCGCTGGCCAGGTACTCCATAGCGAAACCACGCCTGAAGGCACGGGCACCTCGGAATTTCACACTGGCCTCTTTGAAGCGGCGCTGAAGCATCATTCGGAGCCCGTTGGTGTTTAACGGCTTGCTGCCAGAGCCCAGCCACAGCCAATCTGACTTGGTCCCTCGTTTCCTCAGGTATCGTTCAATCGCCATTGCTGACTTGCTACCTATGCCCACTCGTCGCTGCTTGCTAGCCTTCCCGGTCACCAGGATGGTCCGGTCCCGCCAATCCAAGTCGTCCACCTTCATCCCACACAGCTCAGCAGCTCGGACTCCGCTGTCATACAGGACCATGACCACCGCGGCGTCCCGGAGATCATGGAGAGTGCTACGGCCGATGGACTTGACCACCGTCTCTACGTCGTCGAGCTGGTAATATGCTTGAATCTCGCTGGGGATTCGCAGTGGGTCCACCCGGTCCATTGGGTTATCACAGCGCTCTTCCTCAGTTACGCACCAGCCAAAGAAGCGATTCAAACTCCTGTAGCGGATGGACACGGTAGCGGGTTTGTTGCCCTTCTGGTGGAGTGAGGAAAGCCAGTGGCGGATGTGGGTTCGATCCATGATGGCCAGGCTGGGAAGGCCGAGATTTCGGGCGAACTTGGAGAGTGCCCTTATGCTGTCCTCGTAAATGAAGAGGGTCCCTGACTTGCGGCCTCCAGCCCCCAGGGCCCGGACGAAACCCCGGATTAGGTCATCATCTGAGATGGATTCGCGGTTAGAATTAGGTGCATAAACATCCGAGCTAGACCTTTTGGCAACCATGGCAGTTTTCCAAAGTGGATTGCCTTTGGCTTCGCATATGTGCGCTTACTTGTCAATTGGTGGCAACGATAGGATTCGAACCTATGACCTAGCGCTTATGAAGCGCCCGCTCTGCCGCTGAGCTACGTTGCCACCCAGGAGCACCTCGGCCAGCCGCCAGGAAGCGCTCGTACCCGAGTAATGTTAATCCTGGCTCCAGCGGGCTGTCAATTGACGGCTGGACCAGAACCGCAGTTGCTCGTGGAGGCTTGGCTCCTGGCGAGCGCCGTATTATCATGTAGCGGCAATGACTTCGACGAGCGACAGCCCCGAGCAGCAATATCTGCCCGGCAACCACCCTGTGGCGGAGGCGGCCTCCCGCCTTCACCAGCTGCTGGCCGATCTAGCATCCCGGCTCCACCCCTTCCCGGCGTTCTTGAACATGACTTCACTCCAGGCGGTGGAGTTGGACCTGATGCCTGAGGGGATACCGGACCGGGGGTGCGTGGTGGTGTTGCCCGGCGGGGAGATTTGTGAGCTGGACTTGAAGGTCGTGCCGGGCATTGAAGGAATCAGCGAGTCGGACCAGCTTGAGGAGTTCCGGGAGATGGACCTCCCTCCCGAGGAGTACATCATGTACGCGGCCAGCGCAATCCGGTTGCTATACCTGGAGTTGGCCCGCCGGGGCGGCTGGTGAATGGAAGACCATCCCGAAGTTGAGCCCGTCCAATTTCGTATCGGTGTAATGGCCTTGTTCGATGCACCAGATGTATTCGCCTTCGCAAACGCCGTAACCAGGCGCTACCTCGAAATTGCAGGGACGGTCCTAGTCGCAGTTGCAGCCCCCAAGCACCGCCCCCTTCAAACGATATGAGACCTTACCGGCCATATTGCTCCCCTTATTGTTTCACGGTGCGCCGGTAGGGGACCTGCCCGTGGTCCGTCTAGTAGCGAAATGCCAGACGCGCTCACCGCTTCGCGGCAGAAACCTTGGGCGCAAACCAGGAGTAACTGTTCAACATCGCGGTCAGCGCGGCGGAGCCCTCCTGCCCCAGGTGTTTGCCGTGGCCCACACTGGCAATCTCGAAGGGCAGCTCGGAGAGCTGGCCCAACGAGGCCCGGTATTCTCGGAGGCTGGTACCGGGGAAGAGTACGGGCCGGCGGAAAAGGAAGCCGTCCGCCAGCAGGGTGCCTCCGGTGAACAGCACCTGTTCTTGTTCCAGGTATAGGCACACGCTGCCCGGAGTGTGGCCCAGTGTGTGCGGCACCCTGAGCCCTCCCAGCACCGGCAGTAGCTGGCCGTCCTCGATCAGCTCGTGGGCGGGGATCCGGTTCAGGAAGGGCACGTCTCAATCGAATACCGGCGGCTGGCCAGGATAGTGGAGCCAACGGGAGCCGGACTTTGCCCGGTAACGAGTGTCCGAAAGGTGGGCGGCGATGGCGACGCCGGTACGCCGGGACAGGCTCTTCAAAGAGCCGGTATGGTCCGGGTGGCCGTGGGTGACGATCACCTGTTCCAACTCCGACGGGCCCCGGCCGAGGTGTTGAATGTAGGCGACGATTTTCTTGCCGTCTCCCGGCGGGCCGGAGTTGATGAGGGTCAACCGGTCCGGTTCCACCAGCAAGTAGGCGTTGCTCCATCTCAGGCCAGGGACCTGATGGACGCCAGGGCAGATCTCCACCTTGGCCTACTCTTCCAGCGTTATATCCCCGCTCCTGCCACCCCGTTTGCGAATCAACCGGATGCCCTCGATGCGGATGCCACGGTCCGCCGCCTTGCACATGTCGTACACAGTCAGCGCGGCAATCGATACTGCAGTAAGGGCTTCCATTTCAACGCCGGTCTTGGCCGAGGTGCGGGCGCTGGCCGTGATGTTGATCCGGTCACGGGCCTCATCCAGTTCCAGCTCCACGTCTACCCGGTCCAAGGGCAGGGAATGGCAAAGGGGGATCAATTCAGCCGTCCGCTTGGCCCCCATGATACCGGCCAACTGAGCCACGGACAGCACGTCACCCTTCTTCATCAGGCCGTCTTTTATCAGCCGCAAGGTCTCGGGGCGCACCGATAGGTATCCCCGGGCCGTCGCCTCCCGGTCGGTGGCCGGCTTCTCGCCCACATCCACCATCCGGGCCCGGCCTTGCTCATCGAGGTGCGTGAGGACGGCGGGTGCGCTTTCCCCCGGGTCCCCGCCAACCCCCAGCTTCATCGCGGCGACAGCCAGCCGGTCCGCCTCCTCGTTCCAGGGGTTTTTGGTATGACCTCGCACCCAATACCAGGCTACGTTGCGCTCGGCGGTGAGAGAGTCGAGCCGGCTCCAAAGATCGAGGTTGGCCCGGCGTTTCCAGTTCTTGGTCATGGTGCTGACCAGATACTCACTATCGCTGTGGAGCGCCACCGATGCTCCGGCGGGCGTCGACTCCAGGCCCTTGATGGCCGCGGTAAGCTCCATGCGGTTATTGGTGGTCTGAGGTTCCGGGCCGGAGAGCCGCACGGGGTCACCCTGCTCCCGCAGGAGGACAGCGCCCCAACCGCCGGGGCCCGGATTGCCCTGGCAGGAGCCATCGGTGTACATGGTGATGGTGGTGTCGGTAAACATGTTCGGCTATCAGCTATCAGCGGTCAGCTATCAGCCCGCGGCCTTGCACTCGATTAGCATTACTGGCTTGCCTTCTATCATGATGGCATGGTCGACCCTTGCTTGCCATTTCGCCCCAACATCGGCGGTAGACTCGGGTACGGTCTGCGTTGGGATACGGGCTGCCGGGGCACGAATCCCAACCAGGAAGCCCGTGTCCTCCCCTCAGCTTCGAATAACGATTGGGATCTTGTCGAATCGGGTCAGCCGCAGGTTGAGGGCTAAAAGCTGACCGCGGACAGTTGATGGCTAACAGCTTCCTATCCCCCGATGTGATACATTTCCACTTTTGGCCGGGCGTTCTGCTCTGGGGCCAGCTCGGCCCTCTCCTCGGAGTAACGGTCGGCCCGGCGGCCCCAGGGGCGGGCAACAAGGTCCCGCAACTCGTCGTCGCTGGCCCCCGCCCGCAGCGGGCCCCGCAGATCGAGGCCGGTGGAGGCGAAGAGGCAGGTGTAAACCGTCCCGTCCGGGGATAGCCGGGAGCGGGTGCAGTCGCCGCAAAAAGGCATTGTGACCGACGCGATAACGCCGATCTCTCCTCCGCCGTCACGGTAGCGGTAGCGCTTGGCCACCTCACCCCGGTAGCCGCTCTCCACGGGTTCCAACGGCATCTCGGCGTCGATCCACCGGACAATTTCCTCGGCGGGCAATACCTCATCCAGTTTCCAGCCGTTCCGGTTGCCCACGTCCATGTACTCGATGAACCGGACGGCGTGGCCGGCGCCCTTGAAATAGCGGGCCAAGTCGACAACCGTGTGGTCGTTGATCTTTTTTTGCACCACCGCATTGATTTTGACCGGGGTCAACCCCACTGCCGCGGCCCGTTCTATGGCCAAGAGGACCCGGCGGGTGCCATAGCTCCGGCCGTTCATCTTCTTGAAAACATCGTCGTCCAGGCTGTCCAGGCTCACCGTCACCCGGTGCAGGCCGGCGTCCTTGAGTTGTTGCGCCTGCTGGACCAGCAAGGTGCCGTTGGTGGTGATGGTCAGGTCCTCCACGCCATCGATCTCAGCCAGCATGGCGATCAGCCGGTGGAGGTCGTTTCGGAGCAGGGGCTCGCCACCGGTGATGCGGACCTTTTTGACCCCCAACCCGACGAAAATACGGGCCAGCCGGGTAATCTCTTCGAAGGTGAGGATCTCGTCTTTGGGCAGGAACCTGTAGCTTTCCCCGAAGACCTCGGCGGGCATGCAGTAGGTGCACCGAAAATTGCACCTGTCGGTGACCGAAATTCGGAGGTCCTGCAGCGGCCTGTCGAATTTATCGGTAATCATCCAGAGATCTTGCCCTCTTCGGCTATCAGCTATCAGCGGTCAGCCGCTCTCAGGCTGCTGGCTGCGGTACGTGCTTTTCAGCAAGGTTTCAGCTTTTCGGGCCGCCTCGGCCCGGTGGCTGATCAGGGTCTTTTCTTCCAGGGAAAGCTGGGCCATGGTCAAGCCATGGGATGGCAGGTAGAACACCGTATCGTAGCCGAATCCCCCTTCGCCTTGAGGCTCGTATTGTATCACTCCCGCCACCGCACCGGCCACCAGGACCAAGGCCCCCGCCCTTTCCGCTGCCGACCCAGGCGCCCCCCCCCTTGCGGGGGGGGGGCTAGGGGGTGTCGCGACAGCAATAACGCACCGGAACCGGGCGGTGCGCCGTTCCCAGGGCACACCTCTCAGGTTGCGCAGCAGCAAGTCAACCCGTTCCCGGTCGTCCTTATACCTGCGACGGGGACCTGAGGAGGATTCCTCTCCGTAGCGGGCGGAGCGGACGCCGGGCTCTCCTCCCAACGCGGCGACCTCCAGTCCCGAATCGTCCGCCAGGGTCAGTATTTCGCCGAGGGCGGCATAGGTGCAGGCTTTGAGCCGGGCGTTCTCCTCGAAGGTCTGTCCCGTCTCCTCCACTTCTTCGGTGATCCCCAGGTCTTCCAGGGAGACCAACTCATGGGGGGTGTCCCGGAATAGCCGGCGGTACTCCCGTACCTTCCCCGGGTTTCGCGTGGCGATCAGAAGTCTTGGCTGAGGCACTCCAACTCTACTTCCTAACTGATGATTTTGATTTCGACTAAGCTCAATCTAGCACGAAGACTCGCCGGCCGATTCCTCCAGCAGGAGAAGAAGGCTGGCGAGGGTGGTGTTCTCCGGCCAGCCGTCGGCAAGCCTCTGAAACACGTCGAGGGCCATGTCTCCCGCCGGAAGCGGGGCAGCTACTTCCCCGGCCACCCCATGGGCCAGGGCCAGGTCTTTGAGGAAGATCTGCACCAGCGAGCTATTTGAGCTGAATTGCCGGGCCAGCAACGAGGGCCCAATGGCATCAAGCACGTAGCTCTGCCCCGAGCTTTTGCCCATAACGTCCAGCAGGACCTTCGGATCCGCGCCTAGCCGGACGCCCAAGTTGAACGACTCAGCGGCCCCAACGGTGTTGATTGCCAGGGCTAAATTGTTGGCCAGTTTGACGGCACTGGCCATACCCGAAGGCCCCAAATGAAATACGTTGCTGCCCAGGGCCTGGAACACAGGGAGGGCTGTTTCATAGGCTTCCCGCCGGCCCGCCACCATCACGGTCAGTTTCCCCGCCAGCGCCCGCCCCGTTCCGCCGCTCACCGGAGCGTCGAGGAATAGCGCACCCCGGGCTTCGGCCGCGCTGGCGATCTTCCTGGATGTGGCGGGGCCAACGGTGCTGTGGTCAGCGAGCACCTGGCCGCTGCGGGCGTTGGCGACGATGCCCTCCCCCCCCAAGAACACTTCTTCCACTGTATGCACGTCGGGAAGGCAGGTGAGCACGATGTCCGTTGTTTGAGTAATCTCGGCCGCTGAAGCGGCAGCCGAGGCCCCAAGTTGCACCATCACCTCTACCTTCCTCCGGCTTCGATTGTGAACGGTGAGCTGAATCCCGGCCTTCAGCAAAGATTTGGCCATGGGCATGCCGATGTCTCCCAAGCCGATGAACCCTACCTTCATGCCGTCCTCCTGTAACTGGGCGAGCTCGAATATCGGGCGTTTCCCGGATTGTGTTTCGCAATTAAGGACGCTGGCGCTGTGTGATCAACGGACTCGGCATACATCCTACCAGCGAATGGCGCAACGCAAACAGCCCTCGGTGTCCCTCTTCAGAAATGGGGGTTTCGGAGATTGTGCGGCATTTCGCTACCAGGCTGACCTTTTCCTATGTTATACTTCGGCCTCGAACGTCGCTCATGCTGGGTCGAGGCAGATGCTAGACGATTACTTCCGGCAGTACGGCCTGATTGCCATCTTCATCGTCGTCTCCTTCCTCGTACCCGCTGGCATGGTGATGATCTCCTGGGTCCTGTCCTGCCTGGGGGTCCGGCCCAACAACCTCACTCCCGTCAAGTTAGAAACTTATGAGTGCGGCATGGAGTCATTGGGCGGCCGTTGGAACCGGTTCAACTTCAGATACTATACGTTCACGATCCTGTTTGTCATCTTCGACGTCGAGGTGATATTCCTTTATCCTTGGGCGGCCAAATTCTCGCAGTTGAAGCTGTTTGCCCTCATCGAGATGGCGGTCTTCGTCATGGTCCTGCTGGTAGCTTGGGCTTACGCCTGGCGCAAGCGGGACCTCGAGTGGGTATAAGGGATTATGGCTTTAGAGATTCCCACCGGTGACGGACCGCTGAATACCAGGACCTGGGAGATCGACCGGGACGAGGGGCGCACCGTCCAGCACCTGAAGGACACCTCCTCCGAACCCCTCGCCGAGCCCTTGATCAAGGTTCCCGAAGACCTGAAAGGCAGCCTGGTGGTGACCTCGGTGGACGCCTTGGTCAACTGGGGCCGCAAGTCGGCCCTCTGGCCAGTGACCTTCGGGCTGGCCTGCTGCGCCTTCGAGATGATGGCCGCCGCCATGGGCCGGTTCGACCTCGCCCGCTTCGGCATGGAGGTCTTCCGTGCCTCCCCCAGGCAGGCCGACCTGATGATTGTGGCCGGTACCGTGACCTGGAAGATGGCCCCGGCGATTCGCCGGATCTACGACCAGATGGGCGACCCCAAATGGGTCATCTCCATGGGGGTCTGCGCCACCAGTGGCGGACCATACTACGGTTCTTACAGCGTGGTGCCCGGCGTGGACCATATTGTTCCGGTCGATGTCTACGTTCCCGGTTGTCCGCCCCGGCCCGACGCCTTGATCTACGGGATCATGGCCCTCCACGAGAAAATCAAGAAACAGCGCAACCTGGACAATCTCCCCCAATTCCCTCTGTCCCGGAAAAAGGAAACGAAAAACCCTCTCTCCAACGGGAATGCCGGCCGCAGGTCATCTGCCTCCGGGGGGGATAACTGATGGCGGTCCAATACCTGGAAGGGCAGTATTTGGCGGACCGGCTGGAAGATGGGGCCCTCGGTTCGGTCGAAGGTTGGGCCGGCGGCTCGGTTTGGGTCAAACCGTCCTTGGTAGAGGACGTGGCGCGCTTTCTACGGGACGACCCGGAATTGGACTTCCAGTTTTTGAATTCCATCAGCGCCGTCGATTTCATCGAGCACTTTGAGGTGGTTTATCATCTGACCTCGCTGCGGCGGCAGCATGCCGCGGTGGTGAAGGCCAGGGTATACGGCAGGGAGGATCTGTCTCTTCCCTCCGTCTACCACGTCTGGCGCGGCGCTAACTTCCAAGAACGGGAGATCTGGGACTTGATGGGTATCCATTTTGAAGGCCACCCCAACATGAAGCGGATCATGTTGTGGGAAGGTTTTGAAGGTC
>CAYOAF010000263.1:0-16458 GCA_964401855.1 uncultured Dehalococcoidia bacterium
CCCGGCGGGCGGCCAGCAGCATCAGCCTGATGTCGCGCTTTACGGCGGACTTGGGGAAGTGGCACTTTCCGGTGGCCAGGGCGTCGGGGCCACCGTCGGTGGAGCCGGCGTCGCAGGCGATGAAGTGAGGCCCCCACTCCATGGCTTTGTGCAGGGACTTCTCCGCGTAACCGGAGCCGAGCATACCGGTGGGCGCCAGGGCCCGTATCTCGTCCACGGCTGACCTCCTCTGGGAAGAGTGGGGGCTGAGGGAATCCAGCGGTCCTTCGCGACGCCCGCAAGCCCCTTCGCCTGCCTTTCAAATTTGAAGTTACTTCCAGGCCGTGGGGGTGTCAAGGATTGGTGGTGAAAGGAGCGTTTCGCCTCCGCCGGCGCGGCAACCCTGGCTCAGCCGGGTCCCCAGACCTCTGCGAACAGCTTGAGCCAGTTGCCCCCCAGAACTTTGGTCACATCTTCCGTCCGGTACCCGCGTTTGAGCAGCGCGGCCGCGACGTTGGACAGCTTGTCCGGCGTCTCCATGCCCTGAGGGTGGACCATGGGATCGGGGTAGGTAACGGGGCGCTCCCGGAATTTGGTCCCTTGTTGGGCGTACAACCAGCGGAAGAAAGCCGCCGGTTGGTCCTGGGTATAGTCCGTTCCAATCCCCACGTGGTCGATGCCGACCCGCTCCACCAAGTCATCGATGGCATCGACGTAGTCCTCGAGGGTGGACTCGAAGGTCTTGGGAAGGAAGGGCGGAAAGGCGTTGGCGCCGATGACGCCTCCCCGCTCCGCGACCAGCTTCAGGGCGTCGTCGGTCTTGTTGCGCACGTGCCTGTAGAAACCCCGGGCGTTGGCGTGGGTGCAGGACACGGGCTTTCCCGACCGCTCGGCGGCGTCCAAGGTGGTGCGGTCTCCCACGTGAGACAGGTCGATCAGGATGCCCAGACGGTTCATTTCCTTGACGGCGTCCAAGCCAAAATTGCTCAGGCCGTCGTCGGTGCGTTCCAGGCACCCATTGCCCAGCAGGTTGCGCTCGTTGTAGGTAATCTGGATTATCCTCACGCCCAGGGCATGAAACAGGGCAAGCCGGTCCAGGTCATTCCCGATGGGCGCCGCATTTTGCCACCCAAGTATGACGCCGGTCTTGCCCTCCTTTTTCGCCCGCTTGATGTCCTCCACCGACTTCGCCTGGAGGAGAACATCGCTGTACTCGCCGAAACGGCGCAACCAGGCCGTGATGTTGTCCATCGTTTCCTGGAAGCCCTCCCAAACGGCACAGGTGGCATTGATGGCGGTGACAGAGCCGGCGTGCAGGCTGCGGTAGACGGCCGGGCTGTCCCACTTGCTCACGTTCAGCCCGTCAATGACGATAGCCTCGTCGTAGGTTTGCCGGGCGGTTTCGGTTCCCTCCAACACTGGCGCTCCTTGCCAAAGAGTGGTCCGTTCTCGCGGGTGCCGCCGGATATCACCTGGGGAAAAGCACGGTGGCTGAAGCCTGGGTTTCCAGATTGGTCCAAGTAAGCGCCCTGGGGCATTTGTTTTGGATGGCTTGGTCGAGGGGAGCGGGGATTCCCTGCACCATGTCACCGGGGCCCGCGGGTCCCATCCTAACTTTCCGTAGGGGCTTTGGCAAGAAGATTTCCCGAGCGCCGCGCCGGTTCATTGTCAGGACACCATTGGGGATTCTTGGGCGGGCGCCAGGCCGTCTCGAAGGCTGGACCGGGCAGCCGGGGACGCTCACTGGCCCGCCACGTCCCAGCGGTCGTACGAGCTGACCTCAGAGAGGGATTTGCGCTGAGCCGGGCCGAAGGAACCAAGAGGATAGCCCAACGGAATGCAATAGACGACCTGGGCTGTGCCGGGGATCCCGAACAGCCGGTGCACCCGCTCTTCCACCTGGGGGTGCAATGTGGTGATGGTGCCCCCTATCCCCAGGGCCCGCGCCGCCAGGAGCAAGTTCTGCGCCGCCGGAATGACGGACCCCGCGGGTCCCGGCCCTCTGGAAGTGGCGCAAAGAAGGATGATAACGGGGGCCCCTCCGATCTCGCCGGAAAGCCTCATGGCCGACCTTTTCGTATTCTTGCCCGGCGGAAGGTCTTCAGGGCCGTTGATCCCCTCGTCCTTCCGTTTGGCCCACCACGCCTCTCGATAGAGGACGCCCAACTGGGCCCGCAGGTCAGGGTCCCTCACTACCAGGAAATGCCACGGCTGGCTGTTTCCTCCGTTCGGGGCCCTGATCGCAGCCTCCAGGATGTCCTGCAGGTCTGCGTCGGGGACCGGGGTGGACCTCATCCGCCGGATCGCTCGTTGCGTGAATATGGTTTCCCCCAGCGGCATCGATAGACGGCTTGCCGTGGTCATGCTCGGCCCTCCTAGATAGGCGTGGAAAATCTCCCGCTTTGGCTTCTGCCCGGCCGGGACCGTTTGTAGCCCGTGCCGTCGCCAGTCCCTTGAAAAGTTTAATTCAGGCTTTGCTCCGGGTCAACGCCGGGACCGCGGTCGAGGGGCCGCGCCCCGTGGCAACACCCCTTGACAGGGACGAAGGACGCGCTCTACCCTAGCCCTACCGGGGGGAGTTCCAGACTGAACCTGCCCCCTAGGTTAGGTAAGGTGAGGAGGGCGACCATGAAGGTGCTGTTGCCGAACACCACGTTCCTCAACGACATCTCAAAGATGGCTTCCAGGCCTGTTTCGTTGAATGAAAAGGTTGTGGGATTCCTGGACGGATGGGGCTGCCGCCGCGAGGACGGCTCCTTCGGGATGTACCCGCTGATGGAAGAGATGCGGCAGTTGCTGGAGGAGCGGTACGAGTTGGGGGGCCACATCTGGTTCAAAAAACCCAACATCTCCAAGGTAGCGCCGCCGGAGCAGATGGAGGCCCTGATCGAACAGGCCGACGTGGTGATCAACGGGCAGTGCGCTTGAGGCTCCTGCACTTCGGCGTCCGTGCGCGACGCCATAGAGTTGGAGCAGCAGGGCAAGCCCACCGTCACCGTCACTCACGACAAGTTCGAGCGGGCCGCCCGGTCCCATGCCAAGAGCCTCGGAATGCCGGACCTGCCTCTCTTGATCGAGTCGGCCCCAAAGGGGGGCAACATCTCCACCGATGTCAGAAAAATCGCCGAAGCCAATCTGGACCTGGTCATCCACGCTCTGACCTCTTCGGGGGACGAAGAAATCCAGTAGGCCAACTTCTCTACGGGGACGATCATCCATGGCTGTGCGCTATTCGTCGCCCGCCGCGGACATATCCGACTATTGGGAGTTCTTCGAGTTGGCCTTGAGCCGGGGCTGGACCGACGGCCTGCCCCTCTGCCCTCCCACTGAGGACCGGGTCGGCGCCGTGGTCGAGTACCTGGGCCGCGACCCCCAGGACACCCTCGGCGTCATCGAGCCTAAAAAGGGGATGGCCACCGTTGAGCAAGTGGCCATCAACTGCGTCATGGCCGGGTGCGCCCCCCAGATGGTCCCGGTGGTCATCGCCGCCATCGAGGCCATGCTGGAACCGGAGTTCAACCTGCACGGCGTCCAGTCAACCACCAATCCTTGCGCACCGTTGGTCATCGTCAACGGCCCCATCGCCCGTGACCTGGGCTTCAACGTGCGGGAAGGGGCGTTCGGGGGCGGATCTCACGCCAACGCCGCCATAGGCCGGGCGGTCCGTCTGGTGCTGTGGAATATCGGGGGCGCCATCCCGGGGGTCTCGGATATGTCCACCCAGGGCAGTCCCGCCAAGTTCACTTTCTGCGTGGCAGAGAACGAAGAGGCCAGCCCGTGGACCCTGTTTCACGAGGAGCGGGCCGGAATGGGCCGGGACCAGAACGCGGTGACGGTCTTCGCTTGCCAGGCCCCAGACCCCGTCTTCGTGCCGGGCACGACGGACCGCATACTGAAGTTGCTAGCCTACTCCCTGCCCACGGTGGGCATCAACATGTTTCACACCGCGGGACAGTACCTCATCTCTTTCAGCGGTAGAGTGGCCCAGGAATTGGACCGGGGCGGCTACTCCAAGGAAGCCCTGAAGGAGTGGCTGTGGAAGAACGCCGGGTACAACGTGGGTTGGCTGAAGCAGAGCGGCATCCTGGTGGAGGGGGAGGGCCACATGTATTACTGGGGCCATGGTGTGGAGGACCCGCCCGACCTGTCCAATCTCCCCGACGATGCGGTGGTCCCCATGGTGGAGACGCCGCAGGACATCCACGTCGCCGTGGTGGGTGGTGAGTCCCAGTGGTGGGCGGGCCTCTCCGCCGGATGGGGCGCCTACGGAGGGTATGCCGTCACCAAAGCTATCGAGGTGCCCGGCAGCTAGCCGTCGGCCGGCCCAAGGTCCGGCGCCCAAGCGTCCTTACCCGTACATCCGGCCCGGGCGACCAGTCCTGCTTCACCTTGGTGTTCCGGCTTGCAGCCTGCTGCCGGCCGCCGGTGGCGACCCTGAGCCCGCCGCGACGCCGATGCCGGTACACCTGTGATCACCAACCGGCGCCAATCCATTTTCGTGGGCCGTGGTGCTGGTGGCAACCAGCATGAACGATTCCGGGGAGTCCTTCCGCGGAAGGACTCGGGACGACAGGTCCCAGGGTACTTTTGCGGCAAGGCCCCTCTGGAGCGGAGCGCGGTGAGGCCTCAGGTATCCAGTGGCGCTTCGTTGGAAGCAGAAAGAGGGCCAGCTCGCGGTGGGGTCAAGGAATCGACGCTGACGGTCTCCCGGTCGATTGGCGGCATCTAGCTGCCAGCCGGAGGCCCGAAACTAATTCGGAAAATCTACCCGGGGGAGAGTAGCGGGTGAGAGGACTGACTCAAGGAGGGCCGGCTCGCCTGGAACACCGGGGGTTCCTGCTGGCCAACCTGACCCTGGGACACGCCGTCGCCCACTTCTATCAGCGTGGCTTCCTGGTGCTTCTCCCCAAAATCGTCTCCGATTTGGACCTCAGTGGGGTAGGAGTGGGTTCCCTGGACACGGTACGGCACCTCACCTCCTTCTCCATCGAAGTGCCCGGCGGCTTCGTCGTCGACATGTTGAGACGCCGGTGGAGGGAGGTTTTCGTCGGATGTATGGGCCTGATCGCGGTGGCCTGGGCGGTGACCGGCGCCGTGCCCAGCCTGCCATTTCTGCTGGTTGCCATGGTGTTGATCTCCCTGCCGGGGACGATATGGCACCTGCCGGCCATGGCTGCCCTATCCCGGCGCTTCCCTGAACGAAGAGGCATGGCCATCTCGGTCCACGGGTTGGGAGGGAACCTGGGAAACGTGGTGGGGCCCTTGGTGGCGGGGGTGCTCCTGGGCTTTCTTCTCCTAACCTGGCGCCAGGTCGCTTTTCTCTATGCGCTCCCGCCCTTGTTCCTAGCCCTGCTCTTCTGGGTGTCCCTCCGGAGCCTGAGAGGGGACAGTGCAGAGGAGGGAAAAAGGCTGGGAGACCGCCTGCAGGACGCCTTTGGTTTGCTCAAGAGCAGTGCGGTCCTCCGTCTGGTGTCGGTGGCCATGCTCAGAGCCGTGGGCTTCAATGCTATCAGCTGGTGGACCCCTATATACTTGAGCGACGAACTGGAACTGGGAGACGCCACCGTAGGCTTCTATGTGGCGCTGCTGACCGCCCTGGGGATGGTCGCGCTGCCCTTCATGGGCACCCTCTCGGACCGGTTCGGCAGGAAGCCCGTGCTTGTGCCGGGGCTGATAGCCATGTCCGTGCTGTCCTTCTTGTTGGTCAATGTGGGAGCAGGCCTCGGCCTCACCATAGTAATCGCCGCGATGGGCCTATTTTCCTACTCCCTGAACCAGGTCATCAGGGCCGCGGTTCTCGACCTGGCGCCTAGCGGCGCTGAGGCCACGTCCTACGGTCTGGTCTTTGGGCTCACCCAGCCCATTATCGCGGTTTCATCGATACTCGCGGGGGCCATGAAGGACTGGTTGGGGGTTGAGTTCGTGTTCTATTACGCCACCGTCGTTGTGGCGCTTTCCGCCTTGATACTTGTTATCAGCCCTATGCCCAAGCCGGGCGCCCCGGCCCCCACCCTGAATAACGCGCCCCGAGAGTAGAACCCGGCCCGAGGCCACGCCACATGAACTGCGGCGTGGCCCAACCTTGTCGCTCTCGAAAACCGACAGGTGGCGCCGCTGGCGCCAGGGCTGTGCGGCTAGGCGCCGTTTTGCGCGGCAGTCTCCACAGCCTCGTTCCTGCCCGCCGGCTCCACCCGGTCAACAACCTGGGCCCAAACCGTCTTCACGTAATCCAGCCACGCCGTCTTATAGGCTGCTATGTGGGGCCCTTCGCAATCGAGTTGCGCCTTCTCCATGTCGTGCTTCGTGCCTTTGAAGGCGGCGCGGGGCAACCTGTAGCTGCGCATGTTGGCTGGCCCTTGATAATCCGTGACGGCCTTGACCTCCGGATAAGAGGCGGAACTCATCCAGGCGGCGGCATTGTCCTTGCCCAGTTGTTCGGAATTGCTCTCGAACAGTTCCCGCTCCTGGCGAAGCCGTTGGACCAGGCTGTCCAGGTCCAAGGCGTTCCCATCGCCGTTCGATGCCCGTTCAAAAGCGGCTACCCGTTGCTCTATGGCCTCGTGGCACAGCTGCGAGATGTTGATTTCGTCCTTGATGGGTTCCAGCCTTGTCATCAGTTTGTTGGGGATACTAATGTTGATCCTGGCCATGCATCACCTCAAAGTTATACGCATCATGTTATTGTTTAGAGCAAATATCTTACAGTATGCCAATACTGCTCCATGCGTATGAGGAACTCCCTTGACACGTGTAGCAGGCACCCTTCTAGCGGGTTGGCCGTTGCCTGCATCCTAGACGGCAGAAGAATTTCAGCATGACAATGAGATTCTTTGCCGTCCTTCGACAGGCTCAGGACGAACGGGAAAGAGGCCTTCCACCGTTTGTGGTGAGCTTGTCGAACCACATTTTGAAACAGCTACTAGAACAGGGCGATCGGGTTGACGGGAGAACCGGTGCCTCCGACCACTCGCAGAGGATTGACGGTGAGCATGAATTCGTAGCGGCCCTCTTCGGCGCAGGCCTCGGCCAGTGGTTGAAGCAAAGAGTTGTCGACCAGGCCGATGCCGTAGGCGAAGATAGACCCGTGGACCGACCAGGGGATGCCGTAGCCGTTGGGTGTGAAGTCCATCATGTCCCACACCAGCAGGCAACAGTCCGACTCACGGATGAACTTCAGGCAGGTGGAGTGCAGGCCCGGCCGCGAGTCCCGGTCGCTGCCCCAGGTGCGATTGCCGGCTTCATCCCATTTCTCCCGGCCGCTGTACACTATCAGGGCGTCGCCGGGCTCCATGGAAACCCCCTCTTCTCTGGCGATGTCCTCCAGCTCCCAGCCATGGACCGGTTTATCGGGGGTCACGTAGGGCTCCCCCCGGTGCTTGGGCACGTCCAAGAGGACGCCTCTGGTTGCGATTCCGTCTTTCCAATTCTCCACCGACCCCCAGAGTGCCCCGTCCATGGTGATGGTTTCGTCGGGGTTTCTGCCGTTCCACATGCCATTGGAGTCCCACACGTGGCAGAGGGCGTCCAGGTGGGTGGTGGCCGAGCCATGATAGGAGATGCCATAGTAGTCGATAGCCGCCCCGGCTCCAGGGCCCCGGTCCATGCGCTTCATATAATGGATGGCCGGCGTGGGATTGTTGGAAGCCGGGGTTTTGGGAAAATCACGACTCAAAGAAACCGCCCGGCCGCTCCGGACCAGCCGGGCCGCCGCCGCCCGCTTCTCGGGGGTCACCATGTTGAGCGCGCCCTTTTGGTCGTCGGCGCCCCACCGGCCCCAGTTCCGGTCCTCTTTCAGGTATGCCAGCACCTCGTCCTTGGTCGGCACGCGACGCTCCATAGGGTCCCTCCTTAACGAAACATGAGGCAACGGGGGGTGAGCGAGAAGCATTTGGGGCGAGACGAAAAATCCCGCGCCGGGAAAACCCCCACCCCGCCGGCGGCCGGCCGGCCCGCTGCCCGGTGCCGACAGAATAGCAGACCGGCCCCACGATCGCAAAGTGGTTCCCGGGGGCCTGGAGGTATTGACGGATAATAGAGGATTCGGGCCAAGCCGGCCTAGTCCGTACCAGGCTGGCCGGTGCCGGGGGCGGCCTCGCGGGCGGCCTTCCGGAGGCTGCCAAAGAACCTGTCCATCATCATCTTGGCCACGCTTTCCATCAGCCGCTGCCCGACCCGGGCCACGGGCCCGCCGGCTTGGGAATCGCTATCCACGGTCACGGTGGTCTTACCCCCCTGCTCCACCAGGGTAATGACCACCTCTCCGCTGATGAAACCGCCGCCGCAGGCGCCCTGGACCGTCAGCCGGTAAGACCGGTGGGGGACCTGGTCGAGCATGGATATCTTGGCGTCGTAGCGGCCGCGGATAGGACCAACGCCCACGTTCAACACTGCCTGGTATTCGTCGTTGCCCACCGGGTCGAGGCCTTCACAGCCGGAAATGCAGCGCGCCAGGGTTTCGGGGTCCGTCAGCGCCGCCCACACCGTTGGAGCGGCCTCGTCGAAGTCGTAGCTTGCCTTGATCTTCATTCTGTAGCCTCAGCCGGCGGCGGACGCCGGGGCGATTGTCCCGCCAAGCCGACAACCTTGGCAAAGCCGCCAGGTAGACATAATCTCAGGAACCGCCGGCCCGGTCTTCCTCCGGTACCGAGAACCGTGAAAACGCGGGGCCGTTTGTCACCTCCGGCCCTTCGGCAACGTTGACCGGTACCCCAGTCCCGTCCTCCGGGTCAAGGTACATGAAAGACGGGCTCGCCTGAAGGGCATTATCGAACCAGTCACAGCCTCTCGTCAGCCAGCAGAAGCAGCTCCAGGAGCGCCTGGGTGCCGTTGGCACAGTCCTCGGGGGAGGAGAACTCCTCGGGGGCATGGCTGATGCCGTCCACGCTGGGAACGAAGAGCATCGCCGCTTGGGTGATGGCGGCCATGGCCTGGGCGTCGTGCCCGGCGCCGCTGGGCAGCCTGGTATGGGCCAGCCCGCAGCGGCCGGCAGCCTCCTCCACCAGGGCTTGCATGTGGGGCTGGATGGGCACCGGCCGGCTCGCCCGGTGGCGCTGGATTTCCATTTCCAACCCGTCGGAGTCTGAGATCTCGGCGGCGACTCGCCGGAGTTCTGCTTCGGCGGCGGTGAGGCCCTCCATGCTCACGTCCCGAAACTCCAGCCCGAGGCGAACATTCCCGGGGATCACGTTGACCGCGTTGGGAAGGGTCTGAACGCTTCCCACCGTTGCCACCCGGCAGACCTCCAGTTCCGCGGCCAGCCGTTGCACCGCCAGGACCAATCGGGAGGCGCTGACCAGGGCATCCCGCCGGGCCGGCATCGGGGTGGTGCCGGCGTGGTTCGACATGCCTTTAATCTCAACCTCGAAGACTGACCGGCCGGTAATGGCGGTGACCACGCCAACAGGGACCTTCGACTGGAATAGGGTGGGCCCCTGCTCGATGTGCAGCTCGAAATAGGCGGCAAGCTCCCCGGGCTTGCGGGCCGCCTCCCCAATGCGCGAAAGGTCTCCGCCGATGCCGGCCATCCGGACACTGAGGTGCACGCCCTCGTCGTCGACGGCGGTCAGGTCCTCGGGTTCCAGCAGGCCGGCCATGGCCCGGCTGCCGATCAGCCACCGGTGGTAGCGGGTGCCCTCTTCGTTGGTGAATACCAGAGTTTCTACGGGATGGCGCAGGGTGACCCGGTTATCGGCCAAGGTCTGAGCGGCCTCGATGGCCGCCATCACCCCCAGGGCGCCGTCGTATTTTCCGCCACTGGGCACTGTGTCGGTATGGGAGCCCAAGGCTATGGCGGGCAGGCCGGGGGACGACCCGGCCCGGCGCCCGATGATGTTGCCCGCGGTGTCGATTCCGGTCTCCAACCCGGCCCCGCGCATCAAGGAGATGGTGTATTCCCGGCCGGCGATATCGGCCGGGGAGAAAGCGATGCGCTGCATCCCTTTTGAGGTATCGCCGAAGCGGCCCAACTCCTCGAGAGTGCGGTTCAGCCTGGTGGAATCGATGGTAAATGCGGGCATGCTCTACAGACCTCTCTTCGGTCACCGGCTGACGCCGCGGCTTGGCGGGTGTCCTTTTGCGGCAACCGGTGGAAGCTTGGTTCCTCAGGCAACTAGACCAGCACCCGGAAGCCGTAGCTGGGCTGGTTCAGGTCCCCATCCCGGAAGCGGGACATCCGCAGCGGGGAGATGTCGATGGTGGTGGCCTTCCCATCTAGCATCAGCTCGGCCATCAGGACGCCGGCCATGGGGGACAGCTTGAAGCCATGGCCGCTGAAACCGGTGCAGATGTATAGGCCGTCAGTGCCCTCCACCCGGTCCATCACCGGGTGGGAGTCGGGGGTGCTGGTATAGAGCCCCGCGTAGCCGGTGCTGTACTCCGCATCCTCCAACACCGGAATGCGGTGGGCCAGGCGGCTCCAAACCTCTTGGATGAAGCTCTGGCTGGGCCGCTGAGCGTAGACCTCCGGGTCTTCGACCGGCTCTTCGATGTTCCCGTTGCCCACCAGGGTCAGGCCGGACCCTTCGGGGCGGAAGTAGACCAGGCGGTCCAAGTCGCCGCCGCCGGGGTGGTAGAGGAGCCGCTCCAGGGGCCGCTTCAGGTGAAACACTTCGTGGCGGGTGGCCTCCAGCGGCAGGTCGATCCCCTGTTGAAGCAGGAAGTGGCGGCTCCAGGGTCCGGTGGCCACCACCGCCATGGGTGTTTCTATCCGCTCGTCGCTGGTCTGGACCGCCACCACCCGGCCTCCGGAGACCTCGACCCCTGTGGCCGGCGTCTGGAGCTGGACCTTGGCGCCGAACTCCCTGGCCCGGCTGGCGTAGGCGGAGGCCGTGCCGGAGGGGTCGGCGTAGCCGGACTGGGGCTCGTAGGCGATCGCGGCGCAATCGTCGAGGTAAAACCCGGGGGCGACCTCTCTGGCGTCCTCCCGGCTGATGAGGCTGGTCTGGATTCCCACCGTCTGGTGCATGGCGACGTTGGCGTGAAAGGCCGCGGCGTCGGCATCCCCAGACATGATGACAAAGCCGGTCTGAACGAAGCCGCTGTCCCCTCCTAGAATCTGGTCGAAATCGCGGAGCACCTCAAGGCTGAGCCAGGCCATTCGGGCGTGGATTTCGTTGGAGTAGTGCATCCGCA
Organism: uncultured Dehalococcoidia bacterium; assembly: GCA_964401855.1. Classification (GTDB taxonomy): domain Bacteria; phylum Chloroflexota; class Dehalococcoidia; order Lucifugimonadales; family UBA3495; genus CAJWBT01. The sequence continues at coordinate 11,110 of CAYOAF010000263.1, forward strand.
CCACGCCGGAGGAGCGCCCGGTGGAGCCGGAGCCCAACAGGTCCCGTTCCAGCAGCACCACGTTCTTCAGCCCGCGGGCGGCCAGGTTGTAGAGGATGCTGCACCCCATCACCCCGCCGCCGATGATAACCGCGTCCGCCGTGTTCGTCATGGCTCGCTCCTTGGGTGTTGGTCGAGTTGTACGCAAATGTTCACCGCAGAGACGCAGAGCACACAGAGATTAGTATTTGCTCCTTTTATCTTTGTGTGCTCTGCGTCTCTGCGGTGATAAACTCGGCGCTAGAAGACCGGCCGGCCTGGCACGTTAACCCGGAGGTTGTAGAGGCTCCGGCACCAGGTCTCGGAAAGCTGATGGCATTGGCGACACCTCTGAAACGCTCGCACCGCCGGGACCGCCTCGTGGTCCGGTACAAGTATATTCGCGCCCCCGCGGCAGCGCAAACGACGCAAGCGGTCAGCAGGCCGCTGAAGGCCGAAAGCTGGTCCGCCCCTTGCCACGAACGGCTCCCGGTATATAATGGGGATGCTCTGCGGCCGGGAGTGGCCGCAATTCCATGCAGCGGAGGCGATTTTATGGGCGCAACCGAAAAGATTGCCAAATGGATAGTGGACACAAGCTATGAGGACATCCCACCCGACGCTATTCGCGTGGCCAACGAGTCCTGCTTCGACCTGCTGGGGGTTATCCTGGCCGGGTCGGTGCAGCCGGTAGGCGAGATAATCCAGAAATACGTGGCCGATCAAGGCGGTGCTTCCCAGGCGACCGTGCTGTCGTCGGGAATGCGGAGTTCCCTGGCCAACGCGGCGATGGCCAACGGCACCATGGGTCATGCCCTGGACTTCGATGACTTCGGCGGTTTCGGACACCCCACGACGGTCATCTTCCCTCCATTGCTGGCCCTGGGAGAGCAACTGGGCTCCACCGGCCGCGACCTGCTGGAAGCCTACGTCGTCGGCTGCGAGATCGGCCTGGCCATCTCCCATGCCACCCAGTACAACCAGATGCTCCGGGGCTTCCATAGCACCGCCGTCATCGGCCGGATGGCCAGCGTGGCGGCCTGCGCCAAACTGCTTAAGCTTGACGAGCACCAGACCAGGACTGCCCTCGGCATCGCCGGTTCCATGGCCGGCGGGCTGATCCACAACTTCGGCACGATGACCAAGCCCTTGCACGCCGGCATGGTCAGCCGCGACGGGGTGATGGCGGCGCAACTGGCCCAGCGAGGCCTCAGCGCCGGACAGGAGGTCCTCGAGCACCCGGTGGGCTATGCCGCCACGGTGTTGGGCGAAGGCATCTACGACCTGGACGTGATGGCGGATAACCTGGGCAAGCCCTTCCGCACCCAGGACGCGCTGATGATCAAAAAGTATCCCTGCTGCGGTGGCAACCACGCCATGCTGGACAGCCTGTTCGGGATGATGCGGGAGCATAACTTCACCCACGAAGACGTGGCCAGCGCCGAGGTCGACCAGTCGTACGTTTCGGTGGTGATGCTGTACGGGGAGCCCGACGACCCGCTAAAGGGTAAGTTCAGCGCCAAGTACAACGTGGCGGCGGCCCTGGTGGACGGGAAGGTGGTGGTCGATACCTTTACGGAGGAGAAGATCGCCGAGCCCGAGATGCAAGAGGCCATGAGCAAGGTACGCACCAAGGTCTTGTCCAAATGGGAGTTGGCTGACCTGGAGGCCCACCCGACCTTGCCCATCCGGATCACCTTGAAGGACGGGCGTGTTTTCGAGCATCACACACCCAGAGAGATGATCCTGGGCAGCCAGAAGAACCCCTGGAGCTTCGAGAGCATCAAAGGTAAGTTCCGGGACAACGCGGCCCTGGCCCTCTCCGAGGAAGGGGTAACCGCGGCCGTCGACGCCTGGTCCGACATCACCCAGGTGACTGACCTCACCGAGGCCATCGGCCGCACGCTGGTGAAGTAAAAGGCTGGCATCTGCTCGATAGCTTCCACCGCGGAGGCGCAGGGGGCGCGGAGGGTTGAAAACAGCATTGAACCTCCACGCCTCCGCGGTGAATAAAGGCAGCCGGCGGCTTCAGCCGGGTGGCGTGCCTGTTCTTCGGATGGGCGGGGGCGCATCGAACTCGGCCCAGGGCTCCCCGTGTTCAACGGTTTCCACGGTTACCCGGCCGGAGGTGGTATAGGTCTTCCTCAAGTGGCCCAGAAGTAGCTTCAACCCGCTCAGGATTCCTCTATTTATCGGCTGCATATGCGGTCACCCCGCAGTCCCGGACCGGGAGTGGCAACCGCAATCCCATCATAATACGGAGGGCACAAATGGGCGCGACAGAAACGATTGCCCGCTGGATCGTCAACACCAACTACGAGGACATCCCACCCGACGCCATCCGCGTGGCCAATGAGTCCTGCTTCGACCTGCTGGGGGTCATTCTGGCCGGCTCAGTGCAGCCGGTGGGCGAGATAATCCAGCAGTACGTGACCGACCAAGGGAGCGCATCCCAGGCTACCGTGCTGGCGTCGGGACAACGAAGCTCCCTGGCCAACGCGGCGATGGCCAACGGCACCATGGGGCACGCACTGGACTACGACGACTTCGGCGGCTTCGGCCACCCGACGGCGGTCCTGTTTCCGCCGCTGCTAGCCCTGGGAGAGAGCATCGGTTCCTCCGGACGCGACCTGATGGAGGCCTATGTCATCGGCTGCGAGGTCGGGATGGCCATCCAGCATGCCACCCAGTACAACCAGATGAACAAGGGGTTCCACGGCACCGCCGTCATGGGCCGGCTGGCCAGTACTGCCGCCTGCGCCAAGCTGCTCAAGCTCGATGAGCGCCAGACCACCATGGCCCTGGGCATCGCGGGGTCGATGGCCGGTGGACTGATCCACAATTTCGGCACCATGACTAAGCCCCTCCACGCCGGCATGGTCAGCCGGGACGGGGTGATGGCGGCGCAGCTGGCCCAGAGGGGGCTCACCGCCGGCGCCCAGATCGTGGAGCACCCGGTGGGCTTCGCCGCCACGGTGCTGGGCGAGGGTCTTTACGACCTGAACGACATGGCAGAGAACCTGGGCAACCCCTTCCGCATCCAGGACGTGATGATCATCAAGAAATACCCCTGCTGCGGGGGCAACCACGCCATGCTGGACAGCCTCTTCGGAATGATGCGGGAGCACAACTTCACCTACGAAGACGTGGCCAGCGCCGAGGTGGACCAGTCGTACATCTCGGTGGTCATGCTGTACACCGAAGCCGACGGCCCGCTGAAGGGCAAGTTCAGCGCCAAATACAACGTGGCGGCGGCCCTGGTGGACGGCGAGGTGGCCATCGACAGCTTCACCGAGGAGAAAATGGCCGACCCCAAGATGCGGGAGACCATGGACAAGGTGAGCACCCGGGTCTTTGCAAAGTGGGAAATGGTGGCGGGGGACTTTCATCAGACCTTGCCCGTCCGGATCACCCTGAAGGACGGGCGTGTTTTCGAGCACACCACGGCCTCCAACAGGATTTTGGGAGGTCAGCAGAATCCTTGGGGCTTCGAGAGCATCAAGGGCAAGTTCCGGAACAACGCCCGGCTGGCCCTCACCGAGACCGGGGTAGACGCGGCCGTCGATGCCTGGTCCGACATTCCCCGGATGACCGACATCGCCGGGGCCGTCAGAAAGACGCTGGTGAAAAACGGCGGTTAGGCGGACGGTCCACTAACCGCAGAGACGCAGAGGACGCAGGAATATGAAGACCTATCGAACCTCCGCGTCTCTGCGGTGCAAAAGAGCGGGCTATACGGCTCGACCCGGATGGGGCCGCCCACCTTGATGGGACCGGTGATCGCCCACTGACGGCTGATCGCTGAAAACTGACCGCTTCACAGCTTGCTACTTGGAGGCAGCTCATGGACTATCAATTTCTCAAGACGGAGACCAAGGACCATGTATTCATTCTAACCATGCACGACCCCCCTACTCGCAATTCCATGGGACCGGACATGGCCGATGAAATCATGGCCGCATTGGACCGGTTCGAGGATGACCCGGAACACCGGGTGCTCCTTATGACCGGCACCGAGCCTTCCTTCTGCTCCGGTGCCAACGTTCGGGGGTTGAGCCAGCGTATTCAGAAGGCGGAGGGGCAGCCCACCGGGGACGAGGGGCCGGCGCCCTTGCCCTGGGGCAAGATGGAAGCCCGGTACGCCCACCGGGAGGACAAGAATCAAATCGGCGGCCGGGCCAGCGTGGTGCCCCTGCGGATCCACAAGCTCCAGAAACCGTCCATCGCCGCGGTCAACGGGCATGCCATGGGTGTGGGCATGGGTGTGGCCCTGGCCTGCGACATCCGCATCGCCGCCGAGAAGGCGGTATTCTCCGAGGCCTTCGTCCGCATGGGTCTGCTTCCCGGGGACGGAAGCTGCTGGCAGTTGCCCCGGCTCATCGGCCTGAGCAACACCCTGTTGCTCCAGTACACCGGGGACCGGGTGGACGGCAACGAGGCCTACCGCATGGGCCTGGTGAGCAAGGTGGTGCCCGACGGCACGGCACTGGAAGCCGGCCTGGAGCTGGCGACCCGGCTGGCCCAGGGGCCGACGGTGTCGTTGGCCCTGATCAAGTACCTGGTCATCCGCGGCCTGGAGACCGACTTCGAGGAAAGCCTCAAGATGGCCCACCTGGGCCTGGACCAGACGCGCCGGACCGAGGATCACAAGGAAGCGGTGCAGGCTTTCCTTGAAAAGCGGCAGCCCAAGTTTACCGGGCGGTGATACCCCCTCTCCAACCCTCCCATCTCCCAAGGTGAAGAGAGCAGTTGCTTCCCTCTTGCGAAAGAGGGGGTTTAGGACGGGGGGAAAGCTCAATTCCACCCCTTGACTAGGGTTTGGAACCTGCCTATAATAGGTAAATTACAAGGGAGCGGTTACAGAGCAAGGATGCTGTTTAACTGACAACAAAATAATCGCAGGGAAACCTGAGCGGTGGCTTGGGGTTTACCCTCAGCCGCCGTTTCTCTTGTAGCACCTTAAAAAAAGAATAAGAAGTCTAAGTATCCTGCAAAAGAAATCCAAAGAAAGTTTGGAGTTCCTAGCGTGGGTCAAGTTATTAAGGGCTTACGGTGGATGCCTTGGGACCAAGGGCCGATGAAGGGCGCGGCAAGGCTGCGATAAGCCTCGATGAGCCGTCTAGCAGGCATAGTCGAGGATGCCCGAATGGGGAAACCTGTTCCGGTGTTGAGCCGGTTCATCCTTCCTGTAGAGGAAGGAGGGTAAGCGGGGGAACTGAAACATCTAAGTACCCCGAGGAAAATAAATCAACCGAGATTCCCTGAGTAGTGGCGAACGAAAGGGGAAGAGCCCAAACCAGTACGACTTAGTGGCGCGAGGGCCTATGTCGT
>CAYOAF010000264.1:0-9273 GCA_964401855.1 uncultured Dehalococcoidia bacterium
CTTCGCTCAGAATAACAATTCGCAGATTTAAGTTGACTGGGTACTTGTGTCTAATAAATGGCTTGATACCCGGTCTGTCATCCCGGCGAAGGCCGGGATCCAGGTAACGTTTCACTGGATTCCGGCTTACGCCGGAAAGACGATCGTGGGGCGGGAAGGCCGCACAGTTTCGCCGATGAAAAGCTAGTTACAAGACGGTACACTAGGCCGCCCTCGGGTCCACCAGCGGCAGTCCGGCGTCCCGCCGCACCTCGTTGATGATATCCAGGACCCTCGAACGGAACGGCGGATACTCCAACTCGAACTCCTGGCGCAGCCGGCTGCTGTCCACCAGGTAGGTGCCCGATTCCTCGATGCCTCCCTCGGAGTCGAAGGATATCTGGGCGTCGGGGATGAACTCGCGGACCATGTCCGCCAGGTCTCCCAGGCTGATGGGTTCGCCACCCGTGTTGTAGAGGGTATGGTGGGGGGAGTCGCTCAGGGCTACCCGGACGAAGGCCTCCGCGACGTCATCGACATGGACCGGCGCCCGCATGATGCCCTTCTTCGGGAAGCTAACAGGCTCGCCTTGGGCTGGCAAAACCACGCAGCGAACGTGGTCCACGGAGCCTCGTACTTTGTCGGGACCGGTCACGTTGGCCGGGCGGATGCCGGTGATGTTCATGCCGTAGTTTTCGTTGTATATGGCGGCTTGAAATTCGTTGAAGATCTTGTGGACAGCGTACTGCCTGGTACCGGACGTGGGGTCATCCTCGTCGACCAGCCGGTCCCCGTGAAGTTTTTGTGGCCCGCATACGGCAACGGAGCTAGCGTACACCACTCGCTTTACCCCGCAAAGCCTCGCCGCCTCGAAGCAGTTGTCCATCCCCAGAATGTTTATCCGCATGTTGAGGTGGGGCTCCACCTCACCACCGCCCAACAGATAGGCCAGATTGATGATGCGGTCCGGCTTCACCTGAAGTATGGCCGACACCACGTCCTCAAACTGGGTTATGTCCCCCCGCATGACCTTCACCCGGTCCTCCAGGCCCGCAAAAGAGGCGGCTCCCGGGTTGACGTCGTAGCAGACCACGGTTTCGCCCCTCTCGGCCAGCCGGCGGATTGCCCGCAGGCCGATGAACCCGGTGCCCCCAAAAACCAATACAGTCATTTCTCCCTCCTCCTGCCCATCGGGTTAACCAACCCGATGGGCACGTCTTCGCCACACCACTACTCCCTGTCATTGGCACGAAAACACCCCTCCCAAAGGGACGAGGGTATGGCGTGTGCTGCTCCGCCTCTCTCTTCCGCCGGGACCCTGATGAAACATGGCAACCTATTTTCATGGGCCGTGGTGCTGGTTGCAACCAGCATGAATCATTCCGAGTTTGCCCCAGGCAGGCGAGGAACCTCAGGCCAACAACATGAGGCTATAACTTGGTCTCGCACCACACTGTGGTCACACACGCGCCACCGGAACCAGGCAAGACCTGAGACCCCTCGCTGCGCTCGGTGTGACATGAGTAGATTTGCCGGCCGGGCAGCCGGTTTTTCAGGAATGGTCAAGGGAACCCTCCCAAAGAACTTCCCTTCAGGGCCTGCCATATCTTTTCCGGGGTCAGCGGGTTATCGACGTGGCGTACGCCCGCGCCGGACAGGGCGTCCATGACGGCGTTCGTCACCGCCGCCGGCGCGGCAACCGCCGGCAGCTCCCCCACCCCCCTTACGCCCAGGGGGTTGGTAGGCGATGCCGTCGCCGTAAACCCCAGCCTAACCTCCGGCATGTCCCGGGCCAGGGGCACTCCATAGTCCAGGAAGCTGGCGTTGAGAGGCTGGCCCTCCGGGCTGTAGTCCACCACCTCGGTCAGGGCCTGTCCCAGCCCCTGGGCCAGGCCGCCATGCACCTGGCCTTCGATCAGCGTTGGGTTAATCACCGGGCCGCTGTCCTGGACCGCAACGTAGCGCGAGACCCGCACCTCTCCCGTGTCCCGGTCCACTTCGACCAGTGCAATGTGGGCCGCGAAACCGTAGGGGTTGCCCGACAGGCCGAAGTCGGCCTGGGATTCGAGCCCGGCCTCGACCCCCGGGGGCAACAGGTGCGAACGTTGGGCCGCCGAGGCCAGATCGGAGAAGGCCATCGCCTGCTCCGGGTCCAGCTTGTTAAAGACCTTGCCCTCTTGGAAGATGATGTTTTCCATGGGGCATTCCAGGAGATGGGCCGCGATGAGGGCCATCTTCCCGCGGACCTGTTGCAGGCCCACATGCATGGCCGAGCCACCAACGGCCAGGCCCCGGCTGCCGAAGGTGCCCTGCCCCGACGGCAGCATGTCGGTGTCTCCGTGAAGCACCTGCACGTCGTCGATGCTGACTCCAAGCTCATCGGCGGCTATCTGGGCGAAGGTCGTCGCCGTCCCCTGGCCGTGGGGAGAGACTTCCGTGTACACCTTCACCTGTCCGGCAGACTCCACCCGGACCCGGGCGATACTCTGCATCATCCGGCCGCTGCCCCCCGCCGCCTTCACCACCGTGGCCACGCCGATTCCGAGCAGAGGCTCACCCGGCGCCCTTTCCTGCCGGGCCCGGCGGAACCCGTCATACCCGGCCAACTCGAGGGCCTTCTCCAGAGGAGGGACAAAGTCCCCCGAGTCGTAGGTAATGCCGGTGGCGGTGGTGTAGGGAAAGGCGTCCGGCGGGATGAGGTTCCGGCGCCGCACTTCCACCGGGTCCAGGCCCAACTCTCCCGCGATGAGGTCGACGGTCCGCTCCATGAAGAAGGCGCCCTCCGGCGCTCCGGCACCCCGGTAGGGACCCGTTGGGGGCCTGTTGGTGATGACGCTCAGGACCTCCACGTCCATGTCCGGGATGGCGTAGGGCCCGGCGCAACGCTGGGCGGCGTTCACCGGGGGACCGGGGCTGGCGTCGAGGAGGAAGGCGCCCAGGTCCGCTGTCATCCGAAACCGCATTGCCAGGATGGACCCATCGCTCTTGACCGCGGCTTCCACCTCTGCCGTGTGGCCCCTGGCGTGGTAGGCGAGCATGTTTTCCCATCGCTCTTCAACCCATTTGATGGGCCGTTCCAGCTGGATGGCCAGGCAGCTCACGGCGAGGTCTTCCGGCCAGACCTCCACCTTCTGGCCGAAACCGCCGCCCACGTCGGGGGCGATAACCCGGACGCGGGCCGGCGGCGGGGAGAGCAACCGTTCCAGGCAGGTCTTGACCTTGTACGGCGTCTGAGTAGAGGCCCAAAGGGTCAGCAGGCCTTCCTGAGGCTGGTACCGAGCCACCAGGCCCCGGCCTTCCATCGGCGCCGCCGACAGCCGGGGCACGTCGTAGCTTCCCCGGACGATGCGGTCGGCCCGGGCGAATGAAGCCGCCAGGTCGCCTCGGCCGGTATGGAAGCGCATCACCACGTTGCCGCCCAGGCCTTGATGAATGGGGGTAGAGCCTTCGTCGGCCGCTTCGGCAGGGTCCATGACGGGAGGGAGGGGCTGGTAGGAAACTTGCACCGCATCCACGGCATCTCTCGCGAGGTAGGGGTCTTCGGCGACCACCACGGCCACTGGCTGGCCCACGTAGAACACTTTGTCTCTGGCCAGGGCGGGGTGCCCCGGCATGTTTACTCCAGCCAGTTGCGGCATCTGCCGGGGGACCAGGTCCCCGACGACGCCGGCCAGGCTGTCTCCGGTGAGCACCGCGATCACTCCGTGCAGGTTGCCGGCCGCCGAGGCGTCCACCAACAGTATCCGGGCGTGGGCGTAGGGGCTACGGACCATGCAGGCGTGAAGCATGCCGGGCAGCTTGATGTCGTCCACGAAGGCACACAAGCCGCGCAACAGCCTGGGGTCTTCGGAGCGCTTCACGGGCCGGCCGGAGTAGCTCACCTTGTACCTCTCTCCCCCTGGGCGGCGGGTAACTTGCCTCGGCGCCGACGGTCCCGCAACATCAAGCCTGAGTCGAGGCAAGGCAGGACGAACGGCCAATGAGACTTTGACGCCGATTACCGGGTGGCGATCCGTGCCTCCGCCGAGAAAGCCCGCTTGAGCGCCGAACACGCCTCGGTCACGGCGATCCTCCCCCGGTCGATAAAGGCGGGCATCCCAAAGAAGCCGTGGATCATTCCATCGTAGCGGCGATGGGTGACGGTGACCCCCGCCGCCTGGAGGCGTTGGGCATAGGTCTCTCCTTCGTCGCGAAGCGGGTCGAACTCAGCCGTGATGACCAGCGCCGGCGGGAGGCAGCTCAGGTCTTTGGCCAGGAGTGGCGAGGCGTAGGGGTTGGACGCATCGGCGTCACTCGCCAGGTAGAGGTCCCAGTACCACTTCATGGAGTCGCTGGATAGTCCGTAGCCTTCTCCATTTTGCTTATACGAGCCGGTGTCGAAATCGCGGGCGATGACCGGGTAGACTAGGAGCTGGAAGATCGGTGGCAGCCCTCCCCGGTCTCGCGCCATGAGGGACACCACCGCGGCCAGGTTGCCGCCGGAGCTGTCGCCACCGACGGCGATCCTGCCGGGGTCGGCGTCGATGCTCCCGGCGGTCCCCGCCACCCACTGGGTCACCGCGTAGCAGTCCTCCGCGGCGGCCGGGAACCTGGCCTCCGGCGCCAGGCGGTAGTCAACGGAGACGACCACGCAGCCAGCCTGTGCCGTCAGCCGGCGGGCCGTTCCGTCGGCGGTCTCCAGGTTGCCGACCACCCAGCCTCCACCGTGAAACCACACCAACACCGGAAAGGGGCCACGGCCGGCGGGAGTGTAGATCCGCACCGAGATTTCCGGTCCGGGTCCGGGAATCCCGCGGTCCTCCACTCGGGCCACTTCCGGCCCGGAGCTTTGGGGCCGTGAGTTCATGTTGACTCGGGCCTCTTGGGGCGAAACGGTATGGTTGGGAGGCAGACCCAGCGCGGCAAGCTGGTCCAGGACTTTCTGTGCCTGCGAGTCGAGCGGCATTTCCTTCCCCTCCGGTTCTCTGGGTCTGACTCCGGGCCCGCGTTACCCGCATTCGCTCGGGCTCTTCACCGCCACCGAAATATGCGCCCTCTCCACGGGATGGGAGTGTAATTGGGGATTTCATCCCTGTCAACGCTCCCGATTTGGACGCTGCGCAGGACCCGCCGGGCGAAGGGGTATCGGGCCGGTGGCCTCTGCCCGCACCGCCGGGCCGTTGAGGCCCTTGGGCTGCCATGCTAGAATTGGGGCGGAATCCGGCTGGGGGCTTCGGAACCAGCCGGGACTTCCACTGCGGGGCCGCCGAAGCGAGCCAGGACCTGTCGATAATGCCTCCGCGCGCCCGGCATCTCGACGTTTGTGAGGGAAACCAATAACCTATGGCGAAGATCCTGGACGGAGTGGCGCTGGGTAAAGAGATCCGGGGCGAAGTGGCGGCCGGCGTGGCGGAGATGGGGACCAAGCACCAAGTAACTCCGGGGCTGGCCGTTGTCCTGGTGGGCGACGACTCGGCGTCCGGGATATACGTGCGGAACAAGCGCCGGGCCTGCGCCGAAGCGGGCGTGTTCAACGAGACCTTCGAACTGCCTTCATCCACCTCCGAGTCCGGCCTCCTAAGCTTGATCGGAAAGCTCAACCGGGACGAGCGGTTCCACGGCATACTGGTGCAGCTTCCCTTGCCCCGCAACATCAACGAACAAAGCGTCATCGAGGCGGTCAACCCGGGGAAGGACGTAGACGGCATTCATCCCTTCAACCTGGGCAAGCTGGCCCAGGGGCGGCCCGATTTCATTCCCGGCACCCCGGCGGGCATCCAGCAGCTGCTGCTCCGCAACGGCTACGACCCAGCCGGCCTCAACGTCGTCATCTGCGGCCGAAGCAAGATCGTGGGCAAGCCCCTGGCGATTCTACTGATGCAGCGGCAGGCGGGAGCCAACGCCACCGTCACCGTGTGCCACACCAAGACCAAGAACCTCTCCGGCCTGACCCGCAAGGCCGACATCCTGATAGCGGCCGTGGGCCGGCCCAACGCCATCACCGCCGGCATGGTCCGGGAGGGCGTGGTGGTCATCGACGTGGGCATCAACCGGGTGGAGGACTCGGCCCGCAAACGGGGCTACCGCCTGGTTGGCGACGTGGACTTCGAGGCCGTGTCGGAGAAGGCCGAGGCCATCACGCCCGTGCCCGGCGGCGTCGGGCCCATGACCATCGCCATGCTGCTGGTCAACACGCTGAACGCGGCGCGCATCAGCATCCACGGGAGTTGAAAGCGGTCGGCGACCGGGGGAATGGGCTGACGGCTGACCGCTGAAAGCTGATGGCTATCTGACCATGCGTACCAGCGATTTCGACTACCACCTTCCCCCGGAACTGGTCGCCCAGACACCCCTGGTACCCCGGGACTCGTCCCGGCTGCTGCTGCTGGACCGGGCCACCGGCCGCACCGGGCACCGCCGCTTCCACGATCTGCCCGAACACCTCCGCCCTGGCGACGTGATGGTTTTCAACCAGAGCCGGGTGATGCCGGCCCGGCTGTACGGCCGCCGCGAGGACACGGGCGGCAAGGTGGAGTTCCTCCTGCTGCGCCGGGAAGGCCCCGGCGTCTGGCAGGCCCTGGCACAGCCGGGCCGACGGCTGCGTCCGGGCGTCAGGATCGTACTGGACTCGCCTGGACAGGCCGCAACCGCCCCTGACCAAAGCGAAGACTCTCCGATGCTGTCTCCTGGTGACGGGGGGAAATCCCCCCCATCCCCCTTTTTAGAGGGGGGGGCGGACCGGGGATTTCATGTGGAGGTGCTCGCTTCCGGCGCGGATGGGATCAAGACCGTGCAGCTTGAGTCCGAGGACCACATCGGCCGGCTGGGGGTGATGCCGCTGCCGCCCTACATTCACCGGCGGCTGGAGGACCCGGAGCGGTACCAGACCGTCTTCGCCCGCCATCCGGGCAGCGTGGCGGCGCCCACCGCCGGCCTGCACTTCACGGAGCCGCTGCTGGAACGCCTGAGGGATGCCGGGGTCGAGCCGGCCTTCGTGACCCTCCACGTGGGTCTGGACACCTTCCGCCCGGTGCAGGGCGAAGACCCGGCCGAGCACACGATACACACCGAGTACTACGAGCTGGGCCGGGAGACCGCCGGTGTCCTGAACGGCGCCCTTGCCGAGGGACGACGGATTATCGCGGTGGGCACCACCTCGGTGCGAGTGCTGGAGCAGGTGGGGCAGCGGATGGCGGAGGAAGACCGGAAGCGAGTTGAGGCGTGCCACGGCCAGGCCGGCCTGCTCATCCTGCCGGGGCATCAGTTCCGGTTGGTGGACGCCATGATCACCAACTTTCACCTGCCCCGGTCCACGCTGCTGATGCTGGTGTCAGCCTTCTCCGGCCGGGAGCGAGTGCTGCGGGCCTACCAGGAGGCCATCGGGGAGGGATACCGGTTCTACTCTTTTGGGGACGCGATGCTGATCTCGTGAGAACTGCCCCCCTCACGGCAGTTGCAGTAGCTGGGGGATGTTGCCGTCAGGGTCCATGAGAGTGGCGATTCAGCCACCCCATCGTTCCTGCTCCGGCGGACGGATGAACTCCACCCCCTATTGTCGACCGCCGGTACTCCCCGTGGATGCCGTCCACCGAAAAAAGCCAGTAATCACTGTCCGCCGACTCAAGGGAAGGGGATGAGGGACCGAAATCGGCTGCCGTCCGGATCGCGCCCCGGTAGCGTTACAGGCCGACTACCTTGACCTTGGCGCTGTTTGCGTTGCGTTTGGCGGCTGCGCAAGCCGAGCACCAGCCATAGAAATCCACCCGCTGCCAGGCGACTTCGAAGTCCGAGTCGCCCAAGACCCGGTCCCGAAGCCGGACCACTGCTTCGTCTCCTGCTTCAGCGTCCATCACGTTCTCGCACTGGATGCAGACCAAGTTGACGTGGGGGTCCATGTTCGGCTCGTACCGGGACATCCTGGGAAAAGGCAACTCCTGTATCAGGCCGGTCCTTCCCAGCACCGCGAGGGTGGAATAGATTGTAGCCAGGGTCATCGAGGGGAAATGGTCACGAACCCGGTCGTATATCTGCTGGACCGAAGGGTGGTCGGTGGAGTTTAGGACCGCCTCGGCGATAGCCAGCCTTTGAGGGGTCACCCGTACTGACCACTTTCTCAGCCTTTCTACAAGTTCCAACTGAGTGACCACGTGTACCCCACGTAAACCGGCCAAACTCCCCAGTAGCCGGCCAGACGAATTCCGCCTGGTTGTTATCCGATTCACACAATACTATACCCGGATTCTGGCGAACTGACAAGCCCAACATAGCTACCGCGAGGGTCGGCGGGCCGGGGTGACTGCTCGGGCGTTGCGGCCCACATCCTGGGCCAACGGCGAGGTGCCCGTCGCAAGAAGCCCCCCAAGTAATAATCAGGTAATTTCCGAGTAATTCCCCAGTAACGCGGGGGATAGTTTAATAAATGCAAGGGCAAGTTCAGTAGTACCAGCCAAGAGAGAGAGGAGGACCGATGATGCAGAGAAGCAACAGATTGACCACTGGATTAATCGCAGGGGCGGTGGTTGGCGCCGTCGCCGGCCTGCTGCTCGCGCCGAGACCCGGCAAGGAGACGCGGCACTCGCTCGCGTCCCGGGCCGGAGACTACGCGGGCACCCTGCGCCGGAGGATCGGGAAGAGGAACCTGCGGAGCCTGGAGGCGGTCACGGTCGACCACGTGGGAGTTGCCGACTAAAGCTCCTTGAGCAGGACTCCAGGGCGAAGAGCCCTTGGCGCCGGAAAGATGGGCCGGGCGCCTCGGCGAGAGGCGCCCAGTTCCGCGACCACCGGTTCATCGAGTACGCGACTTTAACATCCTAGAAATGGCCCTCAAGTATGGGCTCCCCGCAGTTGATGCCAACCGCACCAAAGCCAAGCCCCATGGCATCGACGACCATGATGCCCGGTGCGGCCACGGACCTGTTGCCGCTCTGGCTGAGCGAGTTTGGTGACCGCCTGAGACCTGTTACATACCAGTTTGCGAAACCACGTCCGGCATCAACCGACGCCCACGTGGGGATTCTCTGAGTTGAAGAAGGCCGGGACAGTGTCCCGGTCTTCTTCAACTCTACCCCGGCGCGGGCCAGATAACCTAGCCAATACCGGCGCACCGGCACCCCCGTCGTTGTCGCTGGCCGCGGCTCAATCCGCCCCCGCTCCCTTGAAAAGCCGGTGATGGCTGGGATATTCTGAATAGTGCATCGAGGAGAGATGGCTGAGCGGACGAAAGCGCCGGTCTCGAAAACCGGTATACCTCCGGGTATCGTGGGTTCGAATCCCACTCTCTCCGCCACATTTTGAAGCTAAAAAGAGGCCCCTGGC
>CAYOAF010000265.1:0-3918 GCA_964401855.1 uncultured Dehalococcoidia bacterium
TTATTGCCGGCCGCCGCTACCCGCGTTCCCCAGAGCGTGAGATTGTCATCTTCAAGACAAGGCCTTGGCCAGGGACTGCCCCCCGGCCAAGGCACCCTCCGGCACTTGCCGAGACAGCACCGGCGCTGCCTCCGATGAGACCAGCCGCCCTTTTGGGGCCAGCGGTCCTGTAGCACCGGCGGAAACCAGCACCGTGAGCACGATCGCCGCCACCGAGGCAGCCCCGGCGAAAGCCCATTGAGGCAATCTCATCACCGGCGAGGGGCGGACCCGAATCAGCTCCGGTGGCAGAGCCGCCATGGTAAAACCGCGGCGGGGCGTTTCCATCGGGAGCTGCCGCAGCAACACGGCGGCGGCCTGGAGCGATTCCAGCTCATCCCGGCACACCCCGCACGCCGCCAACTGCCGGTCCGCACGGGCCAGGGCGCCCGCCTCCAGCCCGCCGTCCATCTACTCGGTCAGGGTTTCCGGCTTGATGTGCCGGTGGTTTCGTTTTATGGACCACATAACCTTACTCACTATGACGGAACCGAGAGGGCAACAGTTCCCCGATTCCTTGCAGGAAATCCCGGAACCCTCTCCGCCCCCGCCTGATGCGGGACTTCACCGTCCCCAGGGAGCAGTTCATGGCCAGGGCCGCCTCCTCGTAGCTCAAGCCCTGAACACCCACCATCACCACCGCCAGCCGTTGCTCTTCATGGAGAGTATTCAGGCACATTGGATGGCTCGCTTCAGCTCCCGGCGCTCGGCATGCGCCTCGGGTGACTCCTCGCGGAAGGCAGGTCCGCGGCGCTGGGGGTGCGATCGGGATTCTCCGAGTCAACTGGCAAGGGGTCGGGGGAGGAGGCCAGCCGGGACCGGCGGGCGCGCAGTATGTCCCGGCACGTGTTTGCGACAATCCGCATGAGCCAGGCCTTGAGGTTGTCGCCCCGGTAGCTATGAAATGCCCAGTACGCGGAGACGAGGCTTTCTTGGACCGCATCCTCATCCAGCGCCCAGCCATCCAGCATACGGCGGGCCAGGTTATTGGCCCGGGTCTGAAAGGTTTCAATGATGCAGTTGAAGCAACTGGAGCGGCCGGAGCGGTCCCGCACTGGCAAGGGGGGTGTGGGTGGTGCAACTGAACGTCTCTGAGATGCTCACTATCGCCGGTTATCCTTGGGCGAGTGGGACTGGTGGATTGAAGCCGAGGGTGAGTCCAAGAAGGCTTGATAATTGAGTTGAGCGGCGGTTACAAACAGGCTGTACATGCCATGGCTGATCGCCTCGCCGGCCTAGTGGAAGGGGCACACGAACTTGAAACTGCGGCCCAGGGCGTTGGGGCCTTTCCCTGCCCCGGCCTCTGTTCCGTCTCCGGCCGGGGAAACGGTCCGCCGCTCCGGGCCGCCGGCGTCGCCGCTGACCGTCTGGTTGACGGCGCCGGCCAAGGTCAGGATCATGGACACCGCCAGAATCCCGATGACCAGAATGGCCATTAGCCTGGGCTTCATAGCCGCTGGGCACTCCGTAAATAACGGGGTACTGGGCGCATCGAAGTAGGGCTATTCTATAATTTTGGCCGGTGGAATACCAGTCGCCGTACTGCCAACGTGGGTGGCCCTTGAAACTGGGGCGCTTCCTCAACGCGACAGGGCCGCGGCGATTAGCACATCTGCTATACTGCATCTGCTAACCCCAGGGCAGGCGCGACACCGTCATTCCCGCCGAGGCCAGGAAGGATCCGAGCGACACAACCCCTGGACTGATATGAAGCCCGCACTGGACCCGCCAACGCTGGACTTCGACCGTAACCGGCGCGCCCGCCGGCCCTTCGATGAGATCGCCTCCCAGTACGACATGTTTCCCGAAATAATGTCCTTTCCCCGGAGGGGCGTGCGTGAGCGTAGAACACCTTGAAATGAACGTGGTAACGGGAGCCTTTGGCTACACCGGGAGATATATCGCGGGCCGACTCCTTTCCTTGGGGGTCCGGGTCCGGACCCTCACCAGCCACCCTGGCCGGCACAACCCGTTCGGTCAACGGATAAGCGTGGCGCCGCTGAATTTCGAAGACTCCGCCGGACTGACGGAAAGCCTTTGCGGGGCTACAACCCTCTACAACACCTACTGGATTCGGTTCAACCACGGGAAAGAGACCTTCGAGAAGGCCGTCGCCAATTCCCTTACCCTCATTGGGGCGGCCAAGGACGCCGGCGTTTCCAGGATTGTGCACGTCAGCATTACCAACCCCTCCCGCGAGTCTCACTTCCCTTATTTCGAGGGAAAGGCCATTGTGGAGCAAGCCATCATTGATTCGGGGCTCTCTTATGCCATCGTTCGGCCGGCCCTGATCTTCGGTCTGGAAGACATCCTCATCAACAACATCGCCTGGCTGCTGCGCCGGTTCCCGGTATTCATCATCCCGGGAAGGGGGGACTACCTGCTCCAACCGGTGCACGCGGAAGACCTGGCAGAACTGGCTACTGGTGCCGGCCGCGGGCACGACGACCTGGTTTTCGACGCCGTTGGCCCGGAGACGTACTCCTTCGACCAGTTGGTCCGGCTCATCGCCGGAACTGTAAATAGCCGGGCCAGGACTGTCCACCTGAGGCCGGGGTTCGCCTTGCTCGCTACCAGGTTTCTTGGTCTGCTGGTCAGAGATGCAATACTGACCCGGGACGAAGTCGATGGTTTGATGTCCAACCTCCTGGTATCCCATCGACCTCCCACGGGGCGCACCAAGCTGAGCGTTTGGCTCCGCCAGAATGCGGAGCATGTTGGGGCCACCTATGCCTCAGAGCTACGCTGGCATTACCGCTAGTACTCAGTCAACCCTGTTTTGGTAGGATGTCATTCTGAGGAGCGGAGCGGCGAAGAATCTCATTGCAACGCTGAGATTCTTCGCGGAGTTTATCCTGAGCTGTTCTGAAGGGCTCAGAATGACAACTCGCAGATTTGGGTTGCCTGAGTACTAGAAGCTTCTCAAATTCAGGGTCTGCACAACTTTCTGAACCTTGCGACGAAGAAATCCCCCTGTATCTCCCTTTACGAAAGGGGGACCGAGAGGGGTTCTGTTCACCGCCGGTGGCTTCAAGTATAGCGGTCCACGCGACGACCATTGGCGGCAGACCTCACAAAGGGTTGCGAAGGATCGAATCACGAGTGGGCGCGGCTTCCCACGCCGCGCGGAGAGGTCCGGTTGGCGTCCTTGAGGCTTGATATCGTGAACCGGGTCCGGTCTCGACTGCCGGCGGCTTTCGCGGAGGGCGTTCGTGTTACAATATAGCCCGTTTCCAGGCCGCTCCAGGCGTAGAATGTGAGAGGAAAATGCAGTTTCGCCACCTTCCCAGTGTGGACAAGGTCATGGGCATCGACACGGTGGTTGCCATGGCCGCGGCCTACAACCGGGAATGGGTAGTCGACCTGGTCCGCCAGCAGTTGGACGAGGCCAGGCAGAGGATCCGCCAAGGGAGCGAGGCGCCGACTCCGTCAGAGTTGGCTGAAGCGGTCTGCCGGGAGATCCAATCGGTGGCCCAACCAGAACCCCGCCACGTGATCAATGCCTCCGGAATCATCATCCACACCAACCTGGGCCGCGCTCCATTGAGCCGGGCTGCCGTCGCCGCCATGGTCCGGGCCGCCCGGGGGTACTCCAACCTGGAGATGGACTTGGAAAGCGGGCGGCGCGGCTCCCGCCAGGCCCATCTGCAGTCGTTGCTCCGCCAGATGACCGGCGCGGAGGCGGCGCTTGCGGTCAACAACAACGCCTCGGCGGTGTTGCTGGGGCTAACCGCCTTGGCCGCGGGGAAAGAGGTAATTGTCTCCCGGGGCGAATCGGTCGAAATCGGCGGCGGCTTTCGGATACCGGACGTGCTGCGTCAGAGCGGCGGCGCCCTGGTCGACGTTGGCACCACTAACCGAACCTATGCCAAGGACTAC